>NZ_LZZU01000050.1:0-101601 GCF_014170355.1 Cupriavidus sp. UME77
GCACCGGGGTGGCAATTGTCCCGCCGGTGGGGCGGATCTGTCCATCGGTGCCACCGCTTGCCACGGCAGCGCACCGATGGCCGCCGATGGCTATTGATCCGCCTTGGCGCCCGACTTGCGCACGATTTCGGCCCACTTCTTGCCCTCTGCCGCGGTGTAGCGCGCGAACTCTGCGGGGGAAGACCCTACCGGTTCGGCGCCCATGTCGGCGTACTGGCGCTGCACGTCGGGCTGGCGCAGGGCTTGCGCGGCGTGGGCCGCGAGTTTCTCCACGATCGGCGCTGGCGTGCCGCGCGGCGCCCACAAGCCGTACCAGGTGCTGATATTGAAGCCGGGCAAGCCAGACTCCGCCACCGTGGGCACGTCCGGCAGGGCACGCGCCCGCTTGAGCGTAGTGACGGCCACGGCGCGCAGCTTGCCAGCCTTGATGAACGGCATCGCCGATGGCATGGAATCGAACATCAGCTGGATCTGGCCGCCCATCAGGTCGGTCAGCGCGGGCGAGCTGCCCTTGTACGGCACGTGCTGCATCGAGACGTTGGCGGCAAACTTGAACGATTCGCCCGCCAGTTGCTGGGCCGACGCATTGCCGGCCGACCCGAAGTTGATGCTGCCGCCCTTGGCCTTGGCATAGGCGATCAGGTCCTGCACGGTCTTGACCGGCGAGTCGTTGTTGACCACCAGCACCAGCGGCACATCGGCCAGTTGCGTGACGGGCACAAAATCGCGGAAGGCGTCGTAGCGCATCTTGGGATAGATGCTCGGGTTGATCACATGCAGCGAGGCATTGGCCAGGATGGTGTAGCCATCTGGCGCGGCCTTGGCGACCATTTCCGCGCCGATCATGCCGCTGGCGCCTGGCTTGTTGTCGATCACCACCGTCTGGCCAAGCGTGTCGCCCATCTTGACGGCAACCACGCGCGCCAGCAGGTCGGTGGGGCCGCCCGGCGGGTAAGGCAGCACCATGCGGATCGGGCGCTGCGGGAAATCGTCGGCGGCACGGGCCGGCGACGTGCCCAAGGCAGCAAGGGCGGTGGTTGCAATCGTTGCCAGCAAGGCAAGGCGCAACGCGGACCGGCGATGCTTGGTGTGCTGTGTACTGTGCTGCGTGTTCAGGACCCTGAATCGATTTGGCATGCGTTAGTCTCCTTTATTTTTATTGCGACTTTGCCGATGACCTGCCTGGCTTCCAGCGCGTCCAGCGCCTCGGCCAGCCCGCTCATCGGGTACACCTTCGACACAGTCGGTCGGATCTTTCCTTCGCTGGCCCAGCCGCACAGTGTCTTCATGACGGCCTGCAATGCGAGGGCATGCTGTGCCCGCTCGTTGGCGGGCGTCCAGCCGATATAGCGGCCGACGAAAAATCCATGCAGCGTCAGGTTCTTTACCAGCAGCAGGTTCAGCGGCGCTTGCGGGATGCGGCCGCTGGCAAAGCCGATGCTGAGAATCCGCGCGTTGGCGGCGGCGGCGCGCAGCGCCTGGTCGAACAGGTCGCCGCCTACCGGGTCCACCACCACGTCGGCACCGCGCCCCCCGCTCACGCGCTTGACGGCGGCGGCCAGGTCTTGCGGTGCGAGCGCATGCTGGGCGCCGCGCCGCAGGGCCTGGGCGCGTTTTGCTTCGGTGCTGGCGCAAGCAATCACCTGCGCGCCCAGCTGGTGGGCGATTTCCACGGCGGCCAGGCCCACGCCGGCGCCGGCGCCTAGCACCAGCACCGTGTCGCCGGGCTGCACGGCGCAGCGCCACACCAGGCCACAGTAAGCGGTGCCGTAGGAGAGCGGGATCGGCAGGGCTTGCAGCGAGTCAAGCGTATCGGGAATGGGGTAGACCGTGTATTCGGGTAGCGTGACTTCTTCGGCAAAGCAGCCCCAGTCGGCAATGGCCGCCACGCGGTCGCCAGGGCGCAGGCGGGTTACCGCTGCGCCGCAAGCCACTACGCGGCCGACCGCCTCGGTGCCGGGCACGAACGGCAGCGGCGGCTTGGTCTGGTAGCGGCCTTCCACCATCAGGCCCGTGGCGTGGCTGACGCTTGCGTACTCCACTGCCAGCGTGACGGCGTGCGGATCCACCAATGCCGGGCGCGCGATGCTGGCAAGGCGGACGTCTTGCGCTTTGCCGAAATGCTCGCAGAGCAGGGCTCGCATCATGCGCTGGCTCCCGCGGCGGCGTTGCCCGTCAGAGGGCTGGCCTGCCTGACCACGCCCATCTCCAGCCATTGCGCGAGCTTGTCCGGGGCGACACCGTACTCACGCAGCACGGCCTCGGTGTGTTCACCGACACGCGGCGCGGCGGTGGCCGCCCGCCGCATGCCCTTGGCGGGGATGCCGGCAAACGGCAAGGCACCCAGCCCCGCCTGCTCGACCGTCTGGAAGGTCCCCTGCGGCGCCGCTAGCGGGTGGTCGAGCACTTGCTGGTAGTTGCGCACCGGCGCATGAAGGATGTCATGCGCCTGCAGGATGCCGAGCCAGTGCGCCGTGCTTTTGCCGGCAAGCACCGCCGCCACGGCGTCCTGCAGCCAGGCCGCGTGCGCCATGCGGCTGGCGTTGTCCGCAAAGCGCGCATCTTGCGCCCAGCCAGGGCGATCCAGCGCGCGGCAGAGCCTGCCGAATTGCGCGTTGTTGAGCGCCAGCAAGGTGAGGCTGCCATCGCTGGTGGCAAAGACGCCATTTGGCGCGCTCACCGGCCCGGCGGCCACAGCGCCCTGGATGGCGTACTCGAGGATATTGTTGGCCTGCAGCGCCACGCAGGCGTCGAACAGGCTCAGCTCGACATGCGCGCCGGCACCGCTGCGAAAACGCCTGCACAAGGCGGCGGCGGCGGCCTGCGCCGCGTACAGGCCGGTGGCAGCGTCCGCCAGCAGCATGCCGATGCGCCGCGGCGAGCCGTCGGCCATGCGGTTGGTGTGCATGAGACCGCTGTCGGCCTGCATCACGGAGTCCGAGGCCGGGTAGTCGGCATAAGGGCCGTCCGCGCCGTAGCCGCTGATGGACACATAGACCAGCGCCGGATTGCGCGCGCACAGCGCCGCGTAGCCAACGCCAAGGCGCTCGGCAACCTGCGGCCTGAAGTTCTGCACCACGATATCCGCCCGCAGCGCGAGGTCGAACAACAACGCCTTGCCGGCGTCTGTGGCCGCATCGATGCAGACGCCACGCTTGCCGGCGTTGTACGCGATTGACAGGGCACTGTGCTCGCCACGCACCACGCCAACATGCCGGCCCCAGTCGCCTGCAGGCGGATCGACCTTGATGACGTCGGCGCCTTGCTGCCAGAGGATATGCGCGCAGTAGGGGCCTGCGATGCCCTGGCTGATATCCAGGATGCGCAAGCCGGAAAAGGGCAGGTCGTCGACAGCTTCGGATGAAGGCGGGGTATGCGAAGGTAGCGCGGATTGCAGGTCGGTCTGGGCCATCGGCAGGGATCTGGGAGTCGTCATGTAGCGTGGGATGCCCTATGCTAGGGCGTACTCCTGGTCGTGACAATCCGCCGACTTGTGCCACCCGTGTTGACTCATGATTGACAATAATCCCAGCTTCGACCTGAACCTGATCCGGCTATTCGTCACGCTGGTGGAATCCAGAACGCTCACGGCCGCCGCCGCGCGCGGCGGCATGACCCGCTCCAATGTCTCGCGCCGGCTCAAGGCGCTGGAGCAGCATATGGGCGCGCAACTGATGCGGCGCACCACCCGCCATGTGGAGCTGACCGAGGCCGGGCGGCTGCTGTATGCGCACGGCGTGCGCATGCTGGATGAGTTGCAGGCGGCGGGCACTTCCATCGACAGTCTCGGCCATTCCGTGCGCGGCGATGTGCGGATCCGCCTGCCCACGGGGCTCGGGCACTTGTACCTGGCGCAGGTATTGCTGGAGTTCGCCCGGCAATACCCGGCCATCTCCCTGCGCGTGCTGATCAATGACTATATCGGCGACCTGATCTCCGCCGAGGTGGATGTGGCGTTGAAGATCACCTCCCTGCCGCCGGAGGATCATGTGGCGCGCAAGATTTGCGCGGTAGGCTGGTGCCTGTGCGCATCGCCCGCGTTCCTGGCGGAGCACGGGCCGGTCAGCCGCGCGGAGGATCTTGCCCACTGCGACCTGATCGCGCCAGCGTCGCTGGGGAGGCGCTTCGATCTCAAGCTGAAGCTGGCCGGCACGCCGCTGATCCTGCGGGTCGCCCCCCGCATCCAGTCCGGCGACTATCCCTTCCTGTTCGAGTCGATGCTGACAGGACTCGGCGTTGCCTTGCTGCCGCGCTATGCCGTGTGGCAGCAGATCGGGCGTGGCGAAGTGGTGGAGGTGCTGCCCGAGTACGAGCCTGAAGGCGTGGGCGACAGCATTTACATGCTGACCGCGCCAAACCGGTTTCCCACGCTGGCCACCCGCACGCTGATGGATTTCATCAGGGCGCGGCTGGAAAGCCAGGCGGGGAACTGGGGTGGGCGTGAGGCTGGCGCGGAAGTTGACGCCGCGCGACGATAGTTTGGCGGCGTTGGAGTGGCGTCATTGGCGCGAGCAGCGCAGGCCTGCGCCAGCCGCGCCTGCAGCGGTTGGCTGGGCAAGCCCGTCTGGTTTACTGCGGCCCCAGCTTCTTGATCAGCGCATCCAGCATCGCCAGTTCCTGCTCGTCCAGGTCCGTCAGGGGCGCGCGGACCGGGCCGGCGTCGTGCCCGACCAGCTTGGCGCCGGCCTTGACGATGCTCACCGCGTAGCCTGCGCGTCGGTTGCGGATGTCCAGGTACGGCAGGAAGAACTCGTCGATCAGGCGGTTGGTGGTGGCGTGGTCGTCGGCGGCGATCGCGCGGTAGAAGTCCATCGCCGTCTTGGGGATGAAGTTGAACACGGCCGACGAGTACACGGGCACGCCCAGTGCCTTGTAGGCGGCGGCGTACACTTCGGCGGTGGGCAGGCCGCCCAGGTAGGACAGGCGGTCGCCCAGCTTGCGGCGGATGCGGACCATGCCTTCGATCTCGCCCACGCCGTCCTTGAAGCCGATCAGGTTGGGGCAACGGTCGGCCAGGCGTTCGAGCATGTCCGCGTTGATGCGGGAATTGCCGCGGTTGTACACGATCACGCCGATGTGGACCGATTTGCAGACTTCTTCGATATGGTTGGCAATGCCGTCCTGGCAGGCTTCGGTCAGGTAGTGCGGCAGCAGCAGGATGCCCTTGGCGCCCAGGCGCTGGGCTTCCTTGGCGTAGGCGATGGCCATGCGGGTCGGGCCGCCGGCGCCGGCCAGGATGGGCACCTTGCCGGCGCAGGTTTCCACCGCGGTGCGGATGACATTGGAGTAGTCGTCCGGCGTCAGCGAGAAGAACTCACCGGTGCCACCGGCGGCGAACAGGGCGGTCGCGCCGTAGGGGGCCAGCCATTCCAGGCGCTCTACATAGGTCTCGGGGCGGAAGTTGCCTTGCGCGTCGAAGTCGGTCACGGGGAAGGAAAGCAGGCCTTCCGAGACAATCTGCTTGAGTTCTTGTGGTGTGGTCATGATGGCTGGTCCTGATACCCGCAAGGGCGGTGTTGGTTCAGTGGTTCTTGTGCATGACTTTCGTCTGCACAATTTCGAGATACGTCATCGTACAACTAGATATTTGGATGCGCAAGTACTTTTGTTTTGGGAACAGGCATCGTCCCTCGGCTTTGCTGGTACCAGTCAATAGGAAAAGACGGGGCAGGAGGGTTGGATCTATCCGGCGCGGAATGGAGCGCCTCATGGCAGAATCGCAGGTATTCACCTTGAAAGCTGCCTGAAAGCTTGGGGCGTGGCATCTTCAAGTCGGCGCACCCGGACCAACAGCGCCCCTGCAACGGCTAATGCACCCTCGCCAACGCCGTTGTCCTGGAGCTAGGGTAAACACTCAATGTTGCCGACGAAATCGGATGCCTATAATTCAAGTTATACGATGACATATCACGTAAGCGGACAATTAGGCGAGATGGCGCGTGCCGTACCACGTAAGGCAGCCCCATCTCGAATCCGGCTCGTGCAGGAGACACCATGAATCTCAGCAATACCATCAGCGTGGCCGGAGAGGCCACCCGTCGCAGCCATGTCCGTTACTGGATACTGCTGATGATCTTCGTGGTGACGACGGTGAACTATGCCGATCGCGCCACGCTTTCCATCACCGGCCCGGCGATGCGATCGGAGTTCGGCTTCGATGCCGTGCAGATGGGGTTTATCTTCTCGGCGTTCAGCTGGGCCTATGTGATGGCGCAGATCCCGGGTGGCTGGCTGCTGGACCGCTTTGGCGCGCGCCGCATCTATGCCTGCAGTATTTTCCTGTGGTCGTTCTTTACCTTGCTGCAGGGCTTTATCGGCGTATTCGCCACCGTTGGCGCGGCCGTGACCACGCTGTTCGTGCTGCGATTTGCCGTGGGCCTGGCCGAGTCGCCGGCGTTCCCGGCCAATGCCAAGGTCGTGGCCAGCTGGTTTCCCACGGCCGAGCGCGGCACGGCCTCGGCCATCTTCAATTCCGCGCAATACTTTGCCGCGGTGCTGTTTACGCCGCTGATGGCCTGGCTGACCCACGCGCTGGGCTGGCACCACGTCTATCTGTGGATGGGCGCGCTGGGCATGGTGCTGGCCGGCCTCTGGCTCAAGGTGGTACGTAGCCCGGCAACCCATCCGGGCGTGAATCGCGCGGAGCTTGACTACATCAAGCAGGGCGGCGGCCTGATCGAGATGAGCGGCGACGCTGGCAAGAAGGACAAGGAAGCCTCAGGCACGCGTTGGTTCTACGTGCGCCAGCTGCTCTCCAACCGGATGCTGCTGGGCGTGTACCTGGGCCAGTACTGCATCAACGTGCTGACGTACTTCTTCCTGACGTGGTTTCCCGTGTACCTGGTGCAGGCCCGTGGCATGTCGATCCTGAAGGCGGGGTTTGTCGCATCGCTGCCGGCAATCTGCGGGTTCCTGGGCGGGGTGCTGGGCGGCGTGATTTCCGATGGGTTCCTGCGCCGCGGCTACTCGCTGACGGTGGCCCGCAAGGTGCCGATCGTCGCCGGCATGCTGCTGTCGGTCAGCATGATTGCCTGCAACTACGTGGATAGCGAATGGCTGGTGGTGGGCTTCATGGCACTGGCCTTTTTCGGCAAGGGCATCGGCGCGCTGGGCTGGGCCGTGGTGGCGGATACGGCACCGAAGGAAGTGATTGGCCTGGCCGGCAGCATCTTTAACATGTTCGGAAATATCGCGGGCATCGTCACGCCTATCGTGATCGGATATATCCTTGGCACCACCGGTTCTTTCAATGGCGCGCTGGTCTTCGTCGGCGCCAACGCGCTGGTGACGGTGATCAGCTACCTCGTGATCGTCAAGGAAATCAAGCGCGTCGAGCTCAAGCATCCCTGAAATCCATGAATTGAGTGGCGCCTGCTGCGCAGGTGCCGCCCCGGCGCAGCGGCCAAGAGTTTCGCAAGGAAAAATACATGACGGTGATCGATATCAAAGTAGAACAGCCAGGCGGTTCGCAGCCGGCTGCGCCGGTGCAGGGCACTGCGCTGTACATCCGCATCCACGAGCTGGATAACGTGGCGATCGTCGCCAACGATGGCGGCCTGCCCGAGGGCACGGTGTTTCCCTGCGGGCTGACGCTGCGCGAGCGGGTGCCGCAGGGCCACAAGGTGGCGCTGGTGGACCTGGCGGCTGGCGATGCCGTGGTGCGCTACAACGTGGTGATCGGCTACGCGCTGCGCGACCTGCCCAAAGGCAGCTGGGTCAACGAGCGCGTGATCGAGATGCCGGTGGCGCCCGGGCTGGACAACCTGCCTGTCGGCACGCGCGTGGCGGAACCGCTGCCACCGCTGGAAGGCTATAGCTTCGAGGGCTTTCGCAATCCGGACGGCTCGGTCGGCACCCGCAACATCCTCGCCATCACCACCACCGTGCAGTGCGTGTCGGGCGTGGTGGAGCACGCGGTGCGGCGCATCAAGGCCGAGCTGCTGCCGCAGTATCCCAATGTGGACGATGTGGTGGGGCTGGAGCACACCTACGGCTGCGGCGTGGCCATCGATGCGCCGGACGCTATCGTGCCGATCCGCACGCTGCGCAATATCGCGCTGAACCCGAATTTCGGCGGCACCGCCATGATGGTGAGCCTGGGTTGCGAGAAGCTGCAGCCGGAGCGCCTGCTGCCGGCCGGCAGCTTGCCCGGCGGCCTGGATGTTGGCGTGGTGTGCCTGCAGGACGACGAGCACGTCGGCTTTGAGAGCATGATCGATTCCATCATGGCAATGGCGCGTACCCACCTGGCCAAGCTGGACCAGCGCCGCCGCGAAACCTGCCCGGCCTCGGAACTGGTGGTGGGCGTGCAGTGCGGCGGCAGCGATGCTTTTTCGGGTGTGACCGCCAATCCCGCCGTGGGGTTTGCCACCGACCTGCTGGTGCGCGCCGGCGCCACCGTGATGTTCTCGGAAGTCACGGAAGTGCGCGATGGCATCGACCAGCTCACCGCGCGCGCCGCCACGCCGGAAGTGGCGCAGGCCATGATCCGCGAGATGGACTGGTACGACCGCTACCTGGAAAAGGGCCGGGTTGACCGCAGCGCCAACACCACCCCCGGCAACAAGAAGGGCGGCCTGTCCAATATCGTCGAAAAGGCCATGGGCTCGATTGTCAAGTCGGGCAGCACGGCCATCACCGGCGTGCTTTCCCCCGGCGAGAAGCTCAAGCAAAAGGGCCTGATCTACGCGGCCACGCCCGCCAGCGACTTTATCTGCGGCACCCTGCAACTGGCCGCCGGCATGAACCTGCACGTGTTCACCACCGGCCGGGGCACGCCGTACGGCCTGGCCGAAGTGCCGGTGATCAAGGTGGCAACGCGTAGCGATCTGGCACGCCGCTGGCACGACCTGATGGACGTGAATGCGGGCCGCATCGCCACCGGCGAGGCCACCATCGAGGATGTGGGCTGGGAGTTGTTCCGGCTGATGCTGGATGTGGCGAGCGGGCGCAAGAAGACCTGGGCTGAGCACCATAAGCTGCACAATTCGCTGGTGCTGTTCAACCCGGCGCCGGTGACCTGACCCGATAGCCCGGCCAGCGCGGCCAAGAAAATCGATGCGGCGATAAGCGGCCGGGACCAGTGTCCCGGCCGCTTTACATTCGTCGGGGGCCAACCTTAAATGAGGAAGGATTCGGCCCTTCTCCTGGCTACCACGCCTGCTGCCTTCCCCCTTCAGTTCGCCATGCCATCCTCTGCCCGACATGACGCCGGAGACGGATCAAGCACGGATCAAGCCTTGCTTGGTGGCGCGCGGCCAGTGCCGCGGCCGAACCCCTATCCGGGATTCCGTCGCGAGGTGCCATCATGGCCGATTTGTCGAGTGAGCTGGTCAATGGGTTGAAGTCGAAACTGAGAGGCCAGGTGCTGCAACCTGGCGAGCCGGGCTATGAGCAGGCGCGGCAAGTCTGGAATGCCATGATCGACCGCCGTCCCGCGCTGATCGTCAAAAGCGCCGGCGCGGCCGATGTCATCGATACGGTCGCGTTCGCGCGGGACAATGGCGTGCCGCTGTCGGTACGCGCCGGCGGCCACAATATCGGCGGCCTGGCCCTTTGCGATGGGGGCGTCACGCTGGACCTGTCGGGCATGAAATCGGTGCGGGTCGACCCCACTGCGCTGCGCGCCTATGTGGAGCCCGGCGCCACGCTGGGTGATTTTGACCACGAGGCGCAGGCCTTCGGCCTTGCCACGCCGCTTGGCATCAACTCCACCACCGGTGTAGCCGGACTCACCCTGGGCGGCGGCTTTGGCTGGATCAGCCGCAAGTACGGCACCACCGTGGATAACCTGGTCAGCGCCCAGGTGGTGACAGCCGATGGCAAGCTGGTGCACGCCAGCGCCACCGAGCATCCCGACCTGTTCTGGGCCATTCGCGGCGGCGGCGGCAACTTCGGCGTGGTCACCATGTTCGAGTTCGCCCTGCGGCCAGTCGGCCCGGAAATCTATGGTGGCCTGATCGTCTATCCGCTGGAGCAGGGCGTGGCCGTGTTGCAAGCCTTGCGTGACCGCTTCGATGGCATGCCCGATGAGCTGACCGTGTGGGCCGTGATGCGGCTCGCGCCGCCGCTGCCGTTCCTGCCGCCGCAGACCCATGGCAAGCCCATCGTAGCCCTGGCCATCTGCTACATCGGGCCGCCAGCCAACGGCCCGCAACTGGTCGAGCCCTTGCGCCATCTCGGCACACCCTACGGCGAGCATGTCGGACCCATGCCGTTTACTGCCTGGCAGCAGGCGTTCGACCCTCTGCTCACGCCGGGGGCGCGCAACTACTGGAAATCGCACAACTTCGCCGGGCTGGATGATGGCCTGCTCACGTTGCTGGTGGATTACGTCAACAAGCTGCCCTCGCCGCACACCGAGATCTTCATCGGCGCCATGGGCGGCCAGACTAACCGGGTCGCGGCAGACGCCGTGGCTTACCCCAATCGCGATGCCAACTACGTCATGAACGTGCACGGACGCTGGACCGAGCCGGCTGACGACGCCGCCTGCATCGCCTGGTCGCGCGAGGTGTTCCAGGCCGCGGCACCTTACGCGCTTGGCTCGGTATACGTGAATTTCCTGACGCAGGAAGAGGGCGATCGCGTCGGCGCCGCGTACGGGCCGAACCATGCCCGGCTGGTCGAGGTCAAGCGGCGGTACGACCCCAACAACCTGTTCCGCCACAACCAGAACATCAAACCCTGAGCACCTCCTGGCAGGCTATGCCGCCGGCCCCGTGCCGGCGGCATGGGTCACGTCGATCTTCGTACCGCCGCGGAGCGTCTGGTACACCACGCAATAGCGCTCGGTCAGCCGCAGCAGCGATTCGATCTGGTCGGCCTGCGCATCGGTATCCAGTTCAAAGCGCATCCGGATCGCGCGAAAGCCCACGATGGCGTCCTTGCTCACGCCAAGCGTGCCGCGAAAATCGAGGTCGCCTTCCACCAGCACGTGCGCATCGCGCAGCACGATGCCCAGCGCCGTAGCCACCGCATTCAGCGTGACACCAGCGCAGGCGGCCAGGGCCTCCAGCAGCATGTCGCCGGAGCAGGCGCTCAGGCCGGTGCCGCCGGTGGCAGGGTGCAGGCCGGCTTCGACCATGGCCTTGCCGGTTTCGACGTGGCAGGTAACTCCCTCGCCCAAGCGGCTCGATGCACGCAAGGTGATCAAGGCAGCCTCGGGGTGTTCCCGGTACTTTTCCTTGAGCGGGGCCTGGACGGAGCGGAGTTGATCGGCGTGCATCGGCGTTCTCCCAAGTGTTGGCTTCAGGCATCGAGCCTAGGTGGCGGTTGCAAAACCTTCAAGGCGGTAACAGGCAGCCGGAATCTGACGGAATTTGAGATGTCAAATCAACCGCGCCCCCGGCCACGCGCCCGACATCACAATATTGCGCACGGACTGCCTCACCGTTTGCATGATGTCCCACAATTCCGGCACCGGTGTGCGGTTACGCGCGGTGGCAAGGGCCACCTGCCGCGTCACTACCGGATCCACCAGCCGGGCTGAATGCAGCCGGCCTTGCGCTACGCGATCCGCGACCGCGGCAAACGGCAGCAGGGTGGCGCCGCAGCCGTCTTCCACCAGGCGCATCGACACGGTATTGGACGCGTCGCATTCCAGCGCCAGTTGCAGGCTGGCGCCCGCGCGAGCAGCGAGCGATTCGGCAAGCACGCGCAGGCCATGTCCCGTGCTGGGCAGGATCAGCGGCACTTCGCCAAGGCGGCGCACGGGAAAGGTCGGGCCGAGGTGGCTCCAGGATGTCGGCGTGACCAGGGTCAGGTCTTCTTCCAGCAGGATGTCGACTTTCAGCGCCCCTTGCTGTTCGGGCAGGTAGAGCAGGGCGACATCGATTTCGCCAGCCGCCAGCCAGGCGAGCACGGGGCTGGCCAGTCCTTCGACAAAGCGCACCTTGGTCGCCGGAAAACGTTGCTTGAGCGCGGTGCCGATGCTGGCGAATGCGGTGTTGGCGATGGTGGGCTGTGCCGCGATCACCAGTTGCGCCGGGCCTTGCGCCGACGAAGCGCGGATGGCTTCGCGGGCTTCGGCCAGCGTGGCCGCCACCTGCCGCGCATAGACGATCAACGTCTGGCCGGCTTCGGTCAGCACCACGCCGCGCCCGCTGCGATGGAACAGGCGGGTGTCCAGCGCGGCTTCCAGGCGGGCGATCTGCCGGCTTACGGTGGACTGGTCCGCGCCCATTTCGAGCGCGGCGCGCGAGATGCTCTGCGTGTTGGCGACGCAGACGAAGCAGGCCAGGTCCTCGGAGTTCATCGCGAGGCTTAGCTGGCGAAACGATCGCGCAGCGCCTGCGTCGCGGTACGGAAGAGACTCTGGTCCACGCCCACCGCCACGAAGCTCGCGCCCATGTCCAGGTAGCGGCGCGCGTCGGCTTCTACCGGAGTCAGCGTGCCCACGGCCTTGCCGGCGCGCCTGGCGGCCTCGAAGATGCGCGCCACCTGCGCCTGCACTTCGGGGTGGTTGGGGTTGCCGAGGTGGCCGTAGGCGGCCGCGAGGTCGTTCGGGCCGATAAAGATGCCGTCGACCCCATCGACCGCGCAGATCTCGTCGGCCGCGTCCACGCCTTTGCGGCTTTCGATCTGCACCAGCACGCAGATGTTGTCATTGATCTGGCTGAAGTAATCCGGCACCGTGCCATAGCGGTTGCTGCGCTGGACCGACGACACGCCACGCACGCCTGCTGGCGGGTAGCGGGTGGCGCTCACCGCGCGCCCGGCCTGCTCCGCGCTTTCCACAAAGGGAATCAGGAAATTGTAGAAGCCGATGTCCAGCAGCCGCTTGAGCAGCACCGGATCGTTGGCGGGCGGGCGCACTACCGGCGCGCTCACGCTGCCTTGCAGCGCCATCAACTGCGGGATGAAGGTCAGCACGTCGTTGGGCGAATGTTCGCCGTCAAGCAGCAGCCAGTCGAAGCCCGCCAGGCCGAGGATCTCGGTGGTGGTGGCGTTGCCCAGCGAGCACCAGCACCCGATCACGCGCTTGTGCGCCAGCACGTCGGCACGAAAGCGGTTGGGCAGGGGCGAGGGCAAGGTTGAATTCGGGAGGGAGGACATGACGATGGTGTTCCTGTCTTTTAAGGCTGGAAGGCGAATGGGTCAGCCGGTGACCCCGATCTGCCAGGGCGGTGCGGCCCCGCAGCCTTTGACCGGCTGCGGGGCCATCGCTGATGCCAGATGGCTTGCTGGTCTGGCGGGTCAGTGCGAACCGCTGACGATCTGCTTGGTGAAGCTGGCGCGTTCCATCTCCACCACCTCCACGCTGACCTGCACGCTGTCTTCCGCGTTGGCCGGGCGCACCGCGTCGGCAATGACCTCGCAGATCGCTTGACTCAGTGCCTGGCGCACGGCCAGGTCGCGGCCGTCCAGGATGTGCAGGCGCGCATGGACGAAAGCGCGCTCGCGCGCTTCGGTGCCCTGGCGGTAGGAGGTCAGCGTGATGCAGCGCGACTTGATGTCCGGCTCGCCGAACTGGCCGGAGGCCAGCAGCGCGGCATTGGCCTCGTCCAGCAGTTCTTCCTGCGAGCAGGTGAGGCGGGTGTTTTCGGTAATTTCAATGATGAGGTGGGGCATGGTGGCTAGGCCTGAAGGTTTCGGTGAGTCGCCGGAGCGGGGGGATCAGTCCACCGCCAGCCGCGACAGCGGGCCGGGCGACTTGCCGCGCGCTGCCTGCACGCGCGCCGCTGCGTCGTCAAGCTGGGCCAGCGTGCCGCTGTCCACCGGCATGAACTCGGCGCGGGCGCGGCGCCAGGCGCGTTCCGGCTCGCCGGGCAGCAGGATGGCATCGGTGCCGGGCTGCAGGTGCGATGAGCGCAGCCAGTCGACGAAGGCCTGCACTTCGTGGCCAAAGGTGGTGCTGCTGCCCAGGCGCTCTGGGTCGAACACGATGGCCAGCATATTGTTCCAGACCGCGTGCTCGTGGGTCAGGGTCTCCGGGCGGATGGTGTGGCCACCGGTGACCGCCGCGCCCAGCAGTTCGCACATCACCGCCAGCACGTAGCCCTTGTGCTCGCCGAAGGGGCGCAGCGCGCCCTGCGCCTCGCCAGCGGGCGGGAACATCACGGCCGGGTCGTCGGTTGGATGGCCTTCGGTGTCGAGCAGGCAGCCCGGGGGCACCGTCACGCCCTTGTTGTTGGCCACGCGCACCTTGCCCAGCGCGATTGCGCTGGTGGCGAAATCCATCACCAGCGGCTCGCCGCCGGCCACCGGCACGCCGATGGTGAACGGGTTGGTGCCATAGCGCGCCTCATAGCCGCCATGCGGGGCCACGATCGGCTTGGATAGCACATTGACGAAGTGGATGGAAATCATGCCGGCAGCGGTAGCCTGCTCGGCCCAGTGCCCAACCCGGCCCAGGTGGTGCGAGGCGCGCAGCCCCAGCACGCATACGCCGTGCTCGCGCGCGCGCTCGATGGCCAGGCCCATGGCTTCCTCGGTCACCGCCTGGCCCATGCCGCGATTGCCATCCAGGCTGAGGATGCCGCCAGCCTCGTGGACCACGCTCACGCGCTGGTTCAGTTGAAGCTGCTCGCCTTGCCAGGACATCACGTACTTCGGGATCATGCCGACCCCGTGCGAGTCGTGGCCTGACAAGTTGGCGCCGACGAGGTGGTCGGCGGTCAGGCGGGCCTCGCGGGCATCGGAGCCGGCGGCGCGCCAGAGATCGACCACCCATTGATGGAGGGCGGGAGTCGGGATGCGGTGTTCACTCATGAGCTTGGGGTTCGAAAGAGGAGGGGAGATCGGTGGGGAAATCGGTCGAACATGGCGGCCCCCATGATAAGCCGCCGGGCCCGGCTTGGGTACCCGGCGAACCATGCGAGCCATGCACCGGCGTCATTCCGGGCGGATGTTGGCGCTCTTGATCAGTTGCGCCCACTTGGCCACTTCGCTCTTCTGGAACGCGCCCAGTTCGGCCGGGCCAGCGCCGGACGGCTCGATCCCGAGCGAGGCCAGCCGGGCGCGCATGTCCGGCTCCTGGATGATCTTGCCGATGTCCGCGGCAAGGCGGTTGACGATGGGTGCAGGCGTGCCAGCGGGGGCAAACACGGCTTGCCAGGAAACGATCTCGTAGCCTTGCAGCTTCGGGCCGCCGGCCTCGGCCACGGTCGGCACGTCGGGCAGTTCGCGGGTGCGCTTGGCAGCCGTGGTGGCCAGCGCGCGGAACTTGCCGGACTGGATCATCGGCATGGCGGCCACGCTGTTCTCGAACAAGACATCGACCTGGTTGCCTAGCAAGGCCTGCACGGCCGGGTTGCTGCCCTTGAACGGCACGTGGAGCAGCTTGACGCCCGCCATGCTGGAGAACAACTCGCCGGCCAGGTGCTGCGAGGTGCCGTTGCCGGCCGAGCCGAAGGAGACCGCGCCGGGCTTGGCCCTGGCGGCGGCGATCACGTCCTGCACGGACTTCCACGGGCTGTTGGCGTTGACCACCAGCAGGTTGGGCAGGGTGCCGATCAGGGCCACGGGCTGGAAGTTCTTGATCGGGTCATAAGGCATCTTCGGATACAGGCTCACATTGATCGAGTGCGAACTGATGGTGCCGCCGACCAGGGTGTAACCGTCCGGCGCGGCCTTGGCCACATAGTCGGAGCCGATATTGCCGCCCGCGCCGGCGCGGTTCTCCACCACCACCGGCTGGCCGATCATCTGCGACAGACGCTGGCCAATCAGGCGGCCGAGCACGTCCGTGGTGCCGCCCGCGGCAAAGGGCACCACGTAGTTGACCGGCTTGGCCGGCCAGGTGTCCTGCGCATGCGCCGGCAGCGCGCCAACGGCGGCCAGGGCGCAGGCGAGCAGGCCAAAGGCGCGGCGGGCCTGGGAGGCGGGATGGAAAGCGGATTGGAAAGCGGGATGGGACTGATGGGCCGGCTGGCTGGCCTGCAAGGGCCGCAGGTGCAGAAGCTGCAGAAGCATGTCTTGGTCTCCATTGTATTTTTGTCTGGGCCATCGCCTTTGCGCTGCGTGACGCGGCCGCTATGCTCTGGCAAGCGGCGCATGTGGCAGGGTGGGATCGCCTGACAACAGGCTACACGCGTGCCGTGGGAGTAGCCTTGCGTTTTGCGCATAACAGAAATGCGCCTTAAGCCAGGCGCCCAAAGCGTTTGCGACGTAACAATCGCTACATTCCCGGAGGTTCCGGATCTCTGCCATTCCGGCTCCGGCCTGATTGCACTGCACCATTTTCTTTCTGCCATGACCAGCCAATCCGTTGCAGCTACCGTGCCTTCCCCTTCCTCCTCCTGCGCCAATCCGGCGCCGCGCTCCGGCGGCCGGGTCCTGGTGGACGCGCTGCGCATCCACGGCGCCGAGCGTATCTTCTGCGTGCCGGGCGAGAGTTTCCTGGATGTCCTCGACGCACTGCACGACCAGCCCGCCATTGACCTGATCGTCTGCAAGCACGAAGGCGCCGCGGCCAACATGGCCGAGGCCGACGGCAAGCTCACTGGCCGCCCCGGCATCTGCTTTGTCACGCGCGGCCCGGGCGCCACGCACGCTAGCATCGGCGTGCATATCGCAGCGCAGGATTCCACGCCGATGCTGCTCTTCGTTGGGCAGATCGCTCGCGGCCACAAGGGCCGCGAGGCCTTCCAGGAGGTCGACTACGGCGCCATGTTCGGCTCCATCGCCAAGTGGGTGGTGGAGATCGAGGATCCGGCTCGTATCCCTGAGCTGGTGGCGCGCGCGTTCCAGTGCGCCACCTCGGGCCGGCCCGGCCCGGTGGTGATTTCCCTGCCGGAAGACGTGCTGGACGGCCTGTGCGAGGTGGCCGATACCGGCCGCTATCGCCCGGTGGCGGCGGCACCGCGCGCGGCCGATGCCGATGCGCTCGCTGCCGCGCTGGCCGGGGCCGAGCGCCCGCTGGTGATTGCCGGCGGCGCCAACTGGAGCGCGCAGGCGGCGGCCGATTTCGCGGCCTTCGTGCAGCGCTGGAACCTGCCGGTGGCCTGTGCCTTTCGCCGCCAGGACGTATTCGACAACCGCGATCCGCACTACGTCGGGCACCTCAGCCTGGGCGTCAACCCGGCGTTGGCCGAGCGCGTGCGCACGGCCGACGTGATCCTGGCCTTCGGCACGCGGCTGGGCGATATCGCGACCGACGGCTACACCTTGCTGGAGGCGCCGCAGCCGCGCCAGCGCCTGTTCCACCTGCACGCCGACAGCGCCGAGCTGGGCCGCGTCTACCAGCCCGAGCTGGCCATCCATGCGGGCATCGAGCCAGGCGCCGCCATGCTGGCCGCGTTCACGCCGCCTGCGGCGGTGCGCTGGGCCGATTGGACCAGCGCCGCACGCGCCGCGCATACCGCTTTCGTGGCCCCGGCCAAGCCGCACCCGCAGCTCACCGGCGTGGACATGGGCGCGGTGATCGCGCACCTGGACCGGGTCTTGCCCGACGACGCCGTGCTGACCAACGGCGCCGGCAACTACACGGTCTGGCTGCATCGCTACTACGCCTATCGCCAGCCGCGCACCGAGCTGGCCCCCACCTGCGGCGCCATGGGCTACGGCCTGCCTGCGGCGGTTGCCGCCAAGCTGCGCGACCCGCAGCGCACCGTGGTGTGCTTCGCCGGCGACGGCTGCTTCCTGATGTACCCGCAGGAAGTGGCCACGGCCGCGCAGTACGGCGCGAACCTGATCGTGGTGGTGGTCAACAACGGCATGTACGGCACCATCCGCATGCACCAGGAAAAGCGCTATCCCGGGCGCGTCAGCGGCACGGACATCCCGAGCCCGGATTTTGTGGCGATGGCGCAGTCGTGCGGGGCCTGGGCGGAGCGCGTGACGCAGACGGAAGATTTCGCCGCAGCCTTTGCGCGTGCGCAGGCCGCGGGCAAGCCCGCCGTGCTGGAACTGGTCACGGACCCGCGCCAGATCACCCCGGCGATGCGGATCGCGGACTGACAAAAGAAGATAAAAAAACAAAATGCAAGACAGGAGACAACCATGACCGATGCCACGCTGGCCGACTTGCGCAACCAGTTTGCCGGCCGCCTGCTGAGCGCCGCCGATGACACGGCGCCGTTTCTCACCGACTGGCGCCGCAGCTGGACCGGCCGCGCCCTGGCGGTGGCGCAGCCCGATAGCACGGCCGACGTGGCGGCCATCGTGCGCTGGTGCGCGGCGCGCCAGGTGCCGCTGGTGCCGCAGGGTGGCAATACGGGCATGGTGGGTGGCGCCATCCCGGACGACGGCGGCCGCGCGCTGGTGCTGTCCACGGCGCGGCTGAACCGCATCCGCGAGATCGATCCGATCAACAACACGCTCACCGCGGAGGCGGGCTGTATCCTGGCCGCCGTGCAGCAGGCGGCGCAGGAAGCGGGGCGCTTGTACCCGCTGTCGCTCGGCGCGGAAGGCAGTTGCACCATCGGCGGCAATCTCGCCAGCAACGCGGGCGGGGTGCAGGTGCTGCGCTACGGCAATACGCGCGAGCTGTGCCTGGGGCTGGAAGTGGTGACGCCCGACGGCGAGATCTGGGACGGCCTGCGCGGCCTGCGCAAGGACAACACCGGCTACGACCTCAAGCAGCTCTTTATCGGCGCGGAGGGCACGTTGGGCGTGATCACCGCCGCCACCCTCAAGTTGTTTCCGCGTCCGGCGGCGCGCATGACCGCGCTGGCCGCGGTGAGCGATCCGCATGCGGCACTGCGCCTGCTGGAACTGGCCCAGCGCCGGCTAGCCGCCACGCTGACGGCGTTCGAGTTGATGAGCGGCGTGTGCGTGGCACTGGTGGCGCGGCATTTCCCGGACTGCCGCGCGCCCTTCGGACAGGAGCATCCCTGGTATGTGCTGCTGGAGAGCAGCGACCCGCATAGCGAGGCGCACGCCACGCAGGCCTTCGGCGAGCTGATGGAAGAGGCCTTCGAGGCTGGCATCGTGGCGGACGCCGCCATCGCGGCCTCGCTGGCGCAGTCCGATGGGCTGTGGCGGATCCGCCATCACCTGCCGGAGGCCCAGTCGCAGGAGGGCGACAACCTCAAGCACGACATCTCGGTGCCGATCTCTGCGATCGGCGAGTTCATTGCGCACACCAGCGCCGCCATCGTGGCCGCCAATCCCGGCGCTCGCGTACTGGCCTTTGGCCACCTGGGTGACGGCAACCTGCATTACAACGTCAGCGCGCCATACGGCGTGCCGCAAGCGGACTTTGTGCGGGCCAACGGCGCGGCCATCAGCGCGCTGGTGTACGAGGCCGTGCACCGCGTGCGCGGCTCGATCTCGGCCGAACATGGCATCGGCCAGCTCAAGGTCGACAAGAACGCGCACTACAAATCCACCGTGGAAATGGCGCTGATGCAAAAGCTCAAGCATGCGCTGGACCCGCACGGGCTGATGAACCCGGGCCGGCTGCTGCCGGGCGCATCGCACTGAGCGCACTGCACACCGCGCGCCAAGCATCACGCGCCACGTATGACAACAAGAACCACAGAGGAGACACCGATGCATCAAAGCTACAAGCCGTCGCGCCGCATGCTGCTGGCCGCCCTGGCTGCCACCGCCGCGTGCGTGGCGTTGCCCGTGCGGGCGGATACCTATCCGTCCAGGCCGATCCGCGTGGTGGTGCCGTTTGCCGCCGGCGGCAATACGGATATCGTGGCCCGGCTGATCGGGCGCGACCTGCAAAAGGCGCTGGGCCAGCCGGTGGTGGTGGAAAACCGCCCCGGCGCCTCGGGCAATATCGGCGCCGACATCGTTGCCAAGTCGGCGCCGGACGGCTACACCTTCCTGATGGGCACGGTTGGCACCAATGCGATCAATGCCAGCTTCTATCGCAAGATGCCCTACGATACGGCCAAGGATTTCACGGCCGTGGCCATGGTCGCCTCGGTGCCGAATATCCTGGTGGTCAATCCCGCCGTGCCGGCAAGGAACGTCAAGGAACTCACGCAGTTCGTCAAAAGCGAAAACGGCAAGGCCACCTTTGCCTCGTCGGGCGCGGGCAGCTCGATCCACCTGTCGGGCGAGCTGTACAAGGTCATGACCGGAACCCAGATGGTGCATGTGCCGTACAAGGGCAGCGCCCTGGCGGTGACCGACCTGATGGGCGGGCAGGTGCAGATCATGTTCGACAACGCGCCGACCTCGCTGCCCTTCGTCAAGTCCGGCAAGCTCAAGGCGCTTGCCGTGACCGGCACCCAGCGCATGAGCGCGCTGCCTGATGTGCCGACGATGGAGGAAGCCGGCCTGCCAGGCTTTGTGACCGGCTCGTGGTTCGGCCTGTTTGCCCCCGCCGGCACGCCGCGCGAGATCGTGTCGAAGGTGAGCGATGCGGTGATGGCGGCCATGCGCAGGCCCGAGTTCCGCGAGCAGCTGGTCAATGCCGGCGCCGAGCCGGACCCCAAGCCCGCCGCGGAATTCCAGGTCTTCGCGCTGGCCGAGAAGGCACGCTGGGAAAAGGTGGTCAAGGCGGCCGGCGTATCGGTCAACGAGTAAAACCCAGGGCGCGCCGATCGCGCCCTACCTGACGGAGCCCCTATGCAAAGCCAACCCCCAGCCACCGTGCGCCATGACGCCGCCGCGCTGCGCAGCATGGCGCAGGCCATGTTCGAGCGCGCGGGCATGCCCGCCGACCGGGCCGCCGACGTGGCGGACATCCTGGTCGAAGGCGACCTGATGGGGCACGATACGCACGGCCTGCAGTTGCTGCCCACCTACCTGGCCGAGATCGAAAGCGGCAGCATGGCCGTCAAGGAGGACTACGAGGTGCTGGCCAACCGCGCCGCGGTGGCCACCTGGGACGGCAAGCGCCTGCCGGGGCCGTGGCTGACGCTGCGCGCCATGCAAAGCGCGATGGCGCGGGCGCGCGACTACGGCACCGGCACGGTCACCATCCGCCGCGCGCACCATATTGCGTGCCTGGCCGCCTACCTGGAGCGCGCCACGCGGGAAGGCTTCGTCATGCTGCTGTACTCCTCGGCGCCGGCCGCCATGACCGTGGCGCCGTTCGGCGGCACCCGCCCCGTGTTCTCGCCCAGCCCTGTGGCGGCGGGTTTTCCCACGCCCGACGGCCCGGTGCTGATCGATGTCTCCACCTCGGTCACCACGGTCGGCCTGACCACGCGGCTGTACAAGGAGGGCAAGCGCCTGCCGCACCAGTGGCTGATCGATGCGAACGGCAACGCCAGCGACGACCCCGCCGTCATGTTTGCGCCGCACGCGGGCTCGATCCTGCCGCTGGGCGGGCTCGATGCCGGCCATAAGGGCTATGCGCTATCGCTGATGGTGGAAGCGCTGACCGCCGGCCTGTCCGGCCATGGCCGCGACGATCCGGGCAAGCGCTGGGGCAACACCGTGTTCCTGCAGATACTGGACCCGTCTGCCTTCGCCGGCGAAGAAGCCTTTGCCGGGCAAATGGGCTGGATCGCGCGGGCCTGCACGGACAATCCGCCGCGCCCGGGCGTGGATCGCGTGCGCCTGCCGGGGCAGGGCGCGCTGGAGCGCAAGGCGCGCCAGCTGCGCGATGGCGTGGCGCTGAACCCCGCCATCCTGCCGCAGATCCAGCCCTGGCTGGACAAGTTCGGCATGACGGCGCCGGCGCCGCTGGCTTGAGGCGCAGCCCGGCGCCGCAGCGCGCTCAGTCCTGCCAGAAGCCCGCGTGCGCCTGCGCCGCCTCGTCTTCCAGCGCGGGGCCCAGCACGGCGACGCTATGCTGCCCGCGCGCGAACACCTCCCGGCAGGGCAGCGAGAAGGTGGGGTTCTCGGGGTGAGCGCCGGTCAGCGTGAGCAGCCGGTGCTCGGACAGCGCGTACACCACCCGCCCGATGTTGCACCAGTAGATGGCGCCGGCACACATGCAGCAGGGCTCCGCGCTGGTGTAGAGCGTGGCGCTGGCGAGTGCCTGCGGCGACAGCTTGCGGGCGGCTTCGGCCGCGGCGGCCAGTTCGGCATGCTGGGTGGGGTCGCCCTCGGGCGGCATCGAGTTGTTGCCGGCGCTGGCGATGATATTGCCGTCGGCGTCTGCCACCAGCGCCGCAAAAGGATGCCGCCCGCGGGCGCGGGACGCCTCCGACAGGCGGATGGCCTCGCGCAGCAGGCGCAGGTCCTGCTGGCTCAGCGCCGTGGCAGCAGCGGTATCGTCGGCGGCAATCAATGTGGTCATGGTCTGGTCCCGGTGGGTTCGTGAAGCGCGTGGAGGCGTAGTGGCGTAGTGGCGTAGTGGCGTAGAGGGTGCCTAGCGATCCTGCGCGCGCAGCGCCGCTTCGATGCCGCGAATGCTCTCGAGCAGGCGCGGGCGCACCGTCTCCAGCAGTAGCGCGGCCGGCACGATGGCGGTGGGTCCGCTGCACGACAATGTCATCGGTGGCAGCGCGGGGCCGGGCCGGAACGCGGCGGCGATCGAGTTGATATCCGGCAGCCATTCGCCAAACGACGTGGTGCAGCCCTGGCGTTCCACCTCCGCGCGGCTGCGCTCCACAATGGCCTGCGCGCTGGCGGCATCCGTCCCTTCCTGTTGCCGGAAGGCGGCCAGCGCTTGCCGCTGTTCCACGGCGGGCAACGCTTGCAGGTAGGCACGCCCCGCGGCCGAGGTCAGCCCGGAGATGCGCGTGCCGACCGCCACTCGCAACGTCAGGTATGACTCCGACTGGCAGTTTTCAAAGATCAGCATCTGCGCCCGATCGCGCACGATCAGCGACGTCACGCCCTGGGACAGGTCGGCCAGCTCCTGCATGAACGGACGCACCACCGCCAGCACATCCACGCCATGCTGCGCCGCGGGGGCGAGGGCCAGCGCCGAGCTGCCGAGCTGGTACTTGGCCTGCTCGGGGTCCAGCCGCAGGTAGCCCAGCTCCGTCAGCGTATGGGTGAGGCGCGACACCGTGGATTTGGGCAGGCCGCAGCGCTGCGCCAGCTCGGCATTGCCCAGCCGCGTCTCAAAGCTGCGGAAACTCGCCAGCACATCGAGACCCCGCGCCAGCGCGGTCACGAAATGCCGGTCTTCCTTGTGCTGCTGCATATGCTGCTGCACTTGCGTTTCGTGCGGTGGATCTTCGGTCTGCGGTTCGGACATGGGTGGCCTCGGCTGGCTTGGGGCTGCGCTTGCGTCTCAGCCTGCGCTGGCCAGCAGCTCGCGCAGCTTGGCCTTGAGTATCTTGCCGGACGGTGCAGCCGGCAAGTGGGCCACGATCCTGACCTCCGCCGGCATCTTGTAGGGCGACAGCTGCTCACGCAGGAAGGCGCGCAGCGCGGCCTGGTCCAGCGTCATGCCCTCGCGCACTTCCACAAAGGCGATCACTTCCTCGTTGCCTTCCACCGCGCGTCCCACCACCGCGGATTGCAGCACGGCCGGGTAGGCGTTGATCGATTGTTCGACTTCCTCCGGGTACACGTTGAAGCCGGAGTGGATGATGATTTCCTTGGAGCGCCCCACGATGGAGACCGCGCCGTCGGCATCGATGCGCGCCAGGTCTCCGGTGTGCAGCCAGCCGTCGGCGTCGATCACCTGCGCGGTCAGGTCGGCTCGGCGGTAATAGCCCTTCATCACGTTGGGGCCGCGCACCAGCAGCTCGCCGCTGCCGTCGGGCAGGGGCTCGCCCAGGCGGATCTCCACGTCAGGCACCACCGGACCCACCGAGCAATCCGTGCGTGGCGATTCCACCCGGGTCTGGCAGACCGTGGGCGAGGTCTCGGTCATGCCATAGCCGTTGTGCAGGATGATGCCGAAGCTCGCTTCAAACGCCGCCTTGAGCGTGGCGGTGAGCGGCGCGCCGCCCGATTGCGCCATGCGCAGCGCGGGCGCTTGCAGCGGCGTTGCCTGGGCGCGGCTCCATTCGATCAGCTTGGCATACATGGCGGGCACGCCATGCAGCACGGTGAGCCGCTGCGCGACCAGCGCGTGCGCCAGCTTCTCGGGGCGGAATCGCGGTTCGTAGAACACCGTGGCGCCGTTCGAGAGCGGGCCCACCAGCAGCACGGACAGGCCGTAGACATGCGAGATCGGCAGCACGCCGTAGACCCGGTCGCCCGGCTGCACGCGCGCCTGCATGCGATTGGAGCGGCCGATGAACATCAGGTTGGCGTGCGTCAGCATCACGGCCTTGGCGGCGCCGGTGGTGCCAGTGGTGTAGATCAGCGCGGCTACCTGGTCGCGCGCCGCTGCGTCCACAGGCTCAGCCACGGCGGCTGCATTGAGCGCGCCCAGCAGCAGCTTGCCCGCATGCGGCCATTCGGCAGGTTGCGCGCCGCGCGCCAGGCCATGCTCGCGGGCTTCGGGATGGGCATTGTCGAGGTAGAGCGCGATGCGCGCACCCGAGTGTTCGATGATGTTGTCGATCTCGCGGGCGGACAGGCGGGCATTGACCGGCACGGCCCATGCGTCCAGCGCGCTGAGCGCCAGGATCAGTACCGCACAGCCCACGCTGTTCTCGGTCACCAGCACCACGCGATCGCCGCCCCGCACGCCGGCGCCAGCCAGTGCGCGGGCGGTTTCGGCAATGGCGCCGTCCAGCTCGCCGTAGCGCAAGGACCGCTCGGCGTCCATCAGGGCCACGCGTTCGGGGTGGCTCTGGACCCAGGGGCCGATGGTCTGGTGCAGGCGGGAAAATGAAGTGGCAGCCGGTGCGTGCGCGGCGGGCGTGGGGGTGCTACTCATCACAGTCTCCAGATAAGGCGTCCGGCGTGGGCCGCCGGATTTTTCGATGGCGGAATACTCCCACCGATCGCCTTACGCGTCAACTGCACTGTGGAATCCATGTTCTGCACTGCAGAACATGGATCGTACGGCCTCAGAACCGGAAGCGCGCGACTCCAGCCGACAGGCCTGCCGCTTGCTCATCCAGGCTGGCCGCCTGCGCCGTAACGGCTTCGACCAGCTCGGCGTTCTGCCGGCTGGTCTGGTCGAGCTGGGCCACCGCCTCGCCCACCGAGCGGATGCCGCGCGCCTGTTCGTCGGCCACCCCGCACAGCCGCTCGGCCAACTGGTAGCTCTGGCCTACCGCCTGCTCGATGCCGCGCATGGCGCTGACCACTTGCCCGCTAAGCCGTGCCCCACGGGCGATCTCCGAGCTGGCCTGGCCAATGGTGGTGCGAATCTCGCGCGCGGAGTTGGCGCTGCGCTGCGCCAGCCCGCGTACCTCCTGCGCCACCACGGCGAAGCCGCGCCCGGCCTCGCCCGCGCGGGCCGCTTCCACGGCGGCGTTGAGCGCAAGGATGTTGGTCTGGAAGGCAATGCTCTCGATCACCTCGACCATTTCCGCGATATTGCGCGAGTGCTGGTTCACCGTGTCCATGGCGCCGCTCATCTCGTTCACCACCGCCATGCCGGCGTCGGTGGCTTCGCGTGCCTGGCGCGCCATGGCGCTGGATTCGGTGGCCTGGGCGTGGGCCTGGCCCACCAGCGCGGTGAGGCGGGCGACGCTGTCGGCGGCGGCGGTCAGCGCGGCCGCCTGCAGCGCGGTGCGGCGCGACAGATCGTGGTTGCCGCTGGCGATGCCTTCGCTGGCCGCGGCGATCTCGGCGGCGGAGAGCTGGATCCCTTCGAGCACGCCGGCGAGCTGGTCGCGCATGCGCGCCAGCAGGCTCATCAGGCTGTGGTCATCGCCGGGGCGCACGCGCACGGCTTGCTGCAGGTCGCCCGAGGCGATGCGGCTGGCCACCTTGGCCGCGTCCGCGGGCTCGCCGCCCAGCTCCGAGTGCAGCAGGCGCGAGGCAAACCAAGCCAGCGCGGCCGCCGCTGCAAGACTCGCCACCAGCATGCCGACCATCACGGCCTGGGCGCGCAACTGGCTGGCCGTCACGGTGGCTACCGTATCGGCGGCCTGCCGCTCCTGCTGCTTGCGCGTGACCTCGACCAGGTCGGCCAGCTTCTGTAATTGCTCGCCAAGAAAATGGCCGTCGACCGAAACGGCGCTGTCGAACTGCAGGGCATCGAGCGGCTGCTTGCGCAGCAACGTGACATAGTCACGCAGCATCGCCGCGGCGCTGTCGCGTTCCGCTTGCAGCGCGGTGGCCTGCGCGGGTGCGGCCGTGCGCACGGTGGCAAGGGCCTGGTCCAGGCGGGCGAGGGCGCCGTCGATGTCGGCGGTTGCGCCATCGCGCTCGGTGCCGCTGGTCGCCATGGTCAGGGCAAGCTGGGCGCGGCCCAGCCGGGCCAGCGCCGATTGCGCGCGCTCCGCCGCGATGGCCCCTTGCATGTCGCGTTGATAGAGCGTATCTGTCATCTGCTTGACCGAGACGAGGCTGAAAATGCCCGTCAGCCCCACCACGGCGCCGAACACATAGATCAGCGCAAATGCCATGCACATGCGCGCGCTGAGGGGAAGGCGGCCCAGCCAGGCGGGCATGCGCCGGCCGGCGCGGCGTGGAAGGCGAAGGTTGATGGCTTGCAACACGGTTGAGACTCCGATGGGCCACGCGGCCCATATGCTGACCCTGGGGTACCGCCATCTCGCGCGCCGGCTTGCAGCGCCGGCTTACCGCGGGTGACGGCATGACTTAGTTATGGTTTACATGCTCGCTGCAACCTGTGACGCATCAATGACATCCCGCCATTGCGCAGGGGTAATCGGCTTTGTCATCCGGGTGACACATGGCTGACATGAAATAGAGGGCGAGTCACATTGGCTCACCAGCTTCTTGCGCCTGGCGCCGCGCCTCCCCACGTCACGTTCACTCCGCCCATGCAGATTGCCTCCCCCCTGGCCGGCGTGCCCGTGCCGCGGCTACGCTTGCCGCCGCTGCACGCCGTCTTCCAGCCCATTGTGGTGTTCGGGACCGGCCAGGTGCTGGGCTACGAGGCGCTGGTCCGGGGACCTGCCAAGTCACCGCTGGCCATGCCGGAGGCCTTGTTCCGCCTGGCGCGTGACGAGGCCGAGACCATCGAGCTGGAGCTGCGGGCGGCGCGCACCGGTCTGTCCACGTGCCTGGCAAATGGCCTGCGCGGCAAGCTGTTCCTCAACTTCAGCGCGATGGCGCTGCGCTACCTGCTGGCCGACGGCGGGAGCGCCATGCGGGCGCTGGTGGCGAACAGCATCGCGCCGGATCGGGTCGTGATCGAGGTGACCGAGCAGACCCCCATCGAGGACGCGGAGCGCTTCGGGCAAGCCATGGCCGTGCTCCGCGAACTGGGCATGCAGTATGCGCTGGACGACTTCGGCACCGGCCACGCCAATCTCGACCGGCTGGTCCACCTCGCGCCGCACTACACCAAGCTGGACAAGTCGCTGGTGCGTGGCATCGGTAACTGCTCGCGCCGGCTTGAAGTCGTGCGCACGGTGCTGGCCCTGGTCAAGGCACTGGGTGGCGAGGTGATCGCCGAAGGCATCGAGGACGCCGATGACCTGGCGGTACTACGCGATCTCGGCGTGCCCTTCGGGCAGGGCTACTACCTTGGCAGGCCGGCGCCGCACCCAGTGCTCAGCCAGTGCTGAGCGGGCCGGGCCGAGGCAGCCGCGCGCCGGTCTCATCCAGGCGATATCCCTTGCCATACACCACCGTGATGACCAGCCCATTGCGGGGGTGGAGCTCCAGCGCCCTGCGCAGGCGCGATACCAGGCTCGCCAGGGCGCGGGACAACGGTGGCAGCGAATAGCCCCAGATTGCACGTTCGATATGGGCATGGGACAAGACCCGGCCGACGCTGCCAAACAACAACGCTGCCAGCTCGAACTCCTTGGGAGGCAGCGTGAGCCGGCGTCCCTGGAACACGACCTCGTGCGCCAGGCAGTCCAGTGAATAGATCCCGACCGCCAGGTCCGGGCTCGGTGTTTGCCGGCGCGCGGCGGCGCGGCGCTGCAGCGCGTGCAGCCGGGCCACCAGCTCGCGCGCGCGCAGCGGGCGGATCATGTAGTCGTCGGCGCCCGCCTGCAGGGTATTGACGACCGAGTCTTCGTCGCGCCGCTGGGAAACCACCATCACCGGCACTTCGCTGCGCCAGGCGCCGCGCACCGCGCGCACGGCTTCCACGGCTGGCATGTCGGCAAGGTCGTGGTCGATCAGCAGGACGTCATAGCCGGCTTGGTCGATGCCACGGAAAAGCTCCAAGCTTGCGGGGTAGGTGTGGCAAGGCACGCCGGCGCGAGCGAGGGCGTCTGCAATGGCCTTGGCCTCTAGCGACAGATCCGCTAGCAGTGCGATCTTCATAGGCATTGTCCAACTGGCATTAGTGCGGTTCGCGGGCCGGCGCGCGCATCGGCTGCCAGGCCGCTCAGGCCGTCAATGTGCCTGGGCCGGCCGGCCACCGGCCTGCCCGCGAGACGATCCAGGCAGGATAGTCCGCGACGTGAGGGATATCGTTCGGAACAATCTGCAAGAGGGTGCGGAAGATTCTCAAAGCAGGCGGGAAGCCAATCTACAAGGCGACCGGTATCGCACCGGGCCACGGTCGATTGTTGCGGCGCACGTACACATTTTGTCCACGATTGCCGGATCGTGTTATCCACAGCTTGTGTGGATAACCGCGCTTGACGTGCCGCGCTTGGCCAATGGTGGCGGTTATGTATCGGGCTGCCTAAATTTTGAACAGGAAGGCAGGTGACGCCTCGCCGGCGACGGTGGACGCGGACAAATTCAGTGCGGCAGCGTGCGAGGCAGCAAGAGGGGCAGGGTGGGATTCGCCATATTGCCTTCAGCGCGCCGGCGCATTGCGCTCAGCGATCGCCTTGGCCATGGCTTCAGCCTCAGTGCCGCCCAGACTCCGCAGTCCGTACACAACACCGTCTCGATCAGCCAGCGTGCGATTTTGACTCACCTTCCACTTTCCGCGTAGTGAACTCAGCTTGATCTCGATGCCGACGATCGCGCGCAGGGTCGCGTCGATGAAATCTTCAGGCGCATCGCTCACCGCCCACGGTACCGGGCGCGCAGCCTCATGGCGCTCGCTCAGACGGGTGACGAACGCGCGCAACCAGTCCGCATCCTCAACGGCCTGTAGCCTGCCGCGCCCCTGCGCCATGATGTAGTTCCAGGTCGGTACGACTTTGCCGGTGGCCGCCTTGCTCGGGTACATCGATGGCGAGATATAGGTTTGCGGGCCTTGGAACACAACGAGCGAATCCACATCGGTGCGTGATTCCCTCCACAATGGATTTGAGCGCGCCACATGCGCGCGGAGGATGCCCGGGCCGCCCTCCGGGTCTGCTTCGAGCAAAAACGGGATGGTATTTGCGACCATCTCGCCAGCCGGGTCCTGCGTGACCAGCAGACCCAGGGGATGGGTGCTGATCAGGCCGTGCAACAACTCGGGGCGCTTTTCTTCGAAGTGAGCAGGTAGGTACATGGGACACCCTTTTGTAAAATGGTTCCTTATTCTAAGATTGTGTCATTCACAATAAGGAGCCATTTCTTGGCAATGCGAGGAGCCGTTGTGGGTCAATTGCGCCAGCAGGTTTATCTACGCCTGCGCGAGGGCATCGAGACTGGAGTCTTCGCGGCTGGCGCCCGCCTGCCCCCCTCGCGCGAGCATGCACGTGTACTGGGTGTGTCACGCAACACGGTGCTCTGGGCAGTAGAGCGTCTGCAGTCCGAGGGCTACCTGGTCGCCCGGGTTGGCGATGGCACCTATGTGGCAAAGCGTGGCCCTCCGGCTCGTGGCACCGCACACGGGCCGAAGATTGTCGCGCACCAGTTGTTGTCGCAGCGTGGTCGCTTGATTGCCGAGACCGGTTCGCGCTGGAACCCCGCCACGGGCGAGGCCTTGCCCTTTCGCCTTGGTCGCCCGGCGCTGGAAGCGTTTCCGTTCGCCATATGGGATCGATTGGAGCGAAAGACACCAATCGCCACTCGCGTCGTTGGCGCCGGTTATACCGAGGCTGCCGGGCATCCACCGCTGCGCGCTGCGATCGCGCAATGGCTATTGGTGTCCCGCGGCATCCGCTGCGATGCGGGGCAAGTGCTGATCACCGCCGGCTCGCAACAGGCACTGGACCTGGTTGCGCGGCTGCTGCTCGACGTTGGCGACGAAGTGCTGGTCGAAGACCCGGGCTATCCAGGTATCCGTGCCAACTTGATCGCGCATGGGGCACTGGTGCGGCCGGTTCCAGTCGATGCGCAAGGAATGTGCATCGCGCAGGGCGCACCGCTTTATCCGAGGGCAAAGCTCGCCGTTGTGACGCCAACGCATCAGTTCCCGCTTGGCGTACCCATGAGCCTGGCTCGCCGCAGCACCCTGATCGAGTGGGCCCGAGCGAATCGGGCATGGATTGTCGAGGATGACTATGACGGCGAATTCCAGTACGGCGCCCAGCGGATTCCCGCGCTCTGCAGCATGGCGCACGACGCGCGCGTGCTGCATGTAGGCACGTTTTCGAAATCACTGGGTGCGGGGCTTCGATTGGGGTTCATCGTACTGCCTGACGAACTGGTCGATGCGTTCACGCGCGCGCGGGCGTTGAGTGATCGCCAATCGCCCGGCGCGGTGCAGGACGTACTCGCGCGATTCATCGCCGAGGGGCATCTGCTACGTCACCTGCGTCGCATGCGAGAGTTATACCGAGAGCGTCAGGCCTCGATGATTCACCACCTCACGCGTGCCACCGACGGTGCGATTGCGCTTGAACCCAGCTTGCATGGCATGCATCTCGCGTTCGAAGTCGGCGGACAAATCCGAGACACTGATTTGAGCCGACGAGCGCAAGACGCAGGCGTGCATCTCGCGCCGATCTCGAGCTATTGCATCGCGGCAAAGCGCCGCGGCTGGTTGTTCGGATATGCGGGCTACGACGAGGCCGCGCTCGCTCGTGCGGCACGTGCGCTGGGGCAGCAATTGGGATGATCTGAAGGTGCGTATTGCAATGAGTTGGCCGGCAGGGGGGCTTGATCGTCAGATCGTCAGATCGAGACGCGCCGGCCAATCTCCACCACCTGATCGCTGGGCAGCCGGAAAAGATCGGTAACGTGCATGCCGTTCCTGACCATCAAGGCGAACAGCTTGCCCTGCCAGCGCGGCATCCGGCTGTCGCCCTCGCGCAGCACGATGGTCTCCAGGCCCATGTAGTAGGTGATGGTGCCCAGGTCCAGCCCGCAGTGCAGCATCTGGGGCTGTTGCAGCAGCTTGGGAATATCGGGCCGCTCCATGAAGCCGTAGCGGGCGTTGGCGCGCCAGAAACCCGGCATCGGCTGCGTTAGCGTCAGGCGCTCGGCGTCCTTGATCCACGGCACCGTCTCCGTCGCGATGCTCACGGCAAGGATCTTCTGCTGCAAGGCGTGGTTGCGCTTGACATGCCACAGCATCACCGGCGGCGTGCCATCCAGCGTTCGCGTCAGGAACACCCCGGTCCCGGGCACGCGCGGAATGCGCTTTGCCTGCACCTCCCCCAGGAACGCGTCGATGGGCGTGATATCTTCGTTGATCGCCGCCGAAATCGCGGCCGTGCCGCGGTGCCAGATCAGCATGACGCCATAGACAACCGTCGCCAGCATCAACGGGATATACCCGCCATCCAGTACCTTGGCGAGATTGGCCACGAAGAACCCGCCGTCGATGAGCAGGAAGACGCCCGAGACGGCCGCGCTGGCCCACAGGCTCCAGCCCCAGATATCGCGCATGGCGATAAACAGCAGCACGGACGTCATCAGCATGGTGAGGGAAACGGCGATGCCATAGGCGGAAGCCAGTTGATCCGATGACTTGAAGAACAGTGCCAGGCTGACCGTCACCACCATCAGCAGCCAGTTGACCGTGCCGACGTAGATCTGCCCGTAGCCCTGCTCGGAGGTCTGCCTGATCCGCAGGTGCGGCAGCCATCCCAGCAGGATCGCCTGGCGCGTCATGGAAAACGCGCCGGTAATAATGGACTGGCTGGCGATCACCGTCGCCACGGCGGCCAGGATAACCAAGGGCACCAGCAGCGGAGGCGGGCAGAGCAGGTAAAAGCTGTTGTGCGTTGAATCGGCCCCGGACAATACCAGCGCGGCTTGTCCGGCATAGTTGAGCAGCAGGCTGGGGAACACGATGGCGGACCATGCCAGGCGGATCGGGCGCGGGCCGAAATGGCCCATGTCGGCATACAGCGCCTCGGCGCCGGTCACGCAGAGGAAGATGCCGCCCAGCACCAGGAAACTGGTATAGCCATTGGAGAACAGGAATTCGAGGCCATAGATCGGATTGAGCGCAATCAGGATCGATGGGTGCAGCAGGATGCCGCGAATGCCGAGCACGGCAATGCAAAAGAACCATAATGCCATCACCGGCCCGAGGGCCCTGCCGATGCGGGACGTTCCCATTGGCTGGATGGCAAAGAGCGCCACCAGTATGGCCACCGTGGCCGGCAAGATAACGGATTTGGCCTCGGGAAAGACAATCTCCAGCCCCTCCAGCGCGGAGAGCACGGAGATGGCGGGTGTGATCGCGCCGTCGCCATAGATCAATGCCGCCCCGAACAGCCCGGCGGCCACCACCAGCGGGCGTTTCTTCTGCTTGATCCCCAATAGCGACATCAAGGCGAGAATGCCGCCTTCGCCGTTGTTATCGATGCGCATGGCAAAGGACACGTACTTCACCGTTGTGACGATAATCAATGTCCAGATCAGCAGGCTCAGCAGGCCCAGGATAACCGGCGCCGACGGCTTGCCCCCCGAGAGCGCGAGTACGGTTTTCAACGTGTAGAGAGGGCTGGTGCCGATGTCGCCAAATACCACGCCCAGTGCGGACAGCCCCATGACGGCGAGGCCGGAACGGGTTTTAGCGGACGCATCGATCAGCGCAGGGGCTTGCGGCATGACTCTCTCTCCAGGCAACCCATTGAAGAACATTCCGGGGAGCCCGGGATGACGATCATGGTTTGTCAGCCAACATGATGATAATCGCGAGGCGAAACCCGCGAGTTGTCCGCGAAACGCGAACCGGCCCGAGCGCGAGCCGTTGGCCAGGGCCGGCGGCCCGGCAACCGTGCCTGCGGGTTGCCGGGCGAACCGGTCGTGGCCAGGGTAGCCAGCGGGCCGGCCACCCTGGCGGGCAACACAATCAGGCGGACGGAACCGGGCGCCCGGTCAGCGGATAGTTCGGGTCGTTGTAGCCATGCGTGGAGGCATGTCCGGGGCGCACCAGCTGGTCGACCAGGGCCTCTTCTTCGGCGGAGATGGGCACGCCGACGGCGCCAAAGTATTCCTCGAACTGTGCCAGCGTGCGCGGCCCGGCAATCACCGAGCTGACGATCGGGTTGGCCAATACCCAGGCGGTAGCGAACTGGCCCAGCTTGAGGCCGCGCGCATCGGCATGTGCCTTCAGCGTCTGGGCAATCACCAGCGATTCCTCGCGGAATTCCGTTTCCATCATGCGGCGGTCGGCGCGGCCCGCGCGTGAGTCTTGCGGGGGCTGCTGGCCGGGCAGGTACTTGCCGGTGAGCACTCCGCGCGCGATCGGGCTGTAGGGCACCACCCCAAGGCCGAAGTGCTGGCAGGCCGGCAGGATCTCCACCTCGGGCATGCGGTTGAGCAGGTTGTAGTAAGGCTGGCATACCACCGGGCGCGGCACACCCAGCTGGTCGCACAGGCGTGCGGCCTCGGCGATGCGCCAGCCGCGGAAATTGGACAAGGCCCAGTAGCGGATCTTGCCAGCACGTACCAGGTCGCCCATGGCACGCACGGGTTCTTCCAGGTTTTCGCCGGGGTAGTCGCGGTGCAGGTAGAGGATGTCGAGGTAATCGGTGCCAAGGCGGCCCAGGCTTTGCTCCACTTCGCGCAGGATCCAGGCGCGCGAGTAGTGCGAATGGTTGGGCGCAGCCTGCATCGGGTTGCCGAGCTTGCTGGCCAGGATCCAGTCATGGCGATCGGCGGCGAGCAGCTTGCCCACCATGCGCTCGGAGCCGCCCTTGCTATACACGTCCGCGGTGTCGATGAAGTTGACGCCGTGCGCGCGGGCACTGTCGACGATGCGGCAGGCCTCGGCTTCGTCGGTCTGGTCGGCGAACATCATGGTGCCAAGGCACAGGGCCGATACCTTGAGGTTGCTGGCGCCCAGGCGCCGGTACTCCATCTTGAACTCTGACATTGCGGTCTTCCTTGATGTGGCTGGCGCTAAGGCAGTAAAGCGCTAGGGCGTGAAAGCTTAACGCCTGCGGGGAATTTCTGCCTGCCCCCGGGCCGCGGCTATGCCAGAATGCTAGCCATTGTGGTCCGGCTCCGCCAAGGCGAAATCTAACAATCATGCTCAGCCCCTCCCTCGTCGCGGCGATCGTGCTGGTGTTCCACCTGCTTGGCGTCGTTGCGGCTTTGCACGCGGTCATGACCGTGCGCACCGCGCCCGGCGCCATTGCGTGGGCCGGCTCGCTGGTGATGATGCCGTACTTCACGCTGATCCCGTACCTGATCCTCGGCAGCAGCAGTTTTGCCGGCTACGTGAACGCCCGGCGCTTCAACAACGACCGGCTGCGCGAGGTCACGCACGAGATGGAGCCGCACGAGCGCGAGGCGCGCGACGCCAGCGTCGTGCACTCGCCCCCCCAGCCTTACCTGCGCGCCTTGCCCCGGCTGACCGGCATGCCGTGCCTGGCCAACAACGCGGTGCGGCTGCTGGTCAACGGCGAGGCGACGTTCGAGGCCATCTTTGCCGCGATCGCCGCGGCGCGGCAGGTGGTGATCGTGCAGTTCTTCATCGTCCACGACGATGCGCTAGGACGGCGCCTGCAGAGCCTGCTGTGCGAACGCGCTGCCGCGGGCGTGAAGGTGTATTTCCTCTACGACAGCATCGGCTCGCATGCGTTGCCGGGCCAGTACGTCAAGGCGCTGCTGGCCGCCGGGGTGGAGGCGCGCGCCTTTGCCACGCGGCGCGGCTTTGTCAACCGCTTCCAGCTCAATTTCCGCAACCACCGCAAGCTGGTGGTGGTGGACGGGGAGTGCGCGTTTACGGGCGGTCACAACGTCGGCAACGAGTATCTCGGGCTAAAGCCGCCGCTGGCGCCCTGGCGCGACACGCATATCGAGATCCGCGGCAGCGCGGTGCTGGACTTGCAGATGGTGTTTGCCGAAGACTGGTTCTGGGCCGCGCGGGAGGTGCCGATGCTGCTGCCCCCGCCGGCAGCACCTGCCGGGGGCATGACCTGCCAGGTGGTGCCGTCCGGCCCCGCCGACGCGCAGGAGACCTGCTCGCTGTTCTTCGTCGAGGCGATCCAGGCGGCGCGCTGGCGGGTGTGGATCACCAGCCCGTACTTCGTGCCGGACGAGGCCGTGTTCGCCGTGCTCCGGCTGGCGGTGCTGCGCGGGGTTGACGTACGCATCCTGCTGCCGGCGCGCCCCGACCATCTCGTGGTGTTCGCCGCCTCCACGCTGTATGCCTACCAGGCGGTCTGCGCGGGCGTGAAGCTCTATCGCTACCAGCCGGGCTTCCTGCACCAGAAGGTTATCCTGATCGACGATGAGGCCGCGGCGGTCGGCAGCGCAAACCTCGACAACCGCTCGTTCCGGCTCAATTTCGAACTGATGGTGATGACCGCGGACCGCGATTTTGCCGCTAGCGTGACGCGCATGCTGGAGGCGGACTTCGCGCAGGCCTGCCAGATCGAGCGCAGCGAATACACCGCCGCGCCGAGGCTGCGCCGCGTGGCGATGCACGTGGCCACGCTATTTGCGCCGATCCTGTAACCAGCAGGTGCCGTGCGCCGTGCCTACAGATCCGCTTGCGCCGCTTGCCTCGAGCTGCCGGTTGGCCAGTCGCGGCGCATGATGATGTAGGTGAAGGATGTCGACCAGCCGATCAGGATCAGGCCCACCAGCGGCTCGATGCTGGCGAGCAGGCGCGTGGCGCCGATCGGCGCGATGTCGCCCAGGCTTTGCGTGGTGAAGGTTTCAAGCGAAAAGTAGAGGTAGACGATGGGCGTGATGGGATGGGCGCTGGTAAGGCCGCCCAGGCCCAGCACATTGCCCGCGACCCAGTAGCCGACGGCGAACACCATGGCTTCAAGGCTATGGGCCAGGATGATGCAGACGATCAGCACGCCAACGTTGACGCGGCCGGTCCAGCGGCGCGGATTCATGCCGGACAGCAGGCGCAGGGCTTCGTAGTGGATGGCGACCACGGTCACGGTCAGGATACTGGCGCTGGCCAAGGCCAGGAGGTCGTGGACGGTGAGGTTCATTGGGCATTCCTTGTCGGGCCGGGATCGCCTCGGTTGGGCGCGGCACGCGATAGTGACCGCCGTTGCCGCCGGGATGTTCCCCGGGATATGGCCGCACACGGTCACAAACTGCTTGGAATGTAACGGGGGATCACGCGCAATGCCAGCCCGAAGCGCACTAGCGCGGCTAGGAAAGCGGCGTGGCGAAGCGCCGGCGCAGCCAGCCAACCAGCGGCCCGAGCCAGGGCAGTTGCTGCCAAAGCTCCTGCGCGGCGTCCCAGTAGTCGCGATGGAGTGTCACGCGCCCATCGTCGCCAAAACGGAAATGCGAACTACCGTGCACGTGGTAAGGCTTGCCCTTCAGGGTGAAGTGGAAGTCCCACAGCACAAACGCCTGGTCCGGCTGCCGGAATTGCTCACCGATCACAAAGCGCGGGTTGTCCGTGGTGACGAACATGTGCGCAAAGATCCGGCGGATCGCCTCGCGTCCGTGCACATCGTTGAAGGGATCCTTGAAGCGGGCATCGTCTGAATAGAAGCGCGCGATGTCGCCCAGCGAGGCGGGCGAGAGCGTTTCGTACCATCGCAGCAGGGCTGTCAGCTCGGTCAGCTCGGTCAACTCCGTCAGTGCGTTCGGGCGGGTCAAGGGCATCACGGCGCGTCCATCACTTTTTGCAGGGCCGCAAGGCGCAGCCGGTAGGGTAGCAGGCTGGCGAGCTTGAGCAGGAGGGTGAAGCGGCGCGGGAAATCGATCTCGAAGCGGCCGCGCGCCAGCCCCTGCAGGATGGCCTCGGCGGCGGCCTCGGGGGTGAGCAGGGCAGGCATCGGGAACGCGTTGTTGGCCGTCAGGCGTGTCTTGACGAATCCCGGGTTAACCAGGTAGACGCCCAGCCCGCGCGGATGCAGCTCGGCGTAGAGCAGTTCGGCCAGGTTGATCAGCGCGGCCTTGGTCGGCCCGTAGACGGTGGCGTTGGGCAGGCCCATGTAGCCGGCCACGCTGGCGACCAGAACCAGGCTGCCGCTGCCGCGCGCGAGCATGTCGGCAAGCGTGGCCTGCAGCCCGTAGTAGACGCTGTTCAGGTTGGTCTCGATGGTGTGGCGCACGCTCGCGGCCTCCAGTTCCCAGGGGCGTAACGCACGATAATCGGCGGCGCAAAACACCACCAGGTCCACGCCATCCCAGGCCTCGCGCAGTGTGTCATGCGCCAGGCGCCAGGCGTCGGGGTCGGTGGCATCCATCGGCAGCAGCAGCGCCGTGGCGTGATCGCCGGCAACCGCCTTGAGGGCTTCAGCCCGGCGCGCCGACAAGGCTACCCAGGCGCCGCGCGCAAGCAGAGCGCGCGCCAGCGCCGCGCCGATGCCGCTCGATGCGCCGACCAGCCAGACCCGCTTTTCGCGCCAATCCGTCCAGCGTGGGTTGAGTGCCATCCAGGCCATGGTTGCCTCTCTGATTTGCGCCGCAGCCGCGATTCGTTCATGGCGGCCCTTGTGGCTATTGTGGCTATTGCCGCTATTGCGGACGCCGGAAGAACACCGTGACCTGGCCAACCTCGAAACCGAATTTCGAGACGCTGGCGCGATTGATCATGGTGCGCGCGTCGACCAGGTACATCCAGTCGTCGAACTGCACGTCATACGTGGTGTCTCCCACTGGCAGTCGCAGCGTGTAGCGCCAGTTCAGCGCGTTGCCCGCGCTGTGCCCGATCGCTTCGCCCACCACGTCGCCGGCGCGCCCCCGCCAGGCGCCGTCGGGTTGGCGCGTCAGCGTCCAGGTGCGCTGCTCGGTGCTGCCGTCGCTGTAGGTAAAGTGCTCGTCCAGTACGAAATCGCTGCCTTGCCGACGACCCTCGATGGCTACCGTGAAGCGCTTGACGACCTCGCCGCTGCGTTTCTGGAACATGCCCCAGGCCTCGGTCTTGCCGCCGAAGAAAGCAGGCACATCGAGCACTGGCTGCTGCTGCGCGTACTGCGCAACGTCCGGGCCAGCGCACGCAGTCAGCCATAGCGCGGCGTACAGCAGCAAGCGTTTGCCGCAACGCGAGGGGTCAAGGCGAATCATGTCGGGTCCTCCATCCGTGGTGCCGGGGCCGTGCGCAGGCACAGCATGGCGGCTAGCTTGAACAGGCAGGGCAGGCCGCCGTAGACCAGCGCCAAGGCATGGCTGCCGGCCGCCGTGCCGCCCGGGCCAGGCTGGTAGCCGCACCAGGCCAGCAACGGCAGCGCCAGGCCCGACAACGCGAGCGCCAGCTTGCCCAGCAGGCTCCAGATGCCGTAGTAGCCGGCGGGTTGCTCGCCGGGGGGAATCAGGCAGGCCAGCAGCACCGGCGGCAGCGCCAGGTCGGCGCCAAGCGCAAGCCCCGCGAGCACGCACACGGCCAGGTAGGCGCCGGTGTCGCCTGTGCCCAAGCCGGCCGCCCAGACAAAGGCGGCCACCGCCAGCACCATGCCAAGCCGCCAGGCCCGCGTGGGGCCGATGCGCGCGCAAAGCCGGGTCCAGAGCGGCAGCCCGGCGGCGCCCGCCGCGAAATAGGTGGCGAGGAACGCGCCGGACCATTGCGGCGCGCCCAGCCGATCCTGGATGAAGAACAGAGCCAGCGTGGCCGGTATCGAGACCGACACCGCGTTGAGGAAATACGGCAGCAGCAGGCGCCGGAATGCGCGGTTGGCGAGCGTGGCGTGCCAGCCGTGCACGCCAGCGCTGTGGTGGCGCCAGGCCGGCGCGCGCCGCAGCAGCAACGCCAGCGCCCCCAGCAGCAAGACAGCGAACACCAAGGCATAGCCCGCCATGGCCGGCGCGGCGGGCCAGCCCGATGCGCCCAGAAGCCAGGCGGGCAAGACGCTGGCCAGCACCACCCCGGCCAGGCCCGCTGCCTCGCGCCAGGCCGCGGCGCGGGTCAGCGTGGCCGGCTCGCGAGACAGGCGCGCGCCCCAGGCCAGGTAAGCGATGTTGACCACGCTGTGCGCGCTGTAGACCAGTACCAGCGAGAGCGCCAGCCAGGCGGCCAGCGCCGCGCCGCGCACAGGCGGCAGCCACAGCATGGCAAAGGTGGCCGAGAGCACCAGGCACGCCAGCCACAACGCCGGCGCGAGCTTGCCGCGCTGCGCCAGGTGGTCGATCCAGCGGCCGAGGAACGGGTCCTGCACGGTGTCGAGCAGTCGCGCGGCGAACAACACCGTGCCGGTCGCGGACAAGGCCAGCCCGAGCTCGCTCGCGTAGTAGGCTGGCACCTGCACGTAGACCGGCAGGGCCGCCATGGCCAGCGGCATGCCGAGCAGGCCATAGGCAGCCATGGCGGATGCCGGGGCGGGCGCGGGGAGGGCCGGATTGGGCGCGGCGGGTGTCGTGGCTGCCGCGCTGCCGAGGTGCGGTGCGGTCATCGCGCGATCCCGAGCAGGCGCTGGCGCAGCGCTGGCGCGCGCGTGGCGGGGTCGAGCCAGATCGAGAAAAACGCCTGCGCGAACGCGGGGTCGTCGATCTCGGTGGTCAGCCGGTCGCCAGCGTAGAAGCGCACGCCCTTGCCGGGCATGAACACGCCGGTGAGCGTGTCGCCCGGGCGCACGTCGACAAACGCCTGTGTCATGCTGGCGCGCCAGCTATCTAGTAACTGCGGGCTGGGCGGCGCGTTGCCGGCGCTGCCGATGCGCTTCATCTCGTCGAGGCTGGTTTCTACCAGGCGCTCACGCTTGATGCTGCGGTCGTAGGTGAGTTGCAGCGCAAAGGGCGCGTCCGGTGCGATCGGCAACTGTGCGCTCCATAGCTGGGCGGTATAGAGGCGAAATCCAAACACGCGGAATTCGCCTTCGCCCGCCAAGCGGGCGGCCTGCACGTCTGCGCGCCAGCCCGTGGCGGCAAGCGCTGGGACACAGAGGATGGCCATGGCGAGGGCGGCGGCAGCGCGACGCATCTTAGTCTTGCCGCTGCAGCACGAACTGCATGACGTCGGTGCGGCCTTCGTCGAACCCGGCTTCGCAGTAGCACAGGTACAGGCGCCAGGTACGGATGAAGACCGTATCGAAGCCTTGTGCGGTGACATCATCGAGCGCCTGCTCGAAGGCTGCGCGCCAGCGCCGCAGCGTCTCGGCGTAGTCCGGGCCAAACGCCAGCGTGACGTGGCTTTGCAGCCCGGCCCGCAACCCGGCCTTCAGGAATCGCTCGGGGCTGGGCAGCATGCCGCCTGGGAACACGTACTCGCGGATAAAGTCGCTGCTCGCGCGGTAGGCCTTGAAGCGCGGCTCTTCGATGGTGATCGACTGCACCAGCGCGCGTGCGCCGGGCCGCAAGCGCTGGCGCAGCATCTGGAAGTAGCCGGGCCAATAGCGCTCGCCCACGGCTTCGAACATCTCGATGGAGACAATGGCGTCGTACTCGCCATCGAGATCCCGGTAGTCGCGCAGCTCCAGTCGGGCGAGCCCTTCCAGCCCGGCCTGGGTCACGCGCTGCTGCGCTACCTCGAGCTGTGCGGCGGAGATGGTGATGCCGTGCACGTGGATCCCTTGCCTTGCCGCATGCATGGCAAAGCCGCCCCATCCGCAGCCCACCTCCAGCACGCGCATGCCAGGCTTGAGGCCAAGCGTGTCGACAATATGCTGGTACTTGGCGTCCTGCGCGGCTTCCAGCGGCCGGGCCTGCTCGCCCTGGAACAGTGCGGCGGAGTAGGTCCAGGTCGGATCCAGCCAGCGCCGGTAGAAGGCGTTGCCCAGGTCGTAGTGCGCGTGGATATTGCGGCGGCTGCCGGTGCGGCTGTTGGGGCGCAGCCGGTGGCGCACGCCGTACCACAGCCGCGCCAGCCAGCCGCCGACCACGGTTTGCGGCAGCGCGGACTCATTGCGGATGGCCAGGCGCAGCAGCGCGGTGAGGTCCGGCGTATCGAGCCAGCCTGCGCGGTAGGCCTCGGCAAAGCCGATGTCCCCGGCGCGCAGGATCTCGGCACAGGCACGCCAGTCGCGCAGCTCCAGGCGCGCGCCGGGCCCGGCATGCGGATCGCCAAACAGGCACTGCTCGCCCGAGGGCGCAACCAGCAACAGGTGGCCAACGCGGATGCGCTCGAGCAGGGTTAAGAAAAGACGGGCTGACGCAGGGGCACCGTCGGGCGGCAGGGTTAGCGCGCGAGAGGGCGTCATGGCTTGTTTTCCTCGAACTGCGACAGGTTGGCGGAGGGGTTGGGGAAACTCGTCGGGCCGGGGGGATGGGCACCGGGGCCTGGATCTTTGCCGCGGAACGGCACGTTCTTCAGCCACAGCCGCAGGGCCTGCCAGTGGATGCGCGCCATCACCGACACCGTGAGCCAGGGCTGGCGCGCCAGCGCGCCGAGCACATTGGCGCGCGAAAACGGCAGGCGGCGCCCGCCGATCGCGGTACGGATCACGAGGCCCGTGGCGTCGTAGTAGTCGATGCCGGCAAAGCTGGTGCCGCCGGTTTCGCGCAGGCGGAACGCATAGCTGCCCTCGACCACGCAGAACGGCGACACATGCAGCGCCTTGTGGCAGGTCAGCACGGTGTCGGGGCCGATTGCGCAGCGGTCGGGCGCGCACAGCAGGTAACGGTGGCTGGCGCCGAAGGTGTTGTTGACTTCGGCCAGCACCGCGCGCAACTGGCCGGCGCGGTCATGGCAATGCCAGAAGCTCACCGGGTTGAAGGCATAGCCGAACACGCGCGGGAACGTCTGCAGCCAGATCTCGCCGTCGGCCGGCAGGCCGGCTTCGGCCAGCAGCTTGCGCATCCACGCGGCCAGGTCGCTGCCATCGCGCGGGCCGTAGTCGCGCGTGGCAAGCGACAGCGGCGCCCAGCGGTCGATGCCGAACCACCAGTGGCGCAAGTCGGGCAGGCGGTCGAGATTGCAGCACAGGTAGAACACCGGATACACAAAGCGGTGCCGTGCGGGACGCAGGCGTTCATGCATCACGCGGCCAAGTAGCAACCACGCGGGCGGCGCGCCGGCGGGGCTGCTGGCGAGGTGGTCTTCCATGCCGCTCATAGCCTGGCCCAGTCCGGCAGCACATCGAAATCGGCGGCCACGCGCAGCGCGGACTTGAGTCCGTCCTCGTGGAAGCCGTAGCCCGTCCAGGCCCCGGCAAACCAGGTGCGGCGCCGGCCCTGCAGCGCGGGCAGCGCGGACTGCGCCGCCACGGCGGCCAGGTCGAAGACCGGGTGCTGGTAGTGGTAGCGGCCCAGTTCCGTGCCGGGCGCTGGCGCGGAGATGGGGTTGAGCGTTACCACCACCGGGGCCTTGAATGGCAATGGCTGGAGATGGTTGCACAGGTAGCTCACGCAGACCGGGCGGGTGTGGCCGGCATGATCGTGCGTGCCCGGGCCCGCATCGTGGGTACCAACGGCTCCGCCCAGGTAGTTCCAGGCTGACCACACCTTGCGCCGGCGCGGCAGCAGCGCCGGATCGGTATGCAGGATCGCCAGGTTAGGCTGGTACTGCACCGCGCCAAGCGTATGGCGCTCGCCGGGATCCGCGTCGGCCAGCATGCGCAGCGTGGTGGGCGCGTGGGTGGCCAGCACCACCGCGTCGAAGTGCTCGGGGCCATCGTCGGTCAGCAGGTCAACGCCGTGGTCATGCCTGCGGATGCTGCGCACGGGCGTCGATATCCGGATGGCGGCATCGCGCTGCGCCAGTTGTGCGGCGATCCGCCTTACATAGTCGCGCCCGCCGCCCTGCACCGTTTTCCACTGCGGCCGGTTGTTGACCTGCAGCAAGGCGTGGTTCAGGCAAAAGCGCAGGAAGGTGGCGGCAGGGAAACGCAGGATATCGGCGGTCGCGCTGGACCAGATCGCCGCCGCCATCGGCAGCAGGTAGTTGTGGCGAAACGGCTGGCCATATCCGCCGTCAAGCAGCAATTGGTCCACCGAGCAGCCGCTCTGGGTGGCCAGCGCCAGGTTGCGCTCGGCTGCACCGTTGAAGCGCACGATATCGCGCAGCATCGACAGGAAGCTGGGCGAGAAGAGGTTGCGGCGCTGCGCGAACACGGTGTTGAGGTTGCTGCCGGCCCATTCCAGCCGGCCTTGGTCCAGCGATACGGAGAACGACATATCGGTGGGATGGGCCGTGACCCCAAGCTCGGCGAACAGCGCGATCAGGTTGGGATAGGTGCGGTCGTTGAACACCAGGAAGCCGGTGTCCACGGGATGGCGTACCCCCTCCAGCTCGACCTCGACCGTGTTGGTATGCCCGCCCAGGTAGTCACCGGCTTCAAACAGCGTGATGTTGTGCCGACGCGACAGCAGATAGGCGCTCGCCAGGCCAGAGATGCCTGCGCCGACTACGGCGATGCGCTGGCCGCGCGGATAGGTTCCGGGCGCGCCGCTCATGCCGGTTCCTTGCTGGCGAGCGCGCGCTCGCCAATGGCGCCAGCCCTTGTGGCAGCTTGGCTGGCGGCGGTTGCAGGGCGGCAGTGCTGGGGATTTCCTGATTTCGACATCGCTTTGCCTGGATGGGTGCTAAGATGGTTTCGTACCGCGTTGGAAAAAAGATTACTACATAGTAGCGAGATTTACTAATGAGTATTTTCGGCAGGCTGAGTTTCAAGGACCAGGCTTTCAAGCTGCGTGAGGACGCGATCCTCGATGCGGCGACCCGCATCCTGGCTGGCAAGGGCTTTGACCTGATGACCATGGACGACGTGGCGCTGGAGGTTGGCATCTCCAAGCCCAGCCTCTACAAGCACTTCAAATCCAAGGAGGATCTGGTCAGCGAAGCATTGATCCGGCTGATCGACGGCGCGCTCGAGTACCTGGAGCAGCTCCCGGGCGATCTCACGGGGCTGGCGCGCTTGCGCGCCTTGCTCGAGTGGGCGCTGCGCGTACGCCTGACCGGCGGGCTGCCGTTCCTGCCATCCACCAGCCCGCATGTGCGCGAGATGCTCACGCGCAACCTGCGCTACGTCACGCGTGTGCTCAAGCTCAACCGGCAACTGGAAAAGCTCGTGGCCGAGGCCAAGGCGGCGGGCGAGCTCGATCCGTCGCTGCCCGACGATGTGATCCTGTTCAGCTATTACGCGCGCACTTGCGATCCGGCCGTGGAGTACCTGCAGCTGTACAGCAAGCTGGGCACCGACGCGATCGTCGAGCACATGCTCAAGGTCAGCTTTGAAGGAATGCGTAGTCACTTGTAGGCGGGCGCGGGCAAGCCGCGCGCTGGTGGTCCTGATGCCTACATGTACGGTGCGCAGCGGGGATTGGATGCGCGCCGGCAGCGCCCAGCGCCGGGGAGGCGGGGCTTAGTCGAACTCGACGTAGAATTCGCCGCGCGGCCCGTCAAAGCCGACGCGTGGCACCTTGCCGTGTTCGCGGCTGGAGCGGGCCAGGGCACGGAGCTCGGCCTGCCGGGCTGGCTCGCGCAGGCTGCGGCGGGCCTTGGTACTGATCTCGACCGGGCCGCACTGAGGGTTGTCGCAGTCGTATCGCACCCATTGCCCGTAGCTGCCGCGACGGGCGCGGGCTGCGGCCTGGGTGCCGCAAAGCGGGCAGTATTCTTGTTTGTCCTTCATCGCCGTCAATGGTCGTAAAGGGGAGGGGGCAGGGGCCGGGAAATCGGTCCTGGCGCCATGCTGCCTCGCTGGTAGCCACGCAAAGTCAAATTGAAACGTGGCCAGCCACGCAGCCAGGCGGTCAATGTCCTGACAGACTTTGCATACAAGTCTGCGCAGTTCGCGGTCGTGGTGCTGCCCCTCTTTAGAGGGGATCGATTGGCCGAAGGAGCCACCGGGACGCGGTCAGCGCGCCGGCAACGGGCGAATTGGGCGGCTCAGCTCGCGCGATAGGTATCTAGCCGGTTGTAGAGCGTCTTCAGGCTGATGCCTAGCGAGTGCGCAGCCTGCCGCTTGTCGCCGTCAAAGCGCGCCAGCGTGGCCAGGATGATTTCGCGCTGCGCGTCGGCCAGCGAAGTGCCGATGCGCACGTTGACGAAGCCGTCCAGCGTGGCCGGCCGTGGCGGTTGGGTGGCGATATTGGGGTTGGCGATGTCGATGACGCGGTCAGCCAGGATAAAGGCGCGATAGATGGTGTTCTTCAGTTCGCGCACATTGCCGGGCCAGCCATAGTGCCGCAGCCGTTCCAGCGCCGTGCCGGAGAACACCTTGTCGGCGCCCTCCATGGCGTTGAACTCTGCCAGGAAATGCCTGGCCAGCTGCGCGATATCCTCGCCACGCTCGCGCAGCGGCGGAATGTGCAACGGGAAGACCGCAAGGCGGTAAAGCAGGTCCTCGCGCAATTGGCCAGTGCGCACCGCGTCGACAGGGTCGCGGTTGGTCGCCGCGAGGATGCGCACGTCGCATACGATCTGCGTGTCGCCGCCTACGCGGTGGAAGGTGCGCGTCTCCAGCACCCGCAGCAGCTTGATCTGCATGTCGGGCGCCATTTCCGTGACTTCATCCAGAAACAGCGTGCCGCCGCGGGCTTGCTCGAAGTACCCGGCCTTCTGCTGCACGGCACCCGTGAAGCCGCCTTTCTCATGGCCGAACAACTCCGACTCGATCAGCGTGGGGGATATCGCCCCGCAATTGACCGCGACGAACGGCCCGGCCCGGCGTGCGCCGCGGTCGTGCACGGCGCGGGCTACCAGCTCCTTGCCAGTGCCGCTTTCGCCCACCGCCAGCATCGTGACTTCCGTGGCGGCCACCCGCTCTATCTGCGCGAGCAACTGCCGCATGACGGGCGAAGCGCTTTGCCAGAGCAAGGCCGAGGGACCCTGTATGGCGTGCCGCGCCGCGCCGCTTGCCGGCGTGGCGGGAAGGGAGGCGGCAGGCGGGTTGAGGCTTGTCATCGAGAGCGGCATGGGGGGCGTGATCGCCTATGTACGGCCGGGTCGGCGGGAAGTGCGCCGGCGGTGGCGCAATCTGGCGGCGGTTGAGCTAATCCTAGCGCGTGCTTTGGCTTGAGGCCACTGTTTTGAACGGTTCCTGCGCCAACGCGTGCCGGCGCGTGGCGTTGTCAGACAGACACTGGTACCGCTGCGGCTGGCGCCCGCATAAACTTGGTTGTATCCCCGGATTCACCTTGGCGCCAGGACGCACCGCCTCCCTATGTTCTGACATAGGGCCAGGACCGTGCTTGCCGTGGCAGCCGGGTGATGCGGTGCCGATACGGAGAACGATGCCCCACATCCTGATCGTCGACGACGATGAAAATACTTGTGCCGCACTGTCCGAGATCGTGACGGCCGAGGGCTTCACGTCCGCCACCGCAGGCGACCTGCGTGAAGCCTGCCTGCAGATCGGCTGGCAGGTGCCGGACGTCGTGCTGGCCGACCTGAAGCTGCCTGACGGCAGCGGCATGGACCTGTTCAACGAGGTCGGCAACGCTGGCGTCGAGGTGATCCTGATGACCGGCTACGCCAGCGTGGAATCCGCCGTGGATGCGCTGCGCCGGGGCGCCACCGATTACCTGGTCAAGCCGATCAACGTGACACGCCTGCGCACCGTCCTGAAGCGCATTGCCACCACCGGCGACCTCAAGGCGGAAATCCATTCCCTGCGCGACGAACTGCGCCGCTACGGCCGCTTTGGCCGGCTGCTTGGCAGCTCCGAAGCGATGCAGGTGGTCTACGACCAGCTCGGCAAGGTCGCGCCCACCGAGGCCACGGTGCTGCTGGTGGGCGAGAGCGGCACCGGCAAGGAGCTGGCCGCGCAGACCTTGCACGAACTCTCCGCGCGCCGGCGCCAGCCCTTCCTGGCCGTGAACTGCGGCGCGATCTCCTCCACGCTGATCGAGTCCGAGATGTTCGGCCACGAGCGCGGCAGCTTTACGGGCGCGGAGCGCCAGCATAAAGGCTACTTCGAGCGGGCCGACGGCGGCACGCTCTTTCTCGACGAAATCACAGAGATGCCGGTCGAGCTGCAGGTCAAGCTGCTGCGCGTGCTGGAGTCCGGCGCCTTCATGCGCGTTGGCACCAACCGTGAGCTGCATGCCGATGTGCGTGTGGTGGCCGCCACCAACCGCAACCCGGAAGACGCGGTAGCCGAGGGCAAGCTGCGTGCCGACCTCTATCACCGGCTCAACGTGTTTCCGATCGAGCTGCCGCCGCTGCGCGCGCGCGCCGACGACGTGGTGCAGATCGCTAACACGCTGCTGGAGCAGATGAACGGCGAGCATGGCACGCAACGCCGCTTTGCCCCGGCGCTGCTCGATAGCCTGCTGCTGCATGCATGGCCCGGCAATGTGCGCGAGCTGCGCAACTTTGTGCAGCGCGCCTACATCATGGCCGACCAGGATCTCATTGCCGATGCGCACGTGCCGCTGCAGGTGGCAGCGGCCAATTCGGCCGCTGCCACCATGGTCTCGGTGCCCGTGGGGATGTCGCTGGCCGAGGCCGACCGCCAGTTGATCTTCGCCACGCTGGAGCAGTGCTCCGGTGTGAAGAAACACGCCGCCGAGATACTCGGCATCAGCCTCAAGACCTTGTATAACCGCCTGGAAGAATATGCCTCAAGGGGGGAGTTGCCGGAATCGCTGCGCGCCAATGGCACGAGGACGCCGCCGGGAAGCACCACGGCGCCGAACTAGCATGTGCGGCGCGCCGCCAGCGCTGCTGGCCCGCCGCCGTTGGATCGGATACCAAAAATTGGCCGGGTGCGACCCGGGATTACGGTTTCGCGCTACACGGATGCCATCCATTGGCGCGAGCGGAATGGTTATTGCATGACAACCGGGCGAGCATGCAGCCCCAAAGGTATCCATGTCGCAGCAACATCATCCTGCAGAAGGCCCCGAAGCATCGGATCATCCCGCGACGGTTGAACCCAGCGAGCCGATCCAGAGTGCCGCCGAGGTCGCCACGTTGATCAGCCAGGTGGCGCATGACCTGCGCTCCGCGCTTAACGGGGTGCAGAGCTGGGCCTACGTGCTGGACCACTCGCTCGACACGCCTCCCGCCTCCGCGCAGCGGGCGCTTGGCGGCATCCGCACCGCCATGCAGCAGCAACTGGAGCTGATCGAACACATGGAGGAGGCGGTGGCGCTGCTGGCCGACGACAGCGCGCCGCAGTGGGAGCGCGTAGACCTGCTGGCCGCATTGCAGAAGGCGACGGACGAGGTGCGCCCGCAGGCCGAGGCGCGCGGCGTCACCCTGGCTGCGGGGTGTGTGGATGGCCTTGAGGGGCAGCCTGCCGCCGCCCTGCTGATCGACGCCGACCCGCGCCGCCTGGATCCGCTGCTGCGTCACCTGCTGGTACATTGCATCCGCCATGCGCGCAGCGCCGATACCGTGGAGGCGCACCTCAAGCCCGAGGCCGGGCGGATCCGGCTGCGCATTACCGAGAGCCGGGCGCCCACCGGCGCACGCAAGGAAGAGCGCATAGCCGTGCTCTCCGATTTCTTCCGCCGGCGCAAGGCCCAGGGTGGCGTATCGGCGCCACGCCAGGGCACTGCGCTGCTGCTCGCCAGGCGGCTGGTGGAAACGCATGGGGCGCACATCGAGGCCGAAGGGCAGGGGTGTTCGACCGATAGCGGATCGGTGTGCATTGCAGTGAGTTTTCCGCTGCATGCCACGCCGCCCGGAACGCCTTGAGCCCGTATTTTTTACCGGTTGCGGCATAAAGTGCATGGCGCCTGCGAAATGCCGTTTTCGGTTTGGCTTCGAAGCCTCAGGCCCGTTGCGGCGGCGGGGGCCTGTCGCCTGGCGGCGGATCGCTCACGGGCATGGGCGGATCGGGATCAGGCACTTCCGGCGGCGGCACCTCCGGCGGTGGCGGGTTTTGATCAGGCTCGGGCGTGATATGAAAGTGCATCTGCATGCTCCATCTCCGAAAAATCAAGGTCGGGGGACAACCGGCTCCCCAAGTTCATCCAGCATCCGCGACAACGCCTCCAGGTCCACCGGCTTCACCAGATGCTGGTCAAAACCGGCTTCGGCGGTCCGCTGTCGGTCAGCTGGCTGGCTATAGCCCGTCAACGCTACCAGCCGCACATGCTGCAACTCCGGTATGGCACGCAGCCGTTGCGCAATCTCGAAGCCATCCATGGCCGGCATCCCGATATCCAGCAAGATCACGTCGGGCTGCGCCTTGACCGCGCGCACGATGGCGGCCGGCCCGTCGATGGCGGTCACTACCGTGTGTCCCATCGCCTCCAGCGTGAGCGCCATGGCCTCCAGCGCATCGATGTTGTCGTCTACCACCATCACCGTGCGCGGCGTACCCAGCGGGGAGCGTAGCTTGCCCACTTCGGGCTGCCAGCTCTGCCACGGCTGCGCGGGCAGCTCCACTACAAAGGTGCAGCCCAGGCCCGCGCCCGCGCTCTGCGCGTGGACAGTGCCGCCATGCAGCTTGACCAGCTTTTGCACCAGCGACAGCCCGATGCCCATGCCTTCCTGCCCGGTGGTGCCGCGGGGCTTGTCGCCGTGATGCGCGGTGGTTGGGTCGAAGATGGCTTGCAGCGCCTGTGGCGACAAGCCGGGGCCGTTGTCCCGCACCCGGACCGTGAGCAGCGTGCCATCGCTGGTGACTTCCAGCGAGAGCTGGCCGTCCGGCTGGGTATAGCGTGCCGCGTTGTGCAGCAAGTTGCTGAAGATCTGCGTCAGCCGCACCAGGTCGCCGCGTACGGGCATGGGCCCCTCGGGCACGCTCAGGCGCAGCGAGTGGCCGCGCGAATCGATCAACGGGCGCACGGCTTCCACGGCGGTGCTCAGCGCGGTGCGCAGCTCGACCAGGTCGTCGCGCAGCACGATCCGGCCCTGGGTGAAGCGCGAAATATCGAGCAGGTCATCCACCAGGCGGGTCAGGTGATGCAACTGGCGGGCGATGATGTCGCGCGCCTTGAAGGTGTCCTCTCGGCTTGGCGCGCAGCGCATCAGCAAGTCGGCGGCGCTGCGCATCGGTGCGAGCGGGTTGCGCAGCTCGTGGGCCAGCATGGCGAGGAAATCGTCCTTGCGGCGGTCCTCGTCCAGCAGCATGCGCTCGGCGCGCTTTTGCGGAGTGATGTCCTGGCAGATGCCAGCCACGCGATAGAACACGCCGGCCGTGTTGGAGACCGGGAATGCGCGCGCGCGCACCTCGCTGACTTCGCCATCGCCGCGCTCGAGCCGGAATTCCGCATCCATATGGCCGTCGCGCAGCATGGCATCGAATGCAGCCTCCATGCGCTCGCGGTCCTCGGCGTGCACGCTGGCGAGCCAGTTGCGCGGGTTGTGCTTGAGGTCTTCCACCGGGCGCCCCCAGAGCTTGGCAAACGACGGGCTCATGAACAGGAACTGGCTCTCGGCGGGGTCCAGGATCCACAGCGCATCGGAAAGATTCTCGGCCAGCTGGCGGAACAGTTCCTCGTTCTCGCGCAGCGCTTGCGACGATTGGCGGGAGGCCTCCTCGGCCTTGCGCATGCGCAGCAGGGCATTGATGCTCGACACCAGTTCTTCCGCGTCCACGGGCTCGATCAGGTAGCTGTCGGCGCCGCCATCCAGGGCCTGAACCCGGTGGCGCGATTCGGTCAGCGCGGCCGAAGTCTGCAGCACCAGCGTGCTGGCGGTCTCGGGATCGCTCTTGATCAGCCGGCACACCTCCAGCCCACTGATGTCTGGCAGCTTCACGTCCAGCAGCACCAGGTCCGGGGCATGCTGGCGCACCAGCGACAGCGCGGCCTGTCCGCTCGCGGCCTCCAGCACGGAGAAACCCGCGCGCTGCAGGATGCGGCCCTTGACGTAGCGAGGCCCGTCGCTATCGTCCACGTTGAGGATCAGCGGGCGCCTGGCGTTGATGGGAGAAGGCAGGATGTTCATGGCGAACTCAGCGAAGTGGCGTATCGATAGGTGCTGTGCGGCGCGTGCGCGCGGGGCATTGGGGGAGGGGCGTCAGCGTGTAGGTAGATCCCTTGCTGGATCTGCGCCACCTTGCCCTCGCCGGTGTCGTGCATCTCGACCTGGATCGTCACCCGCAGCCGGCGGCCCATGCGAAGAATTGGAACGCGCTCCATAGCCGTTCGTGCATTGCGCGCGGCTAGCACGGGGCGGAGCTTGTAAGAACGGCAAGGACCTCAGGGCCCTGATCGGTATTTTCTGCATGTAGCGTTTGCGCCACGATTCTCCCCTTGATATGCCGAAGGCTGCGTTTCCCCTTAGCCGGCCGTGGTTTGCGGGCGCCGCCCTGGAGCCGGCAGGCCTGGCTCGGGCCGCCTGGTGGCCCGGATGGAAGGAAATGGCGCAAAAGCCGTGCCCACGTGCAGGACCCCGCATCAGGAGGGCGCCCGGGCGGCCCGGATTGCCAGGCGCCGCACGCGCGGCCATACTGAGCGCTCAGCAGTGTCCGTACCAGAACGATCCCGGAACGATCTTCCCAGACATCGATGCGCCAAGACTCCCCCGACTCGCCAGCCAGCCCCCCACATGACCACGAGCATGACCACGAGCATGACCACGAGCATGAGCATGAGCACGGCGGCAGCACGCTCTCCGAGATGGACCTGCGCGTGCGCGCGCTGGAATCCCTGCTGGTGGAGAAGGGCTATGTCGACCCGGCCGCGCTGGATGTCCTGATCGAGACCTACGAGCAACACATCGGCCCACGCAACGGGGCGCGCGTGGTCGCCAAGGCCTGGGCCGATCCCGCCTACAAGGCGTGGCTGCTGGCGGACGCCAACGCGGCCATCGCCTCCCTCGGTTTTACCGGGCGCCAGGGCGAGCACATGATCGTGCTGGAGAACACGCCCGCCACCCACAACATGGTGGTCTGCACCCTGTGCTCCTGCTATCCCTGGCCGGTGCTGGGGTTGCCACCGGTCTGGTACAAGTCCGCGCCTTACCGCGCGCGGGCGGTGATCGACCCGCGCGGCGTGCTGCGCGATTTTGGCTTTTCGCTGCCTCAGGCGGTGCAGATCCAGGTGTGGGACTCCACTGCCGAGCTGCGCTACCTGGTACTGCCCATGCGCCCGGCCGGCACCGAGGGCTGGAGCGAGCAAGCGCTGGCGGAACTGGTGACCCGTGACGCGATGATCGGCACGGGCCTGCTGCCGGATGTGACCACGCCGGCAACAGCAGGGGAGCCGCAATGAACGGTGGCCAGGACCTCGGCGGCATGCAGGGCTTCGGCCCGGTGCGCCCGGAACCCGATGAGCCGGTATTCCACGCCGGCTGGGAGCGCCGCATGCTCGCACTGACGCTCGCCATGGGCGCGGTCGGCAAATGGAATATCGACACCATGCGCGCGGCCCGCGAAAGCCTGCCGCCGGCGCAGTACCTTGGCAGCAGCTATTACCAGATCTGGTTCGAAGGCCTCAAGGCCATGCTGGTCAAGACCGGCATGGCCAGCGCGGAAGAAATCGCCAGCGGCGCATCCACCGCGCCGCCGCTGCCCCTCGCGCGCATCCTGAGCGCGGATCAGGTTGCCCCGGCCCTGGCGCGCGGCACGCCCAGCGCCCGGCCCGCGCCGGGAGCAGCCCGCTTCCAGGTGGGCGACCGGGTACGCACCCGCCAGATGCATCCCGCCGGCCACACCCGGCTGCCACGCTATTGCCGTGGACGGCAGGGCGAGATTGCGGCCGTACATGGCGCCCATGTGTTCCCGGACGCCAGTGCCGCCGGGGCAGGCGACCAGCCACAGTGGCTCTACACGGTGCGCTTTGCCGCCACCGAGTTGTGGGGCCCCGACACCACCGCGGCCTCGGTCTGTGCGGATTGCTGGGAGTCTTACCTTGTCCCGGCGGAGGTGGCCCATGGTTGATTCGGCGTCAACCTTGCCCTCGCCCGCAAGCCTGCAGGCCATGCGGGCAGCCCTGCCGGCACTGCCTTGCGACAGCACCGGACCGGTGTTCCGTGAGCCGTGGGAAGCACAGGCCTTTGCGCTGGCGCTCGCCCTGCACGCGCGCGGCGCCTTTACCTGGACGGAATGGGCGGCCACCCTGTCGCAGGTCATCCGCGAAGCCCAGGCAGGCGGGGATCCCGACAACGGCGAGCATTACTACCGCTTCTGGCTGACCGCGCTGGAGCGGCTAGCCGCGGCCAAGGGCCTGGTCGACGGCACCGCGCTGCTGGACCGGCGCGACGCGTGGGATGCAGCGGCCCGGCGCACGCCCCACGGCCAGCCGATCGAGCTTGGCTGAGGCGCCAAGGGGCAGGTTTCAACGCGACCATCAGGCCAAATACGTGCCGCCGGAGCGCGCCCGGCCATTCGCCCGCCAGCGATCCGGCCCCGCTCGTGCTACCGTAGCGCACTAGACGCTATCAAGCGCCCCGTTGCCGCGCCGCCAAGGCCGGCGCAAAACTCCGACTGACATGAACGACACAGAGATCCAGCTGATCGGCTCGGCCCGCTTGCCGACCCGTTTTGGCGAATTTACCGCCCACGCCTTCAAGGGTGCCGTTTCGGGCATCGAACACCTTGCGTTAAGCGTTGGCGACATCACTGGCGAGGCTGTGCTGACCCGCCTGCACTCCGAATGCCTGACCGGCGACGTGTTCGGCTCGTGCCGTTGCGACTGCGGCGAGCAGCTCGACCTGGCCATGAAGAAGATCGCCGAGGAAGGCCGCGGCATCCTGTTGTACCTGCGCGGCCAGGAAGGGCGTGGGATTGGCCTGGGCCACAAGATCCGCGCCTATGCGCTGCAGGACGGCGGGCTCGACACCGTCGACGCCAACCTGGCGCTGGGCCAGGAAATCGATAGCCGCAACTACGCCTTTGCCGCCGACCTGCTGCATCAGTGGGGCGTCAAGTCGATCCGGCTAATGAGCAACAATCCCAAGAAGAAGCAGGCGCTGGAAGCCGCGGGCATCAAGGTGGTTGAGCAGATGCGCCATATCGTGCCGTCCAACGCCGAGAACGAAAAATACCTGGAGACCAAGCGCGAGCGAATGGGCCACCTGCTGGATTGACGCTGCGGGGCAAGCCAGCAGCGGATTCCGGCCTAAGCTGCGAAAAGCGCACAAAATCGAGAAAAGAACCGGGCTATCCGGCTACACTTTCGCATCGTTGCCACCATCAGCCCTCAGCCGGTTCTCAACATGCTTGCCCAGATTCAACGCAGTTGCGGTGAAAGCGCGATGCGCCTGCGCCGGGTGCTTGCCAGGGAAGTCCATCTCGATATCCGCCAGCCGGCCCAGGTCAAGCGCATCCGCCTGCTGGGGTGGCTCGCCTTTACGGGCTACCCGGCGTTCTACCTGATCTGGAAATTCTGGTTTCCCCAGCCTTACGAGAGCCTGGTCCTGCGGCTGGTGGCCATGGTCATGTGCCTGCCGCTGATCGTCTCGCGCGACCTGCGTGACAAAAAATGGCTTCCTGCACATTTTTTGGCGACCCTGACGTACAGCCTGTCGTTTTTCTTCGTCTACATGTATTTGATGAATCACGGCAACCTGGTGTGGTCCCAGTCGCTCGTGATCGCCGTCATCATCCTCTTCAACTTCAGCGGCTGGCTGGGTGGCGCCACCTCCCTGCTGGTGGGCACCGCCCTGGCGTGGCTGGTCTACAACTACGTGACGCCGCCGCCCGCCGCGATGCTGGAGGTGAACTGGCCAATGGAGCTGCCGATCATCGGTTTCACCATCTGTACCATTGCTGTGTTGAAGATCGACCAGCGCATCCTGATCCAGGAAAAGCTGGACGGCATGGCGATTGCACTGGGCACGGTGGCCCATGAGTTGCGCACGCCGATCCGCAGCATCGGCTCCACGGCGCTCGGCATGGGCCGGTACCTGCCGGGGCTGATCCGTTTCTATGAGGAAAACGAGACGCCGGAGAACTCGCTGCACCTGCCGCGAGCCCATTTTGGCCTGCTCAAGGATGCGCTGCCGCGGATCCAGCTGGAGGTCGACCGCATGAACCACGGCATCGACGTGCTGCTGGTCAATGCGCGCGTCAAGGCCCTGCACGGGCCCAGCGAGGTTTTCCAGCTCGGCCAGGCCGTGGAGGAAGCGATCTCCCGCTACCCCTTCGAAGCCAGCCAGCGGGAGCTGGTGCGCGTGGATCTGGAAGAGGATTTCCTGATCCACGCGGACCAGAAGCTGATGGTCATGGTGCTGTTCAACCTGATCAAGAACGCGCTGCACGCGCTGGCGCGGGCAGGGCACGGCGAAATCCGGCTGCGGCTGGAGCGCGGCACCCGGCGCAACCGGCTGATCTTCCGTGATACCGGCACCGGCGTGCCGGAGCGCGAGCTGCCGTCCATCTTCAAGCGTTTCCACACCTACCCGCGCAACGAGGGGACCGGCATCGGCCTGGCCTTTTGCCGCGAGACGCTCGAGGCCTGGGACGGGCGCATCCATTGCAGCTCGGTCGAACATGAGTACACGGAGTTCGTCCTCGAGTTCCCGCTTGCCAAGCCGCGCCCGGAGGGCGACGGCGCGGCAAGAAGCTGAGCCGGCTTCAGGCCGTGCCGTGCAACGCTTCGAGGCTGGCTTGCAGCGTGGTCTGCATGGCCATCGGCGGGCGCGCCACCGGCGGGCGCGGCTTGCGCTGCGTGGAGCGCCAGCCGGCCAGGTTCACTTCATCGCGGATTTCCGCGCAGACCTGGATCAGGCGCTCGATTTCCACGGCGGTGAGGTGAGCATGCATGGTCAGCCGCATCAGCGCGCGGTCCCGCGCGGTGGCCGGGGCGCAGAACACGGCGCCAAAGATCCCGCGTGACTGCAAGGCATTGCGCAGCACCAGCGTCTGCTCCTCGGTGCCAGACTCCAGCGCGATGATCTGCTCGGATCCTGCCGAGACGTTGTAGCCCAGCCCGGACAGCGCTTCGCGCACCTGAGCCGATACCGCATGCAGCTGCCTGCGGCGATCGTTCGCCCCGACGATGAAATCCGCCGCGGCGTCGAACCAGGCCAGTTCATGGCTGAGCAGCCCTGAACTGAAAATAGCCGGGCGCGATTCCGCGGCGAAATACCCCTTGAACGACGACGGGCACGTCACCAGCCCCGCGCGGCCGCCGAAGGCCTTGGCCAGGCTGGCGGTCTGGAAGTGGACCCGCTTCGATAGTCCGAGCTGCGCCACCAGGCCCGCGCCGCCGGGGCCATGCGTGCCGAGAGAATGTGACTCATCCACCACGATGACACTTCCCGTACGCTCCGCAACCTCCACGAAATCGGTCAGCGGGCACAGGCTGCCGTTGGTACTGTAGACGGAATCCACCACGATGATGCCGGGGCCCTCCTTGCGGATCTGGCGCTCGGCATGCTCCGCGTCGTTGTGCATGAACGGCACGGCACGGGCGCGCGCGGCGTGGGCGCCCTCCCACAGCGACATATGGGCCAGCATGTCCAGGTAGACCGGCGTGCGCTCGTTGGCGATGCTCTGCAGCAGGCCCACATTGGCCACCCAGCCCGACTGGCAGAGGATGCTGTCCTCGGCGCCGCTGAACTGCGCCAGCTTGCGCTCCAGCCGGCTGGTGGGGTTATCGCCGTACTGGAACACTGCCGACATCAGCAGCTCGCTCTCCGGCCCGCGCATGGCGGCCGTCTGCGCGCGCACCAGCTTGTCTTCGCCGAGCAGGCAAAGATAGTCGTTGCTGGAGAAATGCACGGCGTCGGGCCCGGGTTGCCGGCCGTGCAGCAGGTGGCTGCCGCCCCAGCGCTTCTGTACGCGTTCCACCTCGTGGCCCGCCACCCGCGTGGTGACAAAATCCGGCCAGGCCGCCACCGTGGCGGCGGCCTGGTGCGACGTACGGCTAGCTTGCAGGCAACCCGAATCCATATTGCTCATTACAACCCCCTTGAAGTACTCCGACTAAAGAAAATGGCCGAAACGGCCGATAGAGGTCGAGGCAACACAGGTGCTTCCCGCGTCCTTTGTTTGCAATGTAGGTTCCGGGGCGGAATGCAGCCTGCTGCATGTCTGATGTTGCGCCGACAAGCTATTCTGACGCGTGTACGGGAATTCGCCTTGTTCCGTAGCAGACAAATGGCGCGGCGACGCCACGCCTAGATGCGGGCCAAGGCTTCGGCGGGCAAGTCGGCAGGCGGCAATGCGGCGCCCAGCGGCGCGCCGGCGGCGCGCGGGCTGGCCATGCCTTGGTGCAAATATTCTGTGGGGGCGTGACCCAGCACGCGGCGGAACATGGTCGAGAACGCCGCCGGGCTTTCGTAGCCGAAATCCAGGGCAATGCGCGTGACGGCATCGCCGGCGGCCAGCCGGGATAAGGCCAGGACCACGCAGGCGCGCTGGCGCCATGCCGAAAACGCCATGCCGGTCTGCTCGCGGAAAAACCGGCTGAAGGTCCGGCTGCTCATATGCAGCGCCAGGGCCCAGCGTTGCGGCGAATCATGGGTGTCGGGCTGCTGGAGAAAGGCGTGGCATAGCGGCGCGAGCCGCGCATCGCGCGGCAGCGGAATATGCAAGGGCAGCGCCGTCATGCCCGCGATCTCATGCAGCAGCAGGGCGACCAGCGCGCCGTCCCGGCCGTCGGGATCGTAGTGCGCCGGCATCTCTACCGCGCCAATCAGCAACTGCCGCATCAAGGCGGATATCCCCACCACCTGGCATGTATCGCCCGGCCCCGGCACGGCGCCGGGCTCGATATACAGGCTGCGCGTGCTGACGCCCAGCATCGTGACCTCATGGGCCATCCCCGGCGGAATCCAGACCGCGCGCTGCGGCGGAACGATCCAGTTGCCATCGCACGTCGCCACATGCATCACACCCGTAGCGCCATAGAGCAGCTGCGCGCGCCGATGGGCATGGCGCGGCAGCCGGTAGCCCTTGGGATAATCGGTGCCGATCGCGACCACGGGCCTGGGCACATGGTCGTAGTCGTCGATGCGGACGTTGCGCATGGAAGAAAAGGCGGCGGAAGGGTGGAATGGCCGAAACACAAATATTATTGACCGATCTTCGAAAGTTGGCCATGCCAACCGCACGTATCGTGGGCGGACCTGGAACCCACCCCGCCTTTGCGATGCTCTATCTCCTTTTTGTCCTGTTCGGCTGCCTGACTGGCTTGACTACCGTTTTGTTCGGCTTCGGCGGCGGGTTTGTGGTGGTGCCTTTGCTTTACCGCGCATTGAGCGCCGCCGATGCGCATGGGCCAGGCCAGTCCGCCATGCATATTGCCGTCGCGACCTCGACGGCGGTGATGATCCTGAGCGCCTCGCTCGCCACCCGCAAGCATCGTCTGGCGGGCAACATCCTGTGGCCCTATGTGTGGCCGCTGGGGGGATTCATCGGGTTGGGCGCTGTCATGGGCGCCGGCGCCGCCACGCTGGCGAGCAGCGACGTGGTTCGCCTTGCCTTTGTGGCCTACCTTGGTGTCACGCTGCTGGATTGCCTGGCACGGCGCGGATTTCTCGCGCGCGCCGGAGAGGAATCACCGCAGCGGCTCGGGCAGGCGCAGACGGTGGCGGGCGGCCTGGCGATCGGTGCAGTCGCCACGTTCCTCGGCGTGGGGGGCAGCGTCATGACCGTGCCCGTGCTGCGCCGCCGTGGCCTGAGCATGGCGCAAGCCACGGCGATGGCGAACCCCTTGAGCCTGCCGGTTGCCGTGCCGGGCACCCTGGCCTATGTGGCCATGGCGTGGTACCAGCCGGTGGCGCTGGGCCGCGGTTATCTGGGGTACATCGACCTCGCCGCGTTCGGCCTGCTATCGATCGGCGCCCTGGCCGGCATCCGCCTTGCCGCCCCGCTGGCCGGGCGCATCCCCGACCGCGTGCATGCGCGCGTCTATCTCGGGCTGCTGGCCCTGGTGATGGCCAGCATGATGTTCAAGTAAGCGCGAGCCTGAAGCCGAACGCGCAGGGGCGCGCTAGCGGGCCGCACTGTGCTGCCGCGGCCGGGACAGGCGCGCTTAAGCGCCATCCGGAGCAAGCCATCGCCAGTAGCGTTCGGGCGCAGATAAGTCGGCCAGCTGTGCGCTGCCGAACAGCGGCAACTGACTGGCATAGGCGGCCACCGCGCGGGCCTTGCGGGCCGCATGGGAGGGCTCGCGCAGGGGCGTCTGCGGTGTGGCAGCCAAGCCGGCTGCATGCCAGTTCAGTAGTTGCCGCTGAAGCTGCCCCGGGGTACGGCGGTGGATCGCATCCTCGTAGAACAGCCAGGCCCGCTCCCGGCTGCCGGCCCATGCTTGCGCGCAGGCAGCGTGCACCAGGAGATGGTCGCGGTGAAAGACCCCGGCGGGCGCGAGCACGGGCACATCCGGATGTGCCGCCACGACCTCCGACACCGCTTGCGCGAGCCCTGCCGGCGCGCTCGGCACGCCGTACTGCCCATCGAGAAAGTCCAGCCACAGTGGCGTTGCCCGCAGCATGGCGAGCGCGCTGCGGTCTTCCTCGCGTCTGGCCAGCACCGCCGCGCGGGCGCTGGCAAAGCCCGCACCCGCGTCCCACGGCGGCGCTGCCATGGTTGCGGGTGGCAGGCCCGCAAGCACGGTGACCACCACGGAGCCGGGACACGCTGCCAGCCATGCGCCGCAACTGAATACCGCGTCGTCAAGGTGGGGCGAGATCACGAGTGCTGGCGGGCCTGTTTCGCACATGGCGCCGGCCGCTCAGGCCATGACCCGCGCAGCGTCCGTGCGCGCCCACCAGCGATGCTCGCCCACGGCTTCCAGGAATGCATCGTGCTCGGAGCCCCCATCCTTCCTGGCGAGCACCACGCCAGGGCCGGCAAAGCCGCCGTCGATCCCGGCTGCGCGCGCGGCGGCGGCAACCAGCATCGCGCCGGTGCCACCCGCGCCGATCGGCTTGTAGTGCTTGTAGGCCTCGCAGATGAAGAGCAGGGCAGCGGGGTCGGCCTGCAGCGCATCGACATCGCCTTGCGGCACATAGACGGCATCGAACAATACGGAACCCACCGAGGACAGCGCGTGGTCCACCGGCACCGTTTCGCCTTCGGCAGAGGTGACACCATTAGCGCGCGGGCCGATGACCTTGGCGGATGCCCTGGCCTTCTCGGCGCGCGCCTTGAGTGAGGCCACCGCCGCGCCGCTCACGCCGTCCGCCACCAGCACGGCAATCTTGCGGCCGCGGATATCGCCCTTGGGCTGCGATTCCAGACTCAGCGCCGGCGAAGCGCTCAGCCCGTAGTCATCGATCTCGACGGGATTGCCCACGGGCTCTACGTCAATCCCGAGCTTGCTTGCCACGCCAGCGGCCAGCTCCGGCGCAATATGGGCCAGTTGGCCAACCACACGGGCACGTATATCAGGGAGCACCACCTTGGATAGCTCGAAGGTGTAGGCATCCACGATCTGGCTCTTCTCCGTATCGGTCTGGCTGCGCCAGAAGAGGTTGGCTTGCGAGAAGTGATCGGAGAATGTATCGCTGCGCCGGCGGACCTTGGCGGCACCTTGCGCGGCTTGTTCCGCGTAGCCCAGGTGCGCATCGGCCTCGCCCGCCAGGAAGGGGCAGCCGCCGCCCACGGCGTTGGGCTGATAGCTGGAGCGGCCTTTCACTATCGTCTGGCGCATCATGCCGTCGCGCTGGTTGTTGTGCACCGGGCATAGCGGGCGGTTGATTGGCAGCTCGTGGAAGTTGGGGCCGCCCAGGCGCGTGAGCTGCGTATCCAGGTAGGAAAACAGCCGCCCCTGCAGCAGCGGGTCATTGGTGAAATCCAGCCCCGGCAACAGGTGCCCCGGGTGGAAGGCGACCTGCTCGGTCTGCGCGAAGAAGTTGTCTGGGTTGCGATTCAGCGTCATCTTGCCCACGCGGCGAACCGGCACCAGTTCTTCGGGAATCAGCTTGGTCGGGTCAAGCAGGTCGAAGCCGAATTTGTGTTCGTCCTCCTCGGGCACCAACTGCACGCCGAACTCGTACTCTGGGAAGGCGCCGTTCTCGATCGACTCCCACAAGTCGCGGCGGTGGAAGTCGGGGTCCTTGCCGTTGATCTTGAGCGCTTCGTCCCAGACCAGGGAGTGCGCGCCCAACACCGGCTTCCAGTGGAACTTGACGAAGGTGGCGCGCCCCTTTGCATTGATCAGGCGGAAGGTATGCACGCCAAAGCCTTCCATGGTGGCGAAGCTGCGCGGCAGGGCGCGGCCCGACATGGTCCACAGCACCATATGCATGGACTCCGGCTGCAACGAGACGAAGTCCCAGAAGGTATCGTGGGCCGAGGCCGCCTGCGGGATCTCGTTGTGCGGCTCCGCCTTCACCGCATGTACGAAGTCGGGAAACTTGATGGCATCCTGGATAAAGAACACCGGCATATTGTTGCCGACCAGGTCGTAGTTGCCTTGCCGCGTATAGAACTTCACGGCAAATCCGCGCACGTCGCGCGCCAGGTCCGCGGAGCCGCGCGAGCCCGCCACCGTGGAGAAGCGTACAAACACTGGCGTCTGTGCCCCGACACGCTGGAGGAAATCGGCCGTGGTGAAATCCGCCAGCGATTCATGCAGCTCAAAGTAACCATGCGCGGCGGCGCCGCGCGCGTGCACCACCCGCTCGGGGATGCGCTCATGGTCAAAGTGGGTGATCTTCTCGCGCAGCAGGAAGTCTTCCAGCAGCGTGGGTCCGCGTGCGCCCAGGCGCAGCGAGTTGTCGTCCTCGCCGATCCGCATGCCCTGGTTGGTGGTCAGCACGCGGTCCTCGTTAGAGACCACGTTGCCCACCGTGTCCGAGCCCAGCTCCTTGGGCTCGGGAGCAAGCCGCTCTCTCACGGCGCGGTCGTATGCGGCGTCGGCCCCGGTGGCTGCGCGAGTGGCGGTTTGCGTGACATGGCTTGTGGACGCTCCCGTGAGCGTTTGCGGCGCGTCGGCACTACTGGCAGGCGCGGGCTTTTTGATGGCTGTGGCGGCGGTCTTTTTGGAAGAGGGCGTTTTTGGCATGGCGAATCCTGGACAAGTGTCGGCCGGAAAGAGCAGCAAAGACTGATCCAAGGCAGATAGCGTGCCAAGGGCGCATCGGCATGCACAGGCGCGCTCCGGCTGGTCCTTGCCGGGCCATGCCGGGAAGGGCACGTGGAATTTTCATGGGGATGTAAATTGTGCCGGCACCTGTGTGCAGCTTGCCCCCATGTCCGCGGGGCTGCTGTAGGCCGGCACCGACAAACCGTCGCGCCTTCTCCCTACAGCCGGCGGGGCCGCGCTTTCGTAATGTGGAGGGGTGGCAAGGCAGGGCGCGTCGCAGCGCCGACGCCAAGGCCCGCTTCATCGGCTGTCGTCTTCACGGCGCCACTCTCTTTGAGGTTCTGAATCCCCGGACCCTTGAACACTGTCTTTCAACCCGCTGTAAGGAGCTCACATGGCTGACAAGAATATCTCCGTACTGAACGACCTGATCGAAGTTTCGCGTGACGGCGAGCAAGGCTTTCTCAAGGCAGCGGAAGATGCCCAGAATCCTGAGCTCAAGTCACTCTTCACCAGCCGCGCCACGGACATCGCCGCCGGCGTGAGGGAATTGCAGGCACAGGTGGCGGCGCTCGGCGGCAAGCCCGAGGAACACGGCAGCGTGGCCGGCGCGCTGCATCGCGGCTGGGTCAGCCTGCGCACGGCGGTGGCCGACCGCAACGATCTCGCCATTCTGGAAGAAACCGAGAAGGGCGAGGACGTGGCCAAGAAGAAGTACGCCGACGCGCTGCAGGAAACCGAGCTGAGCTTCGAAGTCCGTGCGCTGGTGGAACGCCAGTACCAGGGCGTGCTACGCAACCACGACCTGATCCGCGACCTGCGCAACCGCTATCGCGCAGCCTGAGGCCAGCCGCATCCCGCACGTCAGGCTCGTCATGGCAACCAGCGCCCCGCGTGACCTCGATGGCAATATTGCACGCCTGTTTTGTCAGCTGACGGAGCGGGCGTGCGACATGCCGTTGCCCGGCGCCGGGAACACCTGGCTAAGGTGGATGGCGCTTGCACAAGTGGCGGCGCAAGACGTCTGCCTGATCAAGCTGTTCGAAGCCCACGCCGATGCGCTTGCCATCCTGGCGGAGCTTGGACGGCCCCAGCCGCCGCCCGGGACGCGCTGGGCGGTCTGGGCCGCGGAGCCGCCGGATGCGCGCGTGGTGCTGCACGCGCACGGCAGCGGCCACGGTGGCGCTGTGCTCTCAGGACGCAAGGCATGGTGCTCGGGCGCGCCGTTGGTCACCCATGCCTTGCTGACCTGCTGGGACGCGTGCGAGCAGCCGTGCCTGGCCGTGCTCGCGCTCGATGCTCCCGGCATCGCGATCGACGAGGCCGCGTGGCGCTCTCCGGCCATGACAGCCGCGCGCACTGCCGACCTTGTGCTGGACGGCACGCCGGCGCGGCAACTCGGGGCATCCGGCGCCTACCTGCGCCGCCCCGGCTTCTGGCACGGCGGCGCGGGCATCGCCGCTTGCTGGCTCGGCGCGGCGGTTCCCTTCGTGCTCGCCCTGCGTGCGCTGGTGGCGCGGCGCGCCGAGGCCCATGCCGCCGCGCATTTGGGTGCGGCGGATATTGCCCTGCGCGGGGGCTGGGCGATACTGCGCGAGACCGCGGCCTGGATTGACGCGAACCCCGCGGCCGATGCCGCCACTGTGGTCCAGCGCGCGCGGCTTGCCGCGGAAAAGGCTGCCACCGACATCATGGCGCACGCCGGCCGAGCCCTTGGCGCCGGGCCCTTGTGCCGCGACGCCGCGTTGGCCGCGCGCTTCTGCGACCTTCCGGTCTTCCTGCGGCAGAGCCACGCCGAGCGCGACCTGGCGGCGCTCGGCATCGGCCTGGCTCTGCCCGGGCAAGGCGGTGATGCCGGCTGGGCGCCTTGGCTATCCGTGATGCCCGGGCAGGATCCATCCTAAGGATTGCACCATGACTCTCCCTGGGCCGCTGGCAGACAAGCTAGACGATGCGCCGGCTCTGGCGCCCGACGCCGGGGCTGCCTCGGGCCTCGCCTCGCACTTCGATGCGCTTTATGCCCGCAGCGACGACCCATGGTCCTACCGCAACAGCTGGTACGAAGCCCGCAAGCGCGGGCTCATGGTGGCCATGCTCGACCGGCCGCGTTACCGCTGCGCGTTTGAGCCCGGCTGCGGCAACGGCGAGCTCAGCGCGGCGCTGGTTCGCTACTGCGACAGCCTGCTGGCCGCCGACATGCATCCGCGCGCAGTGCAAGCCGCGCGGGCTCGGCTGGCGGGAATGATGAACGTACGCGTGATGCAGATGACGGCGCCCGAGCAATGGCCCGAGGGTAGCTTCGAACTGATCGTCATTAGCGAGTTTGCTTACTATCTGCCCGAGGCCACAGTCGCCAGGCTCGCGCGCCGCGTAGGGCGCACGCTGGCACCCGGCGGCCTGCTGCTGGCCTGTCACTGGCGGCACCCGTTCGCCGAGCGCCTGATCACGCCTGAGCGCGCCCACGAACTGTTGGCGAAACATGCCGGCCTGGAATGCATCGCTACCCACGTGGAGGCGGATTTCCTGATGCAGTCCTGGAGGCACGAAGGACGTTCCGTGGCAAGCCGGGAGGGCATCGCATGATCGGCGTGATCGTTCCGGTGCATAACGAGGAGGGCTGCCTGGCGGCGTGCCTGCAGGCGGTGTCGCGCGCGGCCGTCTGTCCGGGGCTGCGCGGCGAAGCCGTGCTAGCCATCGTGGTACTGGATACGTGCCATGACCGCTCGGCCGATATTGCCGCCGAGCACGGCGTACTGACGCTGTGCATTGCCGCACGCAATGTCGGCATGGCGCGCGCCGCGGGCGCGGCCCATGCGCTGGCGCTGGGCATGCGGTGGCTGGCGTTTACCGATGCCGACACCATCGTCTCGCCCGACTGGCTCAGCACCCAGGTGCAACTCGGCGCCGACGCCGTCTGCGGCTGCGTGCATGTGGAAGACTGGCAGGACAATCTGGAACTGGTGCGGCAGCGCTACCAGGAACGCTATTGCGCACAGGATGGGCATCAACACATCCACGGCGCCAACCTGGGGGTAGCTGCGGATGCCTATGTGCGCTGCGGCGGGTTTCCCGCGCTGCCAAGCAGCGAGGACGTGGCGCTGGTGCGTGCGCTGCAAGCGTGCGGTGCCAGCATTGCGTGGAGCGCCGCGCCGCGCGTGGTGACCAGCGCACGCCGGCACGCCCGGGTGCGGGACGGCTTCGCCGGCTACCTGCGCGCGCTGGCCGACGCGCCGGAGCCCGGCACTGCCTGCGCGCCCGTGATCGGCGCAGGATTGGCATCCCGCCCATAAGCCTTCTAAGATCAAGTCACACTCACCCGTCCAGGGACATGACCATGACCAATGCGAGCAAGCCTGCAGCGCCGACGCATCACAAGGCGCCCGCACCATCCAAAGCCAAGCCATCGCCGGCCAGCAAGGCCGCCCACGTGGAGGAAGAGCTCGACGAAGCCCTGAGGGAAACCTTTCCCGCGAGCGACCCGATTTCGGTGGACCACGGACGCGTCATCCGGCCTGCGAAGTAGCCGCGGCACGGGCCGCCCCGCTAGACCAGTTGCCGCAACTGCGCGACGACGTTCATCAGTTGCCCGTGCGCCACGATCACGCCTGACTCGTCCTGCAGCGCCTGCTGGTAGCGGTCACGAAACGCCGGGTCGCTGTCGGGACCAAACAGTTTCTCGGTGGCCGCGGCCACCGCCCTGCAGGTTTCATCGTGATGCTCGGGCGCGTCCAGCTCTTCGTCAATCTCGATGATCAGCCGCGAGAGCGGGTCCAGCCAGCGGAAATAGGTCTCCTCGGTCACAACCTGCACGAACAGCCCGGCCGGGATCGGGCCATGCAGGCGTTCGTACTCGGTGCGATTCAGCGCGATCACTTCCTTGTGCACCTTCAAGAGCGCGGCCCGCAGGGCGCGCAGGCCGCTGCGGCGATCCTCCTGCTTGGCCAGGAATTGCTCGTGTGCCATAGCCATTCTCCTTTTCTTGTTGGCTCAGTGGGGCTGCTTGTCAGTATAGGCAGGAGGGCACGCCCGGCGGTGCGCGCGTGGCTTGGCAGCAACCCCTAGGGTTAGCGCTGGCTTGCTTTGCGGGATGCCTTGTTGGCATACATGGCCGCATCGGCCTCGGCCAACAGTGCGGTGGTGCCATCGTGGCGCGCGGCATCGAACTGGACGGAGCCGACGCTGAACGCGATGTCATAACCTCGCGCCGCCTGCTCGTTGATCGCATCCATGGCCGATTTCAGGCGCGCCAGCGTAGTCTGGCACAGCGCGGCACTGGAGCCGGTCAGCAGCGCCACGAACTCATCGCCGCCCAGGCGGCCGATCACATCGGAGTCACGCAGCGACTGGCGCAACTGCGCGGCAAAAACCGACAGGGCACGGTCGCCCTCGGCATGGCCGAAGCGGTCGTTGATGCCTTTGAAATTATCCAGGTCGAAGAACAGCAGCGTGGCGGGCTTGTCCAGGCGCTTGCACACATTGAGCGCATGTTGCGCCAGCGCCGAGAAGCCGCGGCGATTGGACAACATCGTCAGCTCGTCCATGGTGGCCAGTTGCAGCGCGGCCAACTCCTGCTCGGCCATGCGAGCCAGGTCGCGCAACAAGGCGCGGTCTTCCTCGCCGAACTCGCGGGGCTGCACGTCGATCAGGCACAGCGTACCCAGCTTGCTGCCGTTGGCCACCGATAACGGACAGCCCGCATAAAAGCGGATGCCGGGCTCGTCCACCACCAGCGGGTTGTCGTGAAAGCGTTCGTCGAGCAGCGCGTCGGGCACCAGCAGGATGCCGTCATCGAGGATCGCATGCCCGCAGAACGAGACCTCGCGAGGGGACTCGGTGGTAGACAAGCCAATGCAGGACTTGAACCACTGGCGGTTGGCGTCCACCAGGCTGACCAGCGCAATGGGTACGCCAAACAGGCGCCGAGCCAGCCGGGTCAGGCGGTCGAAGCGCTCTTCCGCCGAGGTATCTAGGATATTCAGGGTACGCAGCGTATCCAGCCGAAGCTGTTCGTTGGCGGGGATCGAGGGCGGCGTCATAGGGATTCGGCGACTGGCAGGGGATGGTGTGCGACATCACGCTCTCTGGCTGCGATTGCACGCGCACCGCCTGTATATCGGCATACCCGGCGCGGATTGTAGTGGCTAATTCAAACAGGCATACGAACACGCATTCGAGCGATGTCCATGGCCTCAGCAGCGCAGCCGCGCCTGCTGATCGCGCAGGTTACGGTAGCGCCGGCGGTAGTCCTCCTGCTCCGGCAGCCGAGCCAGGCGGCGCGCACTGTAGTCGGACTCCAGCAGCCGCATCTGGTTGGCCAGCCAGTAACACTGGTTGACTTCGGTGCGGGCGGCCTCGTTCTGCTCGCGCACCAGCCGCGCCTGGTATTCGCGCTCCTCCGCCTCGCGTTTTTTCAGGAACTGCTGGTTGGCCGCGTCGGTAGCCGGTTCGGGGCTGATACGAGAGAGATTGCCGCCCAGCGCCGCGCCCTGCCAGCCGGCCGGGCACGGGGAGTCGGTGTAGAGCGTTTTGTTGCCGCTTACGCATTTGCCGGCGTGGGCCAGGCCCATGCAGCAGGCAAGCGCAAGCAGGACAAGCCAGTGCCGCATGGCAGTCTCCCGTTGGCACCGCCGGTGGCGGCCGCCGTGATTGTCGATCTGGAATCTGGTGGGCGTGTGCGCAACCCGGCCCATATTCTTGTCCGCCCCGGGGCGGCTTGTCCAGCGGTGCCGACCGTTCTCCCATGATCCTGGCGCCCTTGCATTCTCGGCAACAGAATCAGATTCAAGACGTTCTCCTTGCATCAAGGAGAACTACACATGGAAGGCGGCATCAGCTGTCACGGCTCGGCATCCTCGTCCGGCAAGCCGATCAGGTCAGCCGCCACCGAGCGGCGCGCATCCGCCGCCCGGAAATACCGTACCAGCGTCGCCACGCTGGTGTGCCCCGTCATGGCCATGGCCTCGGCCATCGGCACCTGGCGCGAAGCTGCCTCGGTCACGAAACCCGAGCGCAGCGAATGCGCCGAGAAATCTCCCTCCAGCCCGGCCGCCTCGCAACGCTGCCTGACGATCTTGCGCACGGCGGCGTCGGACAGCGCTTCGCCCACATGCCCGCCACGGCGCACGCGCCGGAAGATCGCGCCGTCGCCAATCCCCGAAGCCGCCAGCCAGGCCTCCAGCGCCGCGCCCGCCGCGCCGATCACCGGCTTGGCGTTGTCAGGCAGGTCGGCCCCGGCCTGGTTGGTCTTGGACCAGCCCAATTGATAGACGAACTCGCCCGGCGCGAGGCGCCGCAGGTTGGCCAGGGTGGCCCCCGCCACCTCGGAGCGCCGCCGGCCACCGCTGGACCAGGCGAACAGCAGCAGCGCACGGTCGCGCAAGCCGATCAGCGATTCGTCGCAGGTCTCCAGCAGCCGGGATAACGGCTCACGCGTCAGCGCCGCCTTGCGCGCGGGACGTTCGCCGCGCTTGGCATAGGCCCGGCGCGTACGTGCCACCAGCTCACGCGCGGCCGGGTCGGCGCAGGGGCTATCCAGGTTCTCGAGCCGATGCGCCTTGGCAATAACGGCCAGCCGGTGCATCAGCGTGGCTAACGCCGGCGGGCCCGTACGCGCCTTGAGGCCACGGGCGACCAGTGCCGCATCGATGGCCGGCGGTAATTCGCTGACCGGGCCCTGGGGCGTGGTCCGCGTGGCGTGGTCTACGACGAACTGGATGATGACCGCCGGCTGCAAGGGAAGGGCGATCGGCTGGCCGTAGCGCAGCGCGAACCAGCCTGCCCAATACCGTAAGGCGGAACGATAGCTGGCCACCGTGTTGGCGGATTCGCCCTCGCGGTACAGCGCTTCGGCGGCCTGGCGGCCAAGCGGGTCAAGTTCGGACGGGCGCAGCGGCGCGGGAAAATCGGCATGAGCGGGCTTCAGGCTGAGGGAATCGGGGCGATTTGGCAGGTTTTCGGCCTTGTCACCTGGGAATAGTGGTGGTTCTTGATAGATCATCATAAATATGATGTATGCTGTATGAAATTATACATCATTAGCCAATAAGGCACGATAACCATTCATTATCGTGCCTTATCTTTGGGGCGAGATCCAACGCCGCCAAAAAACTTGCCCGGACCATGCAAAACGCCAATCTGCCCGCCACGCGCTCCCGTTCCATCACCCAGCAAGATGTCTGGCAAGCCGCCGATGCCTTGCTGCTGGCCGGCCAGCGCCCAACCATCGAACGGATCCGGCTGCATCTTGGGCGCGGCTCGCCAAATACCGTCAGCCCGCACCTGGATGCGTGGTTTGCCGGGCTGGGCGCGCGTTTGCAGGACCCGCAAGCGTTTGCGGCGCCAGCGAACCTGCCCGAGCCGGTGAACCAGGCCGCACGCTATCTCTGGGATGCGGCACAAGCCGAGGCCCGTGCCACCGTGTCGGCGAGCTATGCCACGCGGGAATCGGAACTGGCGCTGGCGAGGGCAGCCGTCGAGGCGGAGCAAGCCACGCTGGCGCAGGAGCGCGCCATCCTGATGGCGAAGCTGGACGCGGCCGACAACGCCCTGGCCGAACTGGCGCGCGCCCGGGATGAAGCCAGCGAACGCGCCGCCCGCGCCGAGGCGCAACTAGTGGCGCAGCAGGCCGAGAACGACGCCGTACGCGCCGCACTGGGACGCGCGCAGGAAGAAAAGGACGCGCTGCTGCGCGATACCGCTAGCCAGCGTGCCGCTTGGGACAAGGAGCGCGAAACCATGGCGGATCGCTTTGGCGCCAATGAGCGGCGCATGGCGCTGGAACTGGACGGCGCGCGGGTGGCGCTGCGTGAAGGGCAGCGTCAGTTGGACAACGAGCGCAAGGCGGCCCAGCAAAAGCTCGCCGACGCGGCGCAAGCCGCGGGGCGGCAGGCCGAGGAACTGGCAAAGGTGGGGAATGCCCTGGCCGTGCTGGATGAGCGGGTCCGGCAGCAGGATGGCTTGCTGGCCGAGTACCGGCAGCAACTGGAAAACCGCGGAGAGCCGGAAGCGGATATCGGGCGGACAGCACGCCCGCCGATCCGAAAGGCTCGCCCGATGAGGCCCACCCGGCCACCGAGGTTCAAGGTGTAAAGAGGACTCTTCCTAAAGCTAGATCTAGCGTTGACAGTGAGGTGCAACCGGTTGAATTGATTGGATATTCCGAGGAGATTTCCCCACTGGAACACCTGGCACCTGACATCAGAACATGCCGGCAAGTTGCTGATTCACAAGCGTTCCCATGTCCCGGCTCCGTTAGTTCGCCCGCAGCAAGTGCTTCTGGATTTTCCCGCTCGTGGTCTTCGGCAGCGCATCGACGAAGTGATACCGGCGCGGCCGCTTGTAGGCAGCCAGCCGGTCGCCATGCACCAGGAAGCCATCGAGCAATGCCGCGGTAGCTTGCGCCCCGGGCTTGACCACCACATAGGCGCCGACAACCTGCCCCCAGGTAGCATCCGCCTCGCCGATGACCGCCACTTCCAGCACGGCAGCGTGTTCGATCAGCGCATCCTCGACTTCCCGCGGATACACATTCTCGGCGCCCGAATTGATCATGTAGTCGATGCGATCACGCACCCACAGGTAGCCGTCCTCGTCCAGGCTGCCGAGGTCGCCGGTGTGGTACCAGCCGTGGGCCAGGGCGCGCGCATTGGCGTCCGGGCGGTTCAGGTAGCCGGCCATCATGCACGGGCCGCGCACCAGGATCTCGCCGACTTCTCCGGGGGCGCACGGCTGGGCCGGATCGGTCGGGGCGTCGTCCTCGTGCAGCACCGCAACCACCAGGTCGTGATTGAGCGAGGGCAGGCCGGCCGAGCCGGCGTGGCTGAGCTGCTCGTGGGGATACAGCACGGACATGCAGGGCCCCATCTCGGTGGTGCCATACACCTGCACCAGGCCCGCGCCAACCACGCGGTCCCACTCGCGGATCAGGTGCGGCGCCATCGATGCGCCGCCGTACTCCACCAGCCGCAGCGACGACACATCGCGCGTGTGGGCGTCCGGGTGGTTGAGCATCATGCCGACCATGGTCGGCGCGGCGAAGAAATGCGTGACTTTCTCGGCCTCGACCAGTTGCCAGGCCTCGCCGGCATCGAAGCGCCGCTGCAGCACCTGCGTGGCGCCCAGCTGCAGGCGCGGCAGGAAGCTGGTGTGCAGCTCCGCCGTGTGGTTCAGCGGCGCAATCGACAAGCCCACGTCCTCACGCGACAGCGTCATGGCCTGATGCATCATGGCGTTGTGCGCGAGCTTGCTGCGGTGCGTGTGCAGCACGCCCTTGGGGCGGCCGGTGGTGCCGCTGGTATACATCAGGATGCAGGGATCGTTCTCAATCACAGCGATGCCGGGCGCGTCATGCGGCTGGCCCGCGGCCAGCGTGGCCAGGTGGTGCGTGGCAAAGGCCGGTGCCGGCTCGGGGTCCGCGTAGATCCAGCGTGTCGTGCCCGGGGCCAGCTGGGCGGCTTTTTCCACCACGGCGCTGCCTTCCTGCTCGAACAGCAGGGCGCTGGCCTTGCCATCCTCCAGGATAAAGGCCAGTTCCTGGGCGGCCAGCCGGTAGTTGATCGGATTGAAGATCGCACCCACCCGGGCCGCAGCCAGCATGCAAAAGACAAAGGCTGGCGTGTTGTAGAGGAAGGCCGCAACCACATCGCCATGGCCTACGCCGATCGACAGCAGCGCGTGGGCGTGGCGGTTCACCTGCGCATCCAGCTCGGCATAGGTCCAGGTGCGGCGGGTCGGCCCCATGCCGGCGACCAGCGCGGTCTTGCGTGGCAGGTAGCGCGCGGGCCAGGAAAGGGTGTCGCCCAGGGTAAGGACGTGGCTCAAGGCAATGCTCCAACAGCGGGGGTGGGGGTAGGGGCGCCGGCGGGCAAGGCAAGCCGGCGGAAGCGGTCGAAAGAAAGCGGTCGAAAGAAAGCGGTCGAAAGAAAGCGGTCGAATATAAAGCCGGCGTCTCTTTTTGGGAAATAACGATTTGCACTTTGCATATATGGATACGCCAGGGCGCGCCCGGCGCCGAAGCCAATTGACGCAAGACGCCATGCCCGCAACTCGATATCGTGCCAGCAAGGCCGGCGAGCCATGACTCGCCGATGACAACGGCAATCGATGACTGAGGCGAAAGGGGAAGCGCGTCCATGAACAAGCAAAGTCGGCAGGGCAAGGAAAACGTGCGGATAGGCGGCGCCTCCGGTTTCTGGGGCGACAGCGCAATCGGCCCGGTCCAACTGGTGGACAAGGGCGACATCGACTACCTGGTGTTCGACTACCTGGCCGAACTCACCATGTCGCTGCTGGCGGCGGCGCGGCTGAAGAACCCGGAAGCCGGCTATGCGCTGGATTTTGTCACCGGGGCCCTGCGCTCGGTCCTTAAGCCAGCCATGGAAAAGGGCATCCGCATCGTGAGCAATGCCGGCGGCGTGAATCCGCGGGCTTGCGCGGCGGCGGTGCGCAAGCTGGCCGAGGAGCTTGGCGTGACGGTGCGGGTGGCGGTGGTCGATGGCGACGACCTGTTGCCGCAGCTCGACGCGCTGCGCGAGGCAGGCACGCGCGATATGCAAAGCGGCGCCGCGATGCCGGCCCGCATCCTGACGGCCAACGCCTACCTGGGCGCCGTGCCGATCCGGGCCGCGCTGGATGCCGGCGCGGATATCGTGATCACCGGGCGCTGCGTGGACAGCGCGGTGACGCTGGGCGTGCTGATGCACGAGTTCAACTGGAGCCCCACCGACTACGACCTGCTGTCCGCGGGCAGCCTGGCGGGGCACATCATCGAGTGCGGCTGCCAGGCCACCGGCGGCCTGCACACCGACTGGGAGCAGGTGCCGGACTGGGCCAATATCGGCTACCCGGTGGTGACCTGCCGGGCGGATGGCACCTTCCTGGTCGGCAAGCCGCCCGGCACCGGCGGGCTGGTCAGCCCTGCCACCGTCGGCGAGCAGATGCTGTACGAGATAGGCGATCCCGCCGCCTACCTGCTGCCTGACGTGATCTGCGATTTCACGGGCGTCACGCTGCGCCAGGCCGGGCCGGACCTGGTGGAAGTACAGGGCGCCAAGGGCCGCCCGCCGACCGCCAGCTACAAGGTCTCGGCCACCTACGCCGACGGCTACCGCTGCTCGGCGCAACTGACCATCGTGGGCTTCGATGCCGTGCGCAAGGCGCGCCGCAGCGGCGAAGCCTTCCTGGCGCGCACCCGCGGCATGCTGGCACGGGCCGGGCAGCCGGATTTCACCGAGACCCGCCTGGATGTGCTGGGCACCGCCGCGGCCTTTGGCCCGCATGTGCCGCAACCGGCCTTGTTCGAGGCGGTGATGTGGCTGGCGGTGACGCATCCGGACAAGCGCGCGCTGGAGATGTTCGCGCGAGAGATCGCGCCGGCAGGCACTTCATGGTCGCCCGGGACCACCGGGGTAGGCGGGCGGCCATCGGTCAGCATGGCCATCAAGCAGTTTCCCTTCCTGGTGCCAAAAACGCGGGTCCAGCCCGCCGTGTGGCTTGACGAGCAGGCGGTGCCGCTGCCCGCGGCCTTGGCCTGCGCAAGCGATACGCAAGCCAGCACGGTGCCGGCTGCCGGGCCAGCCCGCGTATCGACGCCTTGCGCGGCGGCCACAGAGCCCGCCGCAGACTGGGTCGATGTGCCGCTGATCCGGCTGGCGTACGGGCGTAGTGGCGACAAGGGCGATTTCTCCAATATCGGCATCCTCGCGCGCGACGCCGCCTACCTGCCGCTGATCGCAGCGCAGCTGACGGAGTCCGCCGTGGCCGCGTTCCTTGCGCACAACGTCAAGGGCAGGGTGACGCGTTACTTCCTGCCCGGCATCGGCGCCTTCAACTTCCTGTGCGAGCAGGCACTGGGCGGCGGTGGCATGGCGTCGCTGCGCAACGATCCGCTGGGCAAAGGGATGGGCCAGGTCCTGCTGGCCATGCCAGTGCGGGTGCCACCCGCGCTGGCGCGGGCACTGGGCGCCTGAGCCAGGCCGGATGGGGTTTATCCCGATGCCGACGGCATGCGGCATCGGGATAAACCCCATCCGGCGGCTCTTGGGCCGCCTTCGCTGGCATCATGACGCAGGCGCGCAAGGCCGCAGGGCGGCTGCCCGCGCGTTCTTGCCGAACCAGGCGCCAGCCGTCAGTCACATCAGCCACTTCAGCCACTTCAGCCACGCGCGGCGCCGCGAACAGTGAGACCCAGATGCAGCCAGTTTTGCCATGCACACCGGACGTCACGGGCCTGCCGTGCGGGCGCCCGAGCGGAAGCTTCATGTGGATCGACCCCGACCGCGTGCTCTACGTTGGGCTGCTGGGCGCGCCGTCGGTGCGCTCCATCGGCGCCATCCTGCTTTATGTGGCGCTGGACGCGCCGTTTCGCCTGAGCGTGGCGGATGGCGAGTGGGAAACCGCCGAGATCGCCTTCGTGCCGCCCTACGTCGCGCACCGCATCGCTTCCGACAGCCGCAGCCTGTGCGGCTTCCTGATCGAGCCCGAGACCGTCGATATGTCCCGCTTGCCGCTGCTGCTGCGCGGGCCAGGCGGCGCGCTGGCGGCCCCGCGCATGGCGCAGCATGCGCGCGACCTGATCGCCCAGTTGCGCGGCATGCGGCGGCCAGAGCTGGGCGCCGGGCTGCTCGATGCGCTGTTGCTGGGCGAGCCGCTGGCGCCGCGCGCGCTCGATCCGCGCATCGATGCGGCGGTGCGCCAGATCAAGGCCGACCCGGGCGGGCGCAGCGCCGCCAGCGACCACGCGCGCGACGCCAACTTGTCGTTTTCCCGCTTCCTGCACCTGTTCAAGGAGGAGGTCGGCACGCCGTTCCGCACGTTCCGCACCTGGAAGCGCGCCCGCAGCCTGCTGCACTACGTCACCCAGGAGGCCAACCTGGCCGAAGTCGCGCTGGATACCGGCTATCCGGATTCCACGCACTTCAGCCACTCCATCCGCCGCGTGTACGGGCTCAAGCCGCGCGACATCTTTGCCGGCTCGCGCAAGCTCGCGCTGCATGGCCTGCCGCCAATGACTGCCTATCGTCCCGCGTAGCTGGCCAGGCGGCGACCACTTTGCACAAGACCAGCGGCGCGCTGCGCGCCAGAATCGAAGCCATCGAACCTCTTCAGGCCTGCCGCCAACGGCAGCCAGACACGCCCCATGAAAGCAACCTGCCAGGACCTGCTGGACGAATACCGCGAGCTGGCCGCCCTTTGCGCCACGCTCACCCCCGCGCAATGGCGCGAGCCAAGCGCCTTCTATGACTGGAGCGCCTGGGACGAGATCGCCCACCTGTGCTACTTCGACCAGACCGCGCTGCAGGCCGCCACCGACCCGCAAGCCTTCCTGCGCGACGCGCAAGCGCTCAACGCGCTGATGGCAGGAGGCGGGCATATCAGCGCCGTGGCGCGCGACACCTATGGCCACCTGGACGGCCCTGCCTTGCTGGCGTACTGGCAGCCACTGTACGAGCAGCTGGTGCGCACGCTGGCCACGCTCGACCCCAAGGCCCGCCTGCCCTGGTACGGTCCACCCATGAGCGCCCGCAGCTTTGCCACCGCGCGGCTGATGGAGACCTGGGCCCATGGCCAGGACATCTGGGATACGGCAGGCCGGGCCCGCGCGCCCACCGCCCGCCTCAAGCACATTGCCCATATCGGCGCCACCACCTACGGCTGGACCTTCGTCAACCGCGGTGAGCCGGTGCCGGGGCCCGCGCCTTATATCGCGCTGAGCGCGCCCGATGGCAGCGAGTGGGCCTGGAACGAGCCGCAGCAGGACAACTACGTGCGCGGCAGCGCGGAAGATTTCTGCCTGCTGGTCACGCAGCGCCGGCATCTGGACGATACCGGCCTGCAATACAGCGCCGGGCCGGCCCGGCAATGGCTGGCGCAAGCCCAGTGCTTCGCCGGGCCGCCCGCTACCGGGCCGGCTGCCGGCACGCGCGTGTTGCGCACGGCTTCGGCAGGGTGAACGGCACCGCAGCGCCCGTTCGGGCCGTGCAAGGCGAGCCGCTGGTGCCCGCACTTGCCGCCGGGATCGACGCAGCGCTGCGCAAGCTCAGCGCCGACGCCGGCGAAACCTGCCTCTCCGAGCACGCCTTCGCCAACCTGTACCTGTTCCGGCAAGCGCACGCCTACCGCTATGTCGGCGGAGCCTATCCGCATATCAGCGGCATGACCTATGACGGCGCGCGCCACGTGCTGCCGCTGTTCGCGCTGGAAACCACGCCGGTTGACGTGCTGCGCGCGCTGCTGCGCGAGCACGCCTGCCTCTATCCGCTGTCCACGGCCCAGGTCGCGCGGCTCGACCCCGCCATCTTCACCTGGACGGCATCGCGCGCCGACGCCGACTACCTCTATCCCGCCGCCAACTTCACGGCCTATCGCGGCACGACGCTCGCCAAGAAGCGCAACCTGATGAAGCAGTTGCTGGCGACGCATGCCGTCACCGCGCGCGCCTACCACCCGGGGCTGGCCGGCCAAGCCCTGGCCGTGCATGAGGGCTGGATGCAAGCCAAGCACAAAGCGCACGGCGAAGCCGACGACACCCCCTGCGGCGAGGCCCTCCAACACGCCGAACGCCTTGGCCTTGAGGGCTTCCTGTACGAGATAGCAGGGCAGCCCGTGGGTTTCGTGCTGGCGCAGGAGATCCGCCCAACGGTCTTCGCCATGCGCTTCGCCAAAGGCCTGGCGGACTGCAAGGGCATCTACCAGTACATGTTCCACCACTTCTGCACGGCGTACCCACGCCCGGTAGCGTGGTTGAATTTCGAACAGGACATGGGGCTGGACAACTTCCGTCAGACCAAGCTCTCCTATGCGCCGAGTGCGTTGCTGCCGAAGTTCAGGGTGCGATTGCGCACGGGTTGAGGTACTTCCGGCCCCCAACGCAAAAAGAACAAAGGCACAAAGGCACAAGGGCACAAGGGCGCGAAGCAGCACAGCCAGTTCTCGCAAGACCCTGCCGGCTCCCACCCCTACCATGGCTTCACACCGGCGCACCGCCCCGAACAGTGAACCCATATGGCAAATATCGAATCCAGACTCTCCGTCAGCAGTGAAGCATTCCAGGCCAACCGCGCCGGCATGCTGGCACTGCTGGAGCGTATCCGCGCCTTCGAGCAGCGCGCCGCCAGTTTGTCCGCCGCCTCGCGCGAGCGCTTCGAGAAGCGCGGGCAGTTGCTGCCGCGCGACCGGCTGGCATTGCTGCTGGACCCGGGCGCACCGTTTATCGAGTTGTCGTCGCTAGCCGGGCTGGGGCTGGACAACCCCGATCTGGACAAGAGCGTGCCCGGCGGCGGCCTGATCGCGGGCATCGGCTTTGTGTCGGGCCTGCGCTGCATGATCAGCGCCTCGGACTCGGGCATCAACGCCGGTGCCTTGCAACCCAAGGGGCTGGACAAGCAGCTGCGGGTGCAGGAAATCGCGCTCGAGAACAAACTGCCCTATGTGCAACTGGTGGAGAGCGCCGGCGCCAACCTGATGACCTACAAGGTCGAGGATTTCGTGCGGGGCGGCAACCTGTTCCGCAACCTGGCGCGCCTGTCGGCTGCCGGGCTGCCGGTGGTGACGGTGACGCATGGCTCGTCCACGGCGGGCGGGGCTTACCAGACCGGCTTGTCGGACTACATCATCATGGTGCGCGGCCGCTCGCGCGCCTTCCTGGCAGGCCCGCCGCTGTTGATGGCCGCGACGGGCGAAGTGGCCACCGAGGAGGAACTCGGTGGCGCCGTGATGCATACCTCGGTCTCCGGCCTGGGCGACTACCTGGCCGAGGACGACCGCGATGCGCTGCGCATCGCCCGCGAGATCCTGGGCAAGATCGACTGGCACCGCGACCAGCCCGCCGCCGCGCCGCGCAGCTACAAGCCGCCGCGCTTTGATGCCGAGGAGCTGCTCGGCGTGATGCCGATGGACCATAAGCGGCCGGTCGACATGAAGGAGGTGATCGCGCGCATTGCCGACGACTCCGACTTCCTGGAGTTCGGCGAGAACTACGGCGGCGCCACCGTATGCGGCCATATCAAGATCGAGGGCTGGCCGCTTGGCATCATCACCAACAACGGCCCGATCGATCCGGCCGGCGCGACCAAGGCGACGCACTTTATCCAGGCCTGCTGCCAGTCGCGCACGCCCATCCTCTACCTGAACAACACCACCGGCTTCATGGTAGGCCGCAGCTATGAGGAAGCCGGCATCATCAAGCACGGCTCCAAGATGATCCAGGCGGTGAGCAACGCCACCGTGCCGCAGATCACGATCTATTGCGGCGCGTCGTTCGGCGCGGGCAACTACGGCATGTGCGGGCGCGGCTTCCACCCGCGTTTCTGCTTCTCCTGGCCCAATGCCAAGACCGCGGTGATGGGCGGCGAGCAGGCCGCACGCACCATGGCCATCGTGACCGAAGCCGCCATGAAGCGCAAAGGCGGGCAAGCCGATGCCGACCAGTTGGAAGCACTGCAGAAAGGCATCGTCGAGCGCTTCGACCGCCAGATGAGCGTGTTTGTCACCAGCGCCCACGTGCTGGACGACGGCGTGATCGACCCGCGCAATACGCGCGCGGTGCTGGCCAATGTGCTGGCGGTCTGCCGCGAGGGCGATGCCAGGACGCCGCAAGCCATGCAATTCGGGGTTGCGCGGCCCTGATGGCCAGCGACTCAGCCAGAACAGACATGCAAAAGAACGAACGGAGACCAGCGACATGCTACTGACACCCGAACACGAGGCGCTGCGCGCCACCATCAAGCGCTTTATCGCCGAGCAGATCAATCCGCACGTCGACGCCTGGGAAGAGGCCGAGATCTTCCCCGCGCATGAGGTCTTTCGCAAGATGGGCGATCTGGGCCTGCTGGGCCTGTCCAAGCCGGAAGAGGATGGAGGCATGGGGCTCGATTACTCCTACAGCGCGGTGCTGGCGGAGACGCTGTCCGACATCAACTGCGGCGGCGTGCCCATGGCCATCGGGGTGCAGACCGACATGGCTACCCCGGCCCTGGCCCACCACGGCAGCGCGGAGCTGCGCCGCGAATTCCTGGCACCCGCGATCCGTGGCGAGTACGTGGCCTGCCTGGGCGTCTCCGAGGTGGGCAGCGGCTCCGACGTGGCCTCGATCAAGACCACCGCAAGGCGCGACGGCGACGACTACATCATCAACGGCGGCAAGATGTGGACCACCAATGGCACCCAGGCCGACTTCTGCTGCGTGCTGGCCAATACGTCGGACGGCGCGCCGCACCGCAACAAGACGCTCATCGTGGTGCCAATGAAGACCCGCGGCGTTTCGGTGGCCAAGAAGATCCGCAAGATCGGCATGGACTCGTCCGATACCGCGCAGCTGTATTTCGACGACGTGCGGGTGCCGCAGCGCTACCGCATCGGCGAGGAAGGCATGGGCTTTACCTACCAGATGGAGCAGTTCCAGGTAGAGCGCCTGTGGGGGGCGCTCAGCTCCGCCAGCCGATGCGCCAAGGCGATCGACCTCACCATCGAGTACACCCGCGAGCGCAAGGCATTTGGCCGCTCCATCCTGGACAACCAGTGGGTGCACTACACCTTGGCCGAGCTGCAGACCGAAGTCGAAGCACTGCACGCCCTGTGCTGGCGCGCCGTGGAGCTGATGGTGCGCGGCGAGGATGCCACCCGCCTGGCCACCATGGCCAAGCTCAAGGCCGGCAGGCTGTCGCGCGAGGTGGCGGACCGCTGCCTGCAGTTCTGGGGCGGCATGGGCTACGTGCTGGAGAGCCCGATCTCGCGCATTTTCCGGGACGGGCGGCTCACCTCCATCGGCGGCGGCGCCGACGAGGTCATGATGCAGATCCTGTGCAAGTTCATGGGCACCTTCCCCCAGTCGAAGTAAGCGTTCAAAGCTAAAGACAAGAGAGCAGACCAGGCCACCATGAAGCAGCCCACGCCATTCCAGAAGATCCTGATCGCCAACCGGGGCGAAATCGCCTTGCGTGTGATGCGCAGCGCCACCGCGCTGGGCTACCGCACGGTGGCGGTCTACTCCAGCGCCGACGCCGGCGCGCGCCATGTCCGGCAAGCCGGCCAGGCGGTGTATATCGGCGAGGCGCAGCCGGCGCAGTCCTACCTGCGCATCGACGCCATCATCGAGGCAGCGCGGCGTTGCGGTGCCGATGCCGTGCATCCCGGCTATGGCTTCCTGGCGGAGAATGCCGCTTTTGCCCGCGCCTGCCGCGAAGCGGGGCTGGTATTTATCGGTCCGTCGGCTGAGTCCATCGTTGCCATGGGCAACAAGGCCGGCGCCAAGCGCCTGATGATGGCCGCGGACGTGCCCTGCATCCCGGGCTACCAGGGCGAGGACCAGGATGAGGCGCGCCTGTGCGCCGAGGCCGAGCGCATCGGCTTTCCGGTCATGATCAAGGCCACGGCAGGCGGGGGCGGGCGGGGCATGCGGCTGGTGCCGCACGCGCGGGCCTTTGCCGAGCTGCTGCGCAGCGCGCGCTCGGAAGCGCAGGGCGCCTTCGGCGATCCCGAGGTGATCCTGGAGCGGGCCGTGGTGGAGCCGCGCCATATCGAGATCCAGATCCTGGCGGACCGCTATGGCAACGCCATCCACCTGGGCGAGCGCGATTGCTCGGTGCAGCGGCGCCACCAGAAGCTGATCGAGGAAGCGCCGTCGCCCGCGGTGAGCCCCGAGCTGCGGGCCCGCATGGGCGCCACCGCCGTGGCCGCCGTCAAGGCGATCGGCTACGAAGGCGCGGGCACGCTGGAGTTCCTGCTCGACCGCGACGGCAACTATTACTTCATGGAGATGAATACGCGGCTGCAGGTGGAGCATCCCGTGACCGAGGCCATCACCGGCCTGGACCTGGTGGCGCTGCAACTGCGGATTGCCGCAGGCGAGCCGCTGCCGCTCAAGCAGGAAGACGTGCGCTTTTCCGGCCACGCCATCGAAGTGCGGCTGTGCGCCGAAGACGCCGATCAAGGCTTTATGCCGCAAAGCGGCGAGATTGCACTGTGGCAGGCCCCGCCCGCCTTGCGCGTGGAGCATGCGCTGGGCAGTGGCGCGGCGATCCCGCCGTACTACGACTCCATGATTGCCAAGCTCATCAGCTACGGCGGGACACGCGACGAAGCGCGGCGCAAGTTGTCGCAAGGCCTGGAGGACCTGGTGGCGCTTGGCGTGACCACCAACCAGGTGTTCCTTGGCCGCTGCCTCGCCCATCCCGCCTTTGCCGCGGGAGAGGCCACCACCGCCTTCATCGACCAGCACCAGGACGCACTGTTGCAACCCGATGCGGCGCTACGCCAGCGCGCCGCCGCGCTGGCGGCGCTGCTCCTGTATGAAACCTCGCCGGAGCGCCAGCCGGGCGCGCCAGCCGCGAGCCTGGCCCCGACCCTGCCCATTGGCCTGCGTTACCGGGTCAACGGTGCGGAGCATCAGGCCAGCCTGGCATATGGCGGCGGCAATCGCTTCGCGGTTGCCATGGGCGAGTCGCGCTTTGCCTTCGAGACCATCGCGCTAAGCGAGCATTCGGTACGTTTCAATTGCGATGGCCTGGTCGAGAGCGCCACCTTCCATCGCGACGCCAGCACGCTGCTGCTGCACTACCAGGGCACGCCGCTGCGCATCGAAGACCACACGCGTGCCGCCGCCGCCAGGGCCGGCGAAGCTGCCGGCGACGGCAAGCTGCGCGCCTCCATGAACGGCCGGGTGGTCAACGTGATGGTGGCTGCCGGCGACCAGGTCGAGGCGGGCCAGCCCATGGTCACGCTGGAAGCCATGAAGATGGAGCACATCCACGTGGCCCCGGCCGCCGGCCGGGTTGGCGCCGTGCACGTGCAGGTTGGCGACCAGGCCGCCGCCATGCGCGTGATCGCGGAGATCGAGTTCGAGGCGCCGCCGGCGGAGCCGGCCAAGGCCGCCGCCTGAGCCTGTTGCCACGTCACGCGTCGGACCGAGTTTCAACACACGGACACAGCCTAACCAGCGGAGCACCATGAGCGAATCGGAAACCCCAGCCGTCCTCCATGAAAAACGCGGCGCCGCGTTCTGGATCACCATCAACCGGCCGGACAAGCGCAACGCCATCAACAAGGAAGTCGTGGCCGGCATCCGGGCAGGCTACCGCGCTGCGCACGCAGATCCCGCCATCCGCGCCATCGTGCTGACCGGCGCCGGAGACAAGGCCTTCTGCGCCGGTGGCGACCTGCAGCCGGGCAAGGGCTTTGCCTTCGACCTCTCGCAGCCTAGTGTGGACTACGCCGACATGCTGCGCGAGTCCCAGCAAGCCACGCTGCCGAGCATTGCGCGAATCAACGGCACCTGCATGGCCGGCGGCATGGGCTTGCTGTGCATGACCGATATGGCGGTGGCCGCCGACAACGCCTTGTTTGGCCTGCCGGAGGTCAAGGTAGGCGTATTCCCAATGCAGGTGCTGAGCCTGTTGCAGACCCTGGCGCCACCCCGGCTGGTGCGCGAGTGGTGCATCAGCGGCGAGCCGTTTTCGGCCGCCGAGGCCAAGGCCGCCGGGCTGGTCAACCACCTGGCCGCGCCGGGCGAGCTGGACGCGCGCACCGAATGGCTGGTCGCCCGCGTGGCCGACAAGTCGCCCACCGCCATCCGGCGCGGCAAGTACGCCATGCACGCCATGGCGTCGATGAGCTTTTCCGAAGGCATCGCCTATACCGAAAGCCAGATCGCGCTGCTGGCGATGACCGACGACGCGCGCGAAGGCCTGGCCGCCTTCAACGAAAAGCGCAAGCCGGTCTGGACCGGCAGGTAAAACAACCGGCGAGGCGCGCGCCGGGCGGGGCGCGCTGGCGGTGTCTGCAACGACTGAACAAGGAAGCAGCCTATGAACAAAGCATCGTCCACCCAACCGGACAGCGCCGCCTTCCTGGCGCTCGGCATGGCGCAATGGCTGTGCCGCCGCGCTGCGCGCAGCCCCCGCAGCCCCGCGCTGACCTGCGCCGGGCAGAGCTGGACCTATGCCGAGCTGGTGGCCGACGCCCAAAAGATGGCTGCCGTGCTGGCGGCTGGCGGCGTGGGACGCGGCCAGCGTGTGGGCTACCTGGGCCTGAACGACCCGCTGTTCCTGGTGACGCAGTTCGCCTGCGGCTGGCTGGGCGCCATCTTCGTGCCGCTCAATTTCCGGCTCACCGGGCCGGAGCTGGCCTTTATCCTCAACGATGCCGGCGTGCATACGCTGTTCGCCGATGAAGACTACGCCGGCCTGATCGATGAAGCGCGCCCGATGCTGGAGTGCCAGCGCTACCTGCGCCGCACCGATGCGCCGGGCTGGGAAGGTTTGTCGTCGCGGATGGCGCAAGCCGATGCCACGCTGCCGCCCGTGCCCACCGATCCGGATGATGTGGCCGCGATCATGTACACCTCGGGCACCACCGGACACCCCAAGGGCGCCATGCTCACGCATGGCAACTTCTGGACCAACAACCTGAACGTGATGATGCTGAGCGACCTCGCCAGCACCGACGTCGCGCTCAATTTCGCGCCCCTGTTCCATGTTGGCGGCATGTGCTGCGTGAGCTTGCCCATCCTGATGGCGGGCGGCCATCTCGTGCTGCAGCGCAGCTTCGACCCCGCAGCCGTCATGCAGGCGGTGGCCGAGCACCGCGTGACGGTCAGCTTCGCGGTGCCCGCCATGCTGCTGTTCGTCAGCCAGCACCCGGATTTCGCGCTGGCGGACCTGTCCAGCCTGCGGACCATTTCGGTCGGCGGCGCCCCCATGCCCGAGCCGCTGTTACGCCTGTTCGCCGGGCGCGGCATCCCGGTCAACCAGGGCTACGGCCTGACCGAGACTGCCGCCGCGACGACCTTCCTCGCCCCGGAGCGCGCCCAGGACAAGCTCGGCTCCTGTGGCACGCCGGCCATGATGACCGAAGTCTGCATCCGCGACTTCGACGGCAAGCCACTGACCGAGCCGCAGGCGCGCGGCGAGATCTGCGCGCGTGGCGGCAACATCATGAAAGGCTACTGGAACCGCCCGGACGCCACCGCCGGGGCGTTCTACGAAGGCGGCTGGTTCCGCACCGGCGACGTCGGCTATGTCGACGAAGAAGGCTTCTACTACGTCTGCGACCGCCTCAAGGACATGGTGATCACCGGCGGCGAGAACGTCTACCCGGCCGAAGTCGAAAGCGTGCTGTACGAGCACCCGGCCATTGCCGAAGTCGCCGTGATCGGCGCGCCCGACGAGCGCTGGGGCGAGCATGTGGTTGCCGTGGTGGCGCTCAAGCCGGGCGCCAGCCTGACGCTGGAAGCCCTGCAGGCGTTTGCGGAACCGCGGCTGGCGCGGTACAAGCTGCCGCGTGCGATGCGGGTGGTGGTGGCGTTGCCGCGGAATCCTACGGGGAAGGTTTTGAAGGTTAGGTTGAGGGAGATGGGGTAGGGGTGTTGGGTGGTGTATGGCGGGTTTGCTGATTCTTTTAGCGGCGTTGGTTTTTGGACCCAAGGGCCATACGACATCCCCCTGCGGGGGCTGCCGGTCACTCTTCTTTGCGTCGGCAAAGAAGACTAACGAGAAGAAAGCCGACCCTGCCGGGGGCAGAGCAATCAGGCTATTTGGGCCTCGATGGGTTCGTCGTACGGCCCGGAGTGTTGGCTGGCCTTTGCCATACCGGCTTGAAGGGCATCATAACTGCATGACCCGATGGTCACGTGGTGGTGCCCCTGATCGCTTTGCTTGGTGAGCATTCGACCATCTGCCGTTACCGGTGCGGACCACCACGACACATCGCCCGTCAGTGGTTTCGTGGTGGGGTGGGCGCGGTGGTGAAGGTCTCGGGCCAATCAAGGCGGTGCCACCGCGCCCACGACTGAACCGGTGCGCCTGCAACTTCGTGGCCGGCCACTGCGCGAGCGACAGACGGCTTGAAGCAAGTGATGTCCGCTACCGGGGGCCCCACCACGAATCCCGGAAGCTGGCAGCTTCGTGGTCAGTCAATCCGGTACCGGCAGATGCCCGCAGAACTGAGGCCATACGACGAAACCAGCGTCCCTAGCACCCGCGATTGCTCTGCTCCCGGCAGGGTCGGCTTTCTTCTCGTTAGTCTTCTTTGCCGACGCAAAGAAGAGACCGGCAGCCCCCGCAGGGGGATGTCGTATGGCCCTTGGGTCCAAAAACCAACGCCGCTAAAAGAATCAGCGAAAGAACCAGCAGACCGGAAATTCCGAAAAATAAGAGGCCCCCCAATGGCAGGACCAACCATCAATTTCTGGCAATCCCGCTTCGAATCCGGGCAAACCCCTTGGGAACGCGAAGCCGCCAGCCCGCAACTCCAAGCCTGGCTGGCGCAAGGCGTCATCCAGGCCGGGGAGCGCGTGGTCGTGCCCGGCTGTGGCGGCGGCTGGGAAGTCGCCGCGCTGGCCGCGCATGGCGCGCGGGTCAGTGGTATCGACTACGCGCCCGGGGCGCTGGCCCGCACGCTTGCCCGGCTGGCGCCAAGCGGACTGCAGGCGGACCTGGAAGAAGCGGACGTGTTGCATTGGAAGCCGGCCACGCCGGTGGATGCCATCTATGAGCAGACCTGCCTGTGTGCGCTGCATCCCGACCACTGGACCCGTTATGCCGCCCAGCTTCATGCCTGGCTGCGTCCCGGTGGACGCCTGCTAGCGCTGTTCATGCAGATGCGCCGCGACAGCGCCGGGCAGGGCGTGGTGGAAGGGCCGCCGTATCACTGCGACATCAACGCCATGCGCGCGCTGTTCCCCGCCCAGCTATGGGAATGGCCCAAGCCACCGTTTGACCCAGTCGCGCATCCCGGCGGCGCATTCGAGCTTGCGGTGGTGCTGGTGCGTCGCTGATCCCTTGGCGGCGCACAGCGCCAGCCGCGCCAACCATGGGTAATCCCCAATCCATATACAGCCAGTCCACACAAGAGGCACACCGGTAGTTTTGCTACGGTGGCAGCAGTCGCACCAGTCGCTGCAGTCGCTGCAGTCGCTGCAGTCGCAACACGGCGAAGCGCATGACGGCACGCGTCGCACCCGGTGTCATCGGGCGCGCTTGACCCACCCAATTCCGAGATCGGCCCCGGCCGCCCGCACACAGCGCGCGGCAAGGGGCGGCCGGCACAGGAGACAAGATTGGAGATCCTGCAATTGACGATCTCGGGGATCGCGCTGGGCTGCATCTATGCGCTGATCGCCCTGGGTTTTGTGCTGATCTACAAGGCGACCGAGACGGTGAACTTCGCGCAAGGCGAGTTCATGATGCTGGGCGCCTTCGCTGGCGTGGTGCTGACCATGCTCGGCTTGCCGCTGGTCCTTGCCGTGCCGTTGACGGTGGCGGGCATGGCTGGCTTTGGCATGCTGGTCGAGCGCCTGGCGATTCGCCCCATCCTGGGCCAGCCGCAGTTCACCGTGGTGATGCTGACCATCGGCATGGGCTACGTGATGCGCGGGCTGATCACCATGGTGCCGGGCATCGGCGCCGGCACGCATACCTTGCCGGTGCCCTACCAGGGCATGGTGTGGCGCACCGGCGCGCTGGTGCTGAGCGTGGAGCAGGTGGCGGTGATCGGCGTCACCGCGGCGCTTTGCGTGGTGCTTTACCTGGTGTTCCGCTACAGCCGCATCGGCGTGGCGATGCAGGCCAGCTCGCAGAACCAGCTTGCCGCTTACTACATGGGCATTCCGGTGCGGCGGCTCAACGGGCTGGTGTGGGGCTTGTCGGCGTCGGTGGCCGCGATAGCCGGCCTGCTGCTGGCGCCCATCACCTTTGTCCACGCCAGCATGGGCATGCTCGGCCTCAAGGCCTTCCCCGCAGCGGTGGTGGGGGGCTTCGGCAGCCTGCCGGGCGCAATCGTGGGCGGGCTGGTGATCGGCGTGGTGGAGTCGCTGGCGGGCTTTTACCTGCCCGAGGGCTTCAAGGACGTCGCGGCCTATGTCGTGGTGCTGATCATGCTGGTGGTCAAGCCGAACGGCCTGTTCGGCGAGAACCTGCGCAAAAAGGTGTAGAGACGCGATGCGATTCCTCTTCAAGACCGACTATCGCCAGGACCTGCGCCTGGCCAGGCACCCGGGCCATGTGTTCTGGTACGGCTTGCTGATGGCTTGCCTGCTGATCGCGCCGGGCTGGGCCAGCAGCTACTGGGTCGCGCAGCTTGGCTTTGTGCTGATCTACGCCATTGCGGGCCTGGGCCTGATGGTGCTGTCCGGCTACACGGGGCTGCTGTCGATCGGCCATGCGGCCTTCCTTGGCGTTGGCGCCTATACGCAGGCCTGGCTGACCAGCCACGGCGTGCCCTTCGTCCCGGCTTTGCTGGCCGCGGCTGCGCTGTCGGCACTGACGGGCGTGGTGGTGGGACTGCCGGCGTTGCGTGTCAAGGGCATCTACCTGGCGATCGCCACGCTGGCCTTCGGCCTGATCGTCGAGGAGGTCCTGGCGCGCTGGGAGAGCGTGACCGGCGGCAATGCCGGCCTGCCGGTGGCCGCGCCGCAACTGTGGGGCTATGTGCTTGACGGGCCGGTGGCGTTCTACTACCTGTCGCTCGCGGTTTGCCTGCTGGCCACGCTGGCCGTGCTCAACCTGTTGCGCAGCGCCACGGGGCGGGCCTTTATCGCCATCCGGGACTCGGAGATCTCGGCGCAGAGCATGGGGATACACCTGGCGCGCTACAAGACCTTGTCGTTTGCGCTGTCCGCCGCGCTGGTTGGCATCGCCGGGGCGCTGTATGCCCACAAGCTGCGCTATATCTCGCCCGAGCAGTTCGGCATTGCCCAGTCGATCGACTTGTTGCTGCTGGTTGTGGTGGGCGGGCTGGGCTCTGTGCATGGCGCGTTTCTTGGCGCGATCTTCCTGATCGTCATGCCGCAGATGATCGTGCTGGCGAAGGATCTCCTGCCGCCTGCCATCGGGCAAGCCAGCGGCCTGCAGGCTCTGGTGTACGGGCTGGTGCTGATGGCTTTCGTGCTGTTCGAGCCGATGGGGCTGTACGGGCGCTGGTGCAAGATCCGCACGTACCTGGAACTGTTTCCCTTCTATCGCCAGGGCATGTTCCGGCGCCAGAAGGCCTTCCAGCGCTCCGAGCGCTTGAAATAAGGAGGCCCGCATGACAGACACTCTTCTCAGCGTGCGCGACCTGTCGGTGCGCTTTGGCGGCGTGCTGGCGCTTGGCGGCGTGAGCTTCGATGTGCGGCGCGGCGAGGTCTTTACGCTGATCGGGCCCAACGGGGCCGGCAAGACCACGGTGTTCAACCTGATCAGCCGCATCTATCCGCCCACCAGCGGCGAGGTCCTGTGGCAGGGCAGCAGCCTGACGCAGTTGCCGCCCCACGCGATCGCCGCGCAGGGCATCGCGCGCACCTTCCAGAATATCGAGCTGTTCGAGCACGCCACGGTGCTGCAGAACCTGCTGATCGGCCACCACACGCATCGCGCCAGCGGCTTCTGGGCAGACCTGCTGTTTACCCCCGCCGCGCGCCGCTCGGAGCTGGCCGCGCGCCACAAGGCCGAGGAAATGATCGAGCTGCTGGACCTGCAGGCGCACCGCGACGCGCTGGTGGCGGGCCTGCCCTATGGCGTGCGCAAGGTAGTTGAGCTGGCGCGGGCCTTGTGCAGCAGCCCGCGGCTGTTGCTGCTGGATGAACCGTCTTCCGGGCTGAATGTGGAAGAGACCGAGGACATGGCCTGGTGGATCCGCGATATCCAGAGCGAGCTGGGCATCACCGTGCTGATGGTGGAGCACGACATGAGCCTGGTGTCGCGCGTGTCGGACCGGGTGCTGGCGATGAACCAGGGCCAGGTGCTGGCGCAGGGCACGCCAGCCGAGGTCCAGGCGCACCGCGGGGTGATCGAAGCCTACCTGGGCACCGTGGACGACGTAGCCTCACTGCGGAGGGCGGCATGAACCTGATGCAAGGCGCTGAAAAGATGCGCGAAATCCACGGCACGCCCGTGCTGGCGCTGGCCAACGTGGAAAGCGCCTACGGCCCGGTCAAGGCGATCCGGGGCGTGAGCCTTGCCGTGCAGCGCGGCAGCATCGCCACCGTGCTGGGCGCCAACGGCGCCGGCAAGACCACCATCCTCAAGACCATTTCCGGCGTGCTGGACCCGACGCGCGGCAGCATCGCCTTCAAGGGCGAGAGCATCGCTGCGATGGACCCGGCGCAGATCGTGCGGCGCGGCCTGAGCCACGTGCCCGAGGGCAGGGAGGTGTTCCCGCTGCTGTCGGTGCGCGACAACCTGCTGATGGGTGCCTATACGCGGCGCGACCGCGACGGCGTGGCGCGCGACATGGAGATGGTCTACGACTACTTCCCGGTGCTGCGCGAGCGGGCCGCGCAGGATGCCGGCCTGCTCTCGGGCGGCCAGCAGCAGATGCTGGCGATCTCACGCGCGCTGATGGCCGCGCCGGAGCTGATCCTGCTCGACGAGCCCAGCCTGGGCCTGTCGCCAAAGCTCACCAAGGACATCTTCGAGATCGTGGTGCGCATCAACCGCGAGCGCGGCACCACCATCTTGCTGGTGGAGCAGAACGCCAATATGGCGCTCAACGCGGCGGACTATGGCTATGTGCTGGAGAATGGCCGCATCGTGGCCGAGGACACCTGCGCCGTGCTGCGCGAGAAGGATGACATCAAGGAGTTCTACCTCGGCATGAAGGACAACGGCGTGCGCGGCGAGCGCCGCTGGAAAAAGCGCAAGACCTGGCGGTAAGGCGCTAAACGATCACCAAGTTGAGAGCAATCAATGTCAATGGCAATGGCGACGGCGCACACCATGCAGCCCCTTTCCGAAGCGGCATTCGAGACCTTGCCGCAGATGTTCTGGCACGCCGTGGCCCGGCGCGCCGACGCCGTGATGATGCGGCAGAAGGACCTCGGGGTCTGGCGCAGCTATCGCTGGCGCGAAGTGGGCGAGATCGTGGCCGATGTCGCCGCGGGCCTTGCCGAGCTCGGCCTGCAAGCAAGTGAGGTGGTGTCGGTGCTGTCCAGCACCAATCGCGAATGGGTGTGGAGCGACCTTGGCGCGCTCACCGCCGGTGCGGTAGTCAGCGGCATCTATCCCACCGACTCGCCTTCGCAGGTGGAGTACCTTTGCCACGACTCGGGCAGCGTCATGCTCTTCGTCGAGAACGAGGAGCAGCTGGACAAGTACCTGGAGGTGCGCAAGCGCCTGCCACGGCTACGCAAGGTGATCGTGTACGACATGGAAGGGCTGGCCGGCTTCGACGACCCTGGCGTGCTCAGCTTCGACGCGCTGCTGGCGCTCGGCAGGCAAGCGCGGGCGCGGCAACCGGGGCTGGTGGCGGCGCGGCTGGCCGCCGGCAGCGCCGACGCGCTGGCGGTGCTGGTCTATACATCCGGCACCACGGGACGGCCCAAGGGCGCGATGCTGTCGCATCGGAATGTGCTGCGCAGCTGCCTGACGCTGCGCGAGTTCCTCCCCGCCACCACCATCGGCGAGCGCATGGCGTTCCTGCCACTGTGCCACGTCTCGGAGCGGATCTTTGGCGAGTACTACTCGATCCTGTCCGGTGCCGTCGTCAACTTCGTCGAGAACCCCGACACCATCTTTGACAACATTCGCGAGATCCAGCCCGACGCCTTCCTGGCGGTGCCGCGCGTGTGGGAGAAGCTGTATTCGAGCGTGACCATCGCGGTCCGGGAGGCGACCCGGCTGCAGCGCTGGGCCTATGACTGGGCGCTGGCCGCCGGGCAGGCCCGCGTGCACGAGGACGGGCAGGCAACGGTGCTGCCGCTGTCCGCGCGCCTGAAGCTCTGGCTGGCCGATACGCTGGTGCTGGGCAATGTGCGCCGCATGATGGGCCTGAACCGCGTGCAGCTGGCGGTGACCGGCGCGGCGCCGATCTCGCCCGACCTGATCCGCTGGTATATGGCGCTGGGCATCGTGCTGCACGAGCTATGGGGCATGACCGAGATCACCGGCGCGGCCACCTGCAACCCGCCCGGCCGGACGCGCCCGGGCAGCATCGGCATTGCCTTGCCGCATACCGAGGTGAAGGTCTCGCAGGATGGAGAGCTGCTGGTGCGGGGCCCGCAGGTCTTCATGGGCTACCTGAACCTGCCCGCCAAGACCGCCGAGACCATGGCCGATGGCTGGCTGCGCACGGGCGACGTGGGCCGGGTGGACGAGCAGGGCTACTTCTATATCACCGACCGCATGAAGGACCTGATCATCACCGCTGGCGGCAAGAACGTCACGCCGTCCGAGTGGGAGAACCAGCTCAAGTTCAGCCCCTATGTGACCGACGCCGTGGTGATCGGAGACCGCCGGCCCTACCTGAGCTGCCTGGTGATGATCGACCAGGACAACGTGGAGCAGTGGGCGCAGGAACACGACGTGCATTTCTCCGACTACGGCTCGCTGTGCCGCAGCAAGGAGGTGATCGCGCTGGTGGGCCAGGAGATCGACCGTGTCAACAAGCAGTTCGCGCGGGTCGAGCAGATCAAGGCATTCCGGCTGATCGAGACCCGCCTTGGCGCCGAGGACGAGGAACTGACGCCCACCATGAAGCTCAAGCGCAAGCTGGTCAACGACAAATACAGCACGCTGATCGAGTCAATGTACCTGGCCAAGGTGGCCTGAACGCAAGCGGCCCCAACAGGAGGCAGGAGGCAGGAGGCGCCATGAGCGATGCGGACAAAGCGGTTCCCGTCAGCCTGGTTCGGCACGGCCGCATCGGCCTGCTGTGCATCGACCATCCACCGGTGAATGCGCTCTCGGTGGCGACGGTGGCGGGGCTGGATGCCAAGGTGGCGGCCTTCGAGGCCGATTCATCCCTCGATGGCTTGCTGATCTGGTGCGCGGGCCGCACCTTCGTGGCGGGCGGCGACATCGCCCAGTTCGATGCGCCGGATTTCACGGCTGCGCCTTACAACCGCATCCTGGCCCGGATCGAAGCCAGCGAACGGCTGGTCGCGACCGTGCTGCACGGCACCGCGCTGGGCGGCGGGCTGGAACTGGCGCTGGCTTGCCATTACCGCGTGGCCGTGCCCGGCACGCGGGTCGGGCTGCCCGAGATCAAGCTGGGGCTGCTGCCCGGCTCGCTGGGCTCCCAGCGGCTGCCGCGCGCCTGCGGGGCGGCCCTGGCGCTGGACCTGATGCTGAGCGGGCGCATGCTCGATGCCGAGGCGGCGCTGGCCGCCGGCATCGTCGATGCGCTGGTGGCGGGCGAGCCGTTGGCCGCTGGCCTTCATTATCTGGAAGACCTGCTGGCGAGGCGGGCGCCGCCGCGCCGGCTGTCGACCTTGTCCGTGCCTGTTGCCGGGCTCCCACCGGATTTCTTCGCGCAGGCCGTGCGGCACGCCACGCAGGAGCGCGCGCGCTATCCCGCGGCCGCGGCTGTCGTGCAAGCGGTGGAGGCGGCGGCGACCCTGCCGTTCGCCGAGGGCGAGGCAGTGGAGGCTGCCCTGCTTGCCGCCTGCGTGGCGTCGCCGGAATCGCGGGCGCTGCGCCACCTGTTCTTTGCCGAGCGCCAGGCGGCCCGCGTGCCCGGGGTGCCCTCGGGCATCGCGCCGCGCGCGCTGCATACAGCTGGGGTGGTAGGGGCCGGAACCATGGGCAGGCGCATCGCCATGAGCCTGGCGGACGCCGGCTTGCCGGTCACGCTGGTCGAGGCCAGCGACGCGGCGCTGGCCAAGGGCCTGGCGTCCGTGCGCGCCCAATACGAGGCCAGTGCCGCGGCCGGGCGGCTGCAGCCCGATCAGGTCGCCAGGCGCATGGGCCTGATTGCCGGCACGCTGGATTACGCCGCACTGGCCGGCTGCGAACTGGTGATCGAAGCGGTGGTGGAGGACATGGCGCTCAAGCAGCAGGTGTGCGCCCGTCTCGGCCAGACCTGCAAGCCCGGGGCAATCATTGCCACCAATACCTCCACGCTGGACGTGGAGGTGCTGGCCGAGGCCTGCGGCCGGCCGGACGATTTCGCCGGGCTGCATTTCCGCAACCCGGCCAATGGTGGGCGGCTGATCGAAGTGGTGCGCGGCAGCGCCACCGCGCCGGATGTGCTGATCACTGCCATGCACCTGGCGCGGCGGCTCGGCAAGGTGGCGGTGGTGACGGGCGTGTGCTTCGGCTTTATCGGCAACCGCATGGCCGAAGCCTACCTGCGCGAGAGCGAGTTCCTGCTCATGGAAGGCGTGAGCCCGGCGCGGCTGGATGCCGTGATGCAGGCTTACGGCATGGCGATGGGGCCGTGCCGCATGCTGGACCTGGCCGGGATCGACACGGGCGCCAAGATCGTGCTGGAGTACGGCAAGGCCGGGGGGCTGCCGCCCGATCCCGCCTATCGCGCGGTGGTGCGCACGTTGTACATGCTGGGGCGGCTCGGCTGCAAGAGCGGCGCGGGCTACTACCGCTATCCGGACGGCGAGCCGGTGGCGGACCCGGAAGCCGAGCGCATCTGCGCCGCGCTGGGCCGCGCGCACGGCATTGCCCAGCGCAGCGACATTACCGATACCGAGATCGTCGAGCGCCTGACTTTTCCGCTGATCAACGAGGCCGCCAAGCTGCTGGAGGAGGGCATGGCCTGCCGGCCCGGAGACATCGACATGGTGTGGACCGCCGGCTATGGCTTTCCCGATTATCTCGGCGGCCCTGTGTGGCACGCGGACAGCATTGGCCTGCCCCGCGTCAAAGCCGGGCTGGAGCGCTACGCCCGCCTGCGCGGCAATCCTTACGACTACTGGGACATCTCCCCCTTGCTGGCGGCGCTGGCGCAAAGCGGGCAGCGCTTGTCCGACTGGTCCGCGCCGCCGCCAGCCGCCGATGCCGTGGCACCGGGCCATGCGCCTATCGCATTACCGCCGGACTCTCGACCCGCGCCAAGCAGGTTCCAGCCGGGACTCAAGCCGCCGCAGAGCGTGCATTGAAGCCAAGGCAAGCCACCAAGAAAGCAACAAACCGATAAGACAAGGAGACAACCATGATCTTGAAGACCACCATTGCCGCCATTGCGCTCGCGCTCAGCGCCGGCGCGAGCGCGCAGACGCGCGGCGTCACCGACAAGGAAATCGTGCTCGGCCTGATCACCGATATGTCCGGGCCGATCGTCAACTACGGCAAGGAGTCGCGCAACGGCATGACCATGGCCGTGGAAGAAATCAACGCCCGCGGCGGCGTGCAGGGCCGCAAGCTGCGGGTGGTGGTGGAAGACAATGGCTACGAGCCCAAGCGTGCCGTGCTGGCCGCGCAGAAGCTGGTCACGCAGGACGGCGTGTTCGCCATCATCGGCCACCTGGGCACCGCGCCCAATATGGCCACGCTGCCGTTCCTGGTGCAAAGCAAGGTCTTCAACTTCATGCCGCAGAGCGCCGCGCGCGACATGTATGAGCCGGCCAGCCCATACAAGATCGCGCTGGGGCCGTCCAACTTCCTGATGTCCACCACCATCATGGATTACTTCTTCAAACAGAAGCCCTACCAGCGGGTGGGCGCGCTGTACCAGGACGACGACTACGGGCGGGAGTCCGTGGAGGGCGTGCAGGCCTACCTCAAGACCAGGAACATGACGCTGGTGGAGAAGGTGTCATACAAGCGCGGTGCCACCGATTTTTCCTCGCAGATGGCGCGGCTCAAGGCGGCCAACTGCGACCTGGTATTCAACGCCTCCACGATGCGCGAGTACATCGCCTCCGTCCAGGAAGCTCGCAAGATCGGCTTCAACCCGGTCTTCGCCGGCACCTCGGCCAACTACGCGCACCAGGTGCCATTGCTGGGCGGCAAGGCCATGGAAGGCCTGCATGCGGCGGCTTTCATCATGCTGCCCTATGCGGACGATGCAAACCCGGCGGTACGGCAATGGGCGGCCGCCTACAAGAAACGCTTCAATGAAGACCCGGGCGTGTACTCGATGTTCAGCTACTACGCCTACACCACCTTCGCCACCATCGCCGACAAGGCCGGGCGCAACCTGAGCGCGGAGTCCTTCAATGCCGCCATGGAGTCGACCAAGCTACCGCAGGACGCCCTGGGCAACCCGGGTTTCAATGTCTCCGCCAGCAACCGCCTGAGCAACGACCGCATCCGCATCATGAAGGTGGCTGGCGACAAGTGGATCCCGGCCAGCGACCTGCTGCCGCCGCCCAAGCTGAACTGAGCGGGCGCGGCATCCATGAACAACCGGAGACAACCATGAGCACAGCAACGGAACAGGCGCGCGAGCGCATCGGGCGCATCGCCCTGGGCGATGTGATCCACCGTGGCGCCCGGCGCTTCGGCGCCCGCACGGCATTGATCGAGGGCGACCACAGCCTCAGCTATACGGCGCTGAACGCCGCCACCAACCAGTTTGCCCACTACCTGCTGGCCCAGGGCATGCGCAGCGCAGAGCGTGTCGGCATGCTGTGCAACAACTCGATCGACATGATCGTGGCGCTGCTGGGCATCCAGAAAGCGGGCATGGTGTGGGTGCCGATCAACACGGCGCTGGCGCCGGATGCGATCCAGTACATCCTGGAACACGCCGAGGTGACGCGCCTGGTGGCGGACGCGTCCGTGCTGGCGCGGCCCGGCATCGGCGAGCTGGTCGCGGCGTCGCGCATTCCCGTCGTGTTGCTGGAGCCGGCGGGCGAGGCGGCAGGCGAGATGGCCGGGTTGGCAGGGTTGGCGGTTACTCGGCATGCCGACGCGCTGGCCGGCCAGCCGGCCACGCTGCCAGATGTGGATGTCGCCAGCGGCCAACTGGCACAGATCATGTACACCAGCGGCACCACCGGCCCGCAAAAGGGCGTCATGCATTCCCACGCCTCGGTGCATTCGGTGCTGGCGGCCAACCTGGTCGATACCGGCTGCGGGACGGCGAGTGAAGTCTTTACCTGCCTGCTGCCGATGTTCCACTGCGCGCAGCACGGCAATACCATGAGCGCGCTGCTGGGCGGCCATGCCGTGGTGATCGGGCGCGGCTTCGATCCGGCCCGGGTGCTGGCGGACCTGGCCCGGCACCGCGTCACCGTGGTGGTGGCGCTGCCGATGATGTACCGGGCCATGCTGGAGCACCCGCAGTTCGCCGCGACCGACCTCTCCAGCGTGCGGCTGTGCATCTACGGCATGGCGCCGCTGCCCAAGAACCTGCTGCTGCGCCTGCTGGATGCGTTTTGCCCCAACTTCGTCCTGTGCTCGGGCCAGACCGAGATGTACCCGGCGGCCACCATCTTCGAGGCGCAGGAGCAGCGCAAGCGCTTTGGCGCCTTCTGGGGCGTGGGCACGGTGGTCAACGAGGTGGCGGTGATGAGCGACGACGGCCGGCTGCTCGGCCCGGGTGAGCCTGGCGAGATCGTGTTTCGCGGGCCGAACGTGATGCTGGGCTATTACAAGGACGCCGAGGCTACCGCCCGCGTGCAGCGCTTTGGCTGGCATCACTCCGGCGATCTTGGCGTGCTGGACGAGGATGGCCAGTTGCTTTTCCTCGACCGTATCAAGGACATGATCAAGAGCGGGGGCGAAAACGTGCCCTCGATCAAGGTCGAGGAAGTGTTGCTGCGCCATGCCGCCGTGGCCAATGCGGCGGTGGTCGGGCTGCCGCATGCGCGCTGGGGCGAGGCGGTGACGGCCTTCGTGACGCTGAAGCCCGGCGCGCGGGTGGAGGACGACGAGCTGGGCGCGCACTGCAGGGCCCACCTGGGCGGATTCGAGGTGCCCAAGGCAGTGCTGCTGCTGGCGGCATTGCCGGCCACTTCGACCGGGAAGATCCAGAAGTTCGCGTTGCGCCAGCGCTATCACGAGCATTACGATGAGCAAGACAAAGAACACGACTAAGAGCACCACGAGCACCATGACAAGGGCTGAGCACCGGGCCCCGCCGGTGGCTGGCATAGCCACCTGACATAGCCACCTGACGCAAGACGTAGCCGGTAGCCCCGGCTACGCTGCTTTTTGCGTCGCATTTTTGCATCGCATCATGGCGGCGCACCGAGAGCAAATGACTAGCGGGCCTGGCGACGCACCCATCGGTGCGCGGACGGTGCCAGCAGGAGACGAGGACATGCAGATGCAGGCACCAGGCATTGCGTGCCCGCCAGCGACGACCGTGGCGCCTGGCGCCCGGGACGGAGCCGGCCGGGTGATGTGGCTCACCCCCGACAGGCTGTTCTACGCCGGCCTGCTTGGCTCGCCTTCGGTCCGCACCATGGGTGGGCTGTTGATCTATGTGGCTTTGCGCGCACCCATCCGCATCCGCTTTGACGACGGGCCCTGGGCATCCACGGACTTGGCGGTGGTGCCGGCGTACATGCCGCACTCGGTCGCTTGCGACGACCGCATGATCTGCGACCTCGCACTGGAAGCGGAGAGCATCGACCTGGCGCGCCTGCCGCCGGTGATACGCGAGCGGGCAGGGCCGGTGGACGATCCGGCCTTTGTGCGCCATGTGCGCCAGGCGCATGCCTACCTGAGCGAGCGCGGCCGGGAGTTGGAACTGCAGGCGGACAGCTTCGACCAGATCTTCTTCGGGCACGCGCTGGCGCCGCGCAAGCTGGACCCGCGTATCGAGGCCGCGGTACAGCGCATCCGCAACGCGCCGTCGGCCACGGCCACGGCCGAGTCATGCGCCGCATCGGCCCATCTGTCCTTCTCGCGCTTCCTGCATCTGTTCAAGGAGGATGTCGGCACGCCGTTCCGCAGCTTTCGGACCTGGAAGCGCGCCCGCAGCCTGCTGCACTATGTCACCCAGGACTCCAACCTGGCCCATGTGGCGCTGGATGCCGGCTATCCGGACTCGACCCACTTCAGCCATTCCATCCGCCAGGTATTCGGGCTCAAACCCAGCGATATCTTTGCCGGCTCGCGCAAGCTCGCCCTGATTGGCGAGCGTGCGGAGGTGGGCAGCGGCATGCCCGGCTAGGCGGGCCGGGCAGGGGTATCCGGCGCGTCCTCCGTGCGCAAGGCCGCCTTATGGATCTTGCCGGCCGGCGTGAGCGGCAGCGCATCGCGCAGCACCACCTGGCGCGGCACCTTGTAATCCGCCAGGCGGGTCCCGCAGTACGCGCGGATTTCCTGCTCCGAGACCTGGCAGCCAGGCTTGGGCACGATGTAATAGCGGCCGATCTCGCCCAGCACGGGGTCGGGCACGCCAATGCCGGCGACCATCATCACCGCCGGGTGCCGCGCGATCACGCCTTCGATCTCGGCCGGATAGACGTTGAAGCCGCCCTGGATATACATATCCTTCTTGCGCCCCTTCAAGTGGATATAGCCGCGTTCGTCCACATAGCCCAGGTCGCCCGAATGCAGCCAGCCCTGGGCATCGAATCCATCCTCCCCGGCCGCGCCGCCCACGTAGCCCGGGCAAACGCCCGCGCCACGGAAACAGAGCTCGCCGATTTCGCCGGTGGCCAGGCTTTCGCCAGCAAACGAGACCACCCGTACCTCGGCAGTGTCGAACACTCGGCCAATCGATTGCATGAGGTCCTGCCGCTGCGCGTCCCAGGGCGTCATGACGATCGCGCCAGAGGATTCCGAGAGGCCGTACAGGTTCATCACCGTCGCCTGCGGCATGCGGGCCTGCAACTGCTCCAGCAGGGCCGCATCCACGGTGGCGCCGCCCACGATCACGAGCCGCACGGAGGAGAAATCCACCTTGGCCGAGTCGGGATGCATCAGCAGCAGCGTGGCCATGGTCGGCACGCCCGAGAAGATGGTGGGCGGGTGCTGGCGCATCCGCGCAAGCACCAGGTCCGCCTTGAAGGCTGGCACGAGCTCGCAAGTACCGCCGCCCAGCAAGAAGTTCAGCACCCCGCAGGTGATGCCGCCCACATGGTTCAAGGGCAGGGCCAGCTGGAGCTGGTCGGCCTCGGTCGTGCGCACATGGCGCGCTTGGGCCAGGGCTGCCGCCAGCATGCTGCGATGGGACAGTCCCGCGCCCTTAGGCCGCCCGGTGGTGCCCGAGGTGTAGATCACCATGGCCAGGTCCTCAGGCACGACCCGCGCCTCGGCGGCCTCCAGCACGGCCGCGTCCGGCGCGGTGGCCAGCAGCGTGGAAAGCCGCAGCGAGCTGGTGTCGGCCGATGGCGCCGTGTCGATTGGGTCGATTGGGTCGATTGGGTCGATTGCGTCGATCAGCACCACATGCGACAAGCCCGGCATGCGCGGAGCCAGCCGGGCAAGCATGCCTGGAAAATCGAAGCCCTCGCACTCCGGCACCGTGAAGACCGCCTTGACCGCGCTGTCGTTGACCATATGCTCGATCTCGTTGTCGCGGTAGCGCACGCTCAGGCCCACCACCGCCACGCCGATGCGGCTTGCGGCATAGAACAGCTGCAGCCACTCGATCTGGTTCAGGCCGATCACGCCGATGCGCTCGCCACGGGCGATGCCCAGGCCAAGCAGCCCACAGGCAAGCCGCGCGGAGCTGGCCTCCATCCCGGCAAAGGTATGGGCCTGCGGCCCGCAGCGGTAGGCAGTGCGCTGGCCCCACCGCTGGCTGGCCTGGCGAAGGGCGGCACCAATGGTGGCGGGCGGCGGGTTGGCAGTCATGCGGACTCTCCTGGCGTTGGATGGCAAATTGGATGCGGCAAAGACCCGGGGCAGGTCAGAGCGACAAGCGTAGCCAAGTCGCGTGGGGCAAGGCTTGCGGAAAGTGGCTGGGTCGCTGCGTATGGCCGCAGCGTCGTCTCAGTGGACGTAGATGACGCATGAACTAGGGGTCATGCCAAGATACGGTCAATTTGCTATCATAAGCCTTACGGTTATGATGAAATCGAATAATAGTGCGATTTCGATATAAGGAATCGCTAGCGATTCCACAGGATTTGCCAGGTGCCGGCGAACGCAGCATTGATCTGTCGTGCCCGTTTCACATCGTCACCGTGCAGGTAAATCGAAGTCGTCGAGATGGATGCATGCCGAAGATTGTCCCGGACCGTGGTCAATTCCGCGCCACGCGGAAGTAATCCGCGCCCGGCACATTGTGCGGAATCTTGGGCAGCCACAAGCCGGATCGTGGCGCAGGTTGCCGGCTACGACATTGCGGTACCCGCTGCGCACGCCGCATTTTCTCTTCCGGCGTCATGTAAGCCCGGTCCATTGTGACGGTGCCCAGGTACTTTGCCTCGCCATCCGCCCGCGGATCGATATTCGAATATTCCTGATCCTTGAAGAAAGACAGATAGACATTTACGGGATAGCAGGAAACAAGGTCCACACCAGCGTCATAAGTAAAATCGATAAACGTCGCGGGGTCGATATTGAAGGTGACGTAGTTGGAAGCGCGCTGCAGACCGAGCCGTTTCTCAAGATCCTGCTTACTGACACCAAGCATATAGCCCCCGTTGATGGTCACGCTATCTACCGACTCCGATAATCCATCTTTGGTTCTTGTAAAACCAATATCAAAAGAAATATCACTAAGATCCGGGCGAGTGTATATGTATGCGTTGTCATGTGTGCTGTAATAAATCTGTTTCCCAAAAATATTCTTGACTTCCTCAAATGGCACGTCGTCCCGCAACAACCGCATGGCCGTTTCCGCAATCTTCAGATACAGAGCGGCCTGCTCTGGCGTCAACGTCTTCACGTTTTCTAGATTCGGCTCATGGACAAGCGGCTTGCCGCACCATGGCGACGAGTTATAGTTACAGCCTGGCATCGGGTCTTTCTCCGTCCTTGAGGTCGTAGAACTGATTGCAGCGGTCGGGCTCAGGCAAAGCACGGCCAAACCACTGCTGACCAACCACGAAGTCGCAAGCAAACGCATCGTCTTCCCAGGGGCGCAAGCGGTAGCCCAACCCCTGGTCAGGAAGTTTCTTATAATCGATTGGTCTGCCATTTCTCTCTCATCCCACGCGGCACCACCAAACTTCCTCTCCGTCATTCTGCCGAGTCTTCTCGTTCCAGACCGGCGCTTGCGGAAATACTTTGCCGGCGGCAAGCTCGAACACACTGCCGCCCGTGAAGTGGTGCACGTAGTGCCGCCCGTCCGGAAATACCGGCACGTATTTGCCTGATTCGTGGCACATGTCCCCGCTCATCGGCAGCGGGCCATAGCGCTGGCGCAACGACACCGGCATCTCGCGCGCCCGCTGCTTGCGCTCTTCCCGGGTGAGGATCGGGTAGTCACGGCTGATGCGCACTTCCGCCAGCACCGGGGCGGTCAGGCCACCTTGCTCCGGCGGCTGCGCACCCGGCCGAATGTAGTCAAATTGCACCTTAACCGGAAACTTGCTGCCGGGCACCGCCAGCGCCTGATAGCGGTAAGGGTCGCCGAAGGGCATTAATGGATCAGCCGGGAATCGGTTGTACGGCACAACTCGACCACTCGGAAACCGGTAGCTGCCAACCTTCAACTGCAGCATCGTCTCCAGTTCCTCTCGCGCAAGTTTGTCCAGGTTGGGGGTAAAGTGAATTGAAAAGTGGACCGGCACCTCGGCTACCCTGCTGCGGTCCTCGCGGAAATCGGCGGGGTCGCCGTTGGTATAAAGTCGCATCGCCACTCTGGGGAACTGAGGGTGCTCAAAGCGATAGCGGTTGCCAACCGTGCCCGGGATTGGCTCAATCTTCCAGGTCTCCCCGAACACTGCCTGAACCTGGGCCAGCGGTATATCATCCCGTAATAGCCGCATGGCAGCCTGCAATATCTCCTGCACAACCTTCCGCTGCTGATCGTTGTAGCCTTCAGCCATGATTGTGGTTCCCATCGGGGCGGGTGGCATCGGAGAACTCTCTTGTGCAAGTGCCTGGGTTGTGCAGCAAAGGAACGCCATCGCGGCTAGCCCAGTAAGCCTGAACTGCCGCGCCGCAAATGAACGCGTTGTATTCGCGGAGCTGTGAAGGGTAGCCCGTGTCATGATTCCCACATGGTGTCGAGATTGATCGATGATGGATGAAACGTCTCGCGACTGCGAGCTGGCCGGTCCGGCCGCCAGCGGCAATTTCCTGCTGATGCATCCATTAGCCCACGCGGCACCACCAAACTTCCTCTCCGTCATTCTGCCGAGCCTTCTCGTTCCAGACCGGCGCTTGCGGAAATACTTTGCCGGCGGCAAGCTCGAACACACTGCCGCCCGTGAAG
>NZ_LZZU01000051.1:0-97385 GCF_014170355.1 Cupriavidus sp. UME77
GCGGCGACCTACTTTCTTGTCTTGCCAAGAAAGTAGGCAAAGAAGGCGCGCCGGATGGGGCGACTACCCCCTCGGGCTTCGACGAAAAGAGCGGCCGGGACCCAAACTCGCATCGCCTTAAGGCGATACTCAGACATGGGTCCCTCTTTTCCGCTCTTTTCGCCGAATCCCGAGGCGCCCCATACGGCCTTGGCACACCTCCACGGCTCGCTTCGCATCGCCGTGGGTGTTTCCCGCCCCTAGGGGCGGGAAACACGGCCGAACCGAATCGTTTGTCTGATCGTGTCGTTTCTGGTCCCGCTGCTTGGCTCCCCTCTCCCACTTGTGGGAGAGGGGCCGGGGGAGAGGGCGGGCGCTCGCGATGCCGCGGTGCGCTCAAATGCCCGGCCCGGACCTCAATGGCGGAAGTGGCGCACGCCGGTCAACACCATTGCGATATTGCGCTCGTCGGCGGCGGCGATCACTTCGTCGTCGCGCATCGAGCCGCCCGGCTGGATGACGCAGGTGGCGCCTGCGTCCACCACTACGTCCAGGCCGTCGCGGAACGGGAAGAAGGCGTCCGATGCCACGGCCGAGCCCGCCAGCGTGAGGCCAGCGTTCTGCGCCTTGATGCTGGCGATGCGGGCCGAGTCCACGCGGCTCATCTGGCCGGCGCCGACGCCTAGCGTCATGCCGCCGCCACAGAACACGATGGCGTTCGACTTGACGAACTTGGCCACGCGCCAGGCGAACATCAGGTCGTCCATTTCCTTGGGCGTGGGCTGGCGCTTGGTCACCACGCGCAGTTCGTCACGCTGGACGTTCCTGGCGTCGGGGCCTTGCACCAGCAGGCCGCCGCCGACGCGCTTGAAGTCATACGGGTTGAGGCCGTTGCCCAGCGGGATTTCCAGCAGGCGCACGTTCTGCTTGGCAGCAAACACGGCGCGCGCGCCGGCGCTGAACGACGGGGCGATCAGCACTTCGACGAATTGCTTGGCCACGGCTTGGGCGGCGGCTTCGTCCAGCTCGACGTTGAAGGCGATGATGCCGCCGAAGGCCGAGGTCGAGTCGGTCTTGAGGGCTTTTTCGTAGGCTTCCAGCGCGTTGGCGCCGATTGCCACGCCGCACGGGTTGGCGTGCTTGATGATCACGCAGGCCGCGCCGGTGGCAGCGCCGAAGGTCTTGACGCATTCCCATGCCGCGTCGGCGTCGGCGATGTTGTTGTACGACAGTTCCTTGCCTTGCAGCTGCGTGTAGTTGGCCAGCGCGCCGTCGGAGGCTTTCAGGTCGCGGTAGAAGGCGGCCGACTGGTGCGGATTCTCGCCATAGCGCATTTCCTGCACCTTCTCGAAGGCCAGGTTCAGCGTCTGCGGGTAGGCGCTGCGGGTCTGGTGCGCCTTGTCCGCGCCGAGGCTGGTCAGGTAGTTGGTGATGGCGCCGTCGTACTGCGCGGTGTGGGCGAACACCTTGGTGGCCAGGCGGAAGTTGGTGTCATAGCCGACGCTGTTGGCGTTGGCGCGCATTTCCTCCAGCACCGGCGCGTAGTCGGCCGGGTCCACGATGACGGTGACGTCGCGGTGGTTCTTGGCGGCCGAGCGCAGCATGGTGGGGCCGCCGATGTCGATGTTCTCGATGGCGTCCGGCAGGGAGCAGTCATCCTTGGCCACCGTTTGCTGGAACGGGTACAGGTTCACGACCAGCAGGTCGATGGTGGGGATGTTGTGCTCGGCGAGAGCCGCCATGTGCTCGGGCAGGTCGCGGCGGGCCAGGATGCCGCCGTGCACTTTCGGGTGCAGGGTCTTGACGCGGCCATCGAGCATTTCGGGGAAACCGGTGTAGTCGGCCACCTCCGTGACGGGCAGGCCGGCATCGGCCAGCAGCTTGGCGGTGCCGCCGGTGGAGAGCAGCGCGACGCCGAGCGAGTTGAGCTCGCGGGCAAATTCGACGATGCCGGTCTTGTCGGATACGGAGAGGAGGGCTTGCTTGATCATGGCTATGGGGAGACGCTTCAAAGTAAACCGTGCTGCTGCAACTTCTTGCGCAGCGTATTGCGATTGATGCCCAGGTAGGCGGCCGCGAGCGACTGGTTGCGCTCGGCGCGCGCCATCACTGCTTCCAGCAGCGGCCGTTCCACGGCTTCGAGCACCATGTTGTACATATTCGACGGCTCTTCACCGTCCAGGTCGCGAAAGTAGGCACCCAGGCTGTCCCGGATGCACTGGTCGATAGCGTTGCGGCTCATGCGGCAAGCAACTCCCCGTTATTGTTGTTGTTCGACTTGTTGCGTTTCTCGTCGTCGGCATCATCCGTGCCGTGCGCGCCGTCTTCCACATAGACCAGGCGCTCGGACAGCAGCGCCTGCTCATCGAAGAATTCGTTGACCGCGGCGAGCTGGGCCGTGGTGTTGTCCAGCGTGTTCATGCGGTGGCGGAACAGGTTGGCGCCGGCCAGGCCGCGCGTGTACCAGGCAATGTGCTTGCGCGCGGTGCGCACGCCGGTGAACTCGCCGTAGAAGTCGTAGTGGTCTTCCAGGTGCGCGTTCATGATGGCGCGGATCTCGGCCACTTCCGGCGACGGCAGCAGCTCGCCGGTGGCCAGGTAGTGCTCGATCTCGCGGAACAGCCAGGGCCGGCCCTGCGCCGCGCGGCCGATCATGATGGCGTCGGCGCCGGTCACGGCCAGCACATGCTTGGCTTTTTGCGGCGTGGTGACGTCGCCGTTGGCGACCACGGGGATGGAAAGCGCTGCCTTGACCGCGGCAATGGTCTCGTACTCGGCTTCGCCCTTGTACAGGTCGGCGCGCGTGCGCCCGTGCACGGTGAGCATGCTGATGCCGGCGTCTTCCACCATGCGCGCGATGCGAAGCGCATTGCGGTTCTGGCGGTCCCAGCCGGTACGGATCTTGAGCGTGACGGGCACGCGCGGATCGACCTCGGCCACGGCGGCGACCACCGCCTGGACGATGCGCACCACCAGCGGCTCGTTTTGCAGCAGTGCCGAGCCGGCGGCCACATTGCACACCTTCTTGGCCGGGCAGCCCATGTTGATGTCGATGATCTGCGCGCCGCGCTCGACGTTGTGGCGCGCGGCCTGCGCCATCATGGCCGGCTCGGCGCCGGCGATCTGCACCGCGATGGGTTCGACTTCGCCCGTGTGGTTGGCGCGCCGCATGGTCTTCTCGCTCTTCCACAGCTGTGCGTTGGAGGCGACCATTTCGGACACCGCATAGCCCGCGCCCAGCCGTTTGCACAGCTGGCGGAATGGCCGGTCAGTCACACCGGCCATGGGCGCGACGAACAGGTTGTTGCGGAGTTGGTGCGGTCCGATTTGCACGATAGCGACTGTAGCGACTGACGAGGGGCCGCAAGGCGGCCCCGCAACTAGACAAAAATGAAAATGGCATGCCCTGCCGAAACAGTGCTCGGCGTCATTCAGTGGACATGTGTGAGGGCAGGATTTTACCGCCAAACGACCCGGGTTGCTCAAGATTTGAGCAAATATTGCACCGGGCTGGCTTGCAAACCATGTTGACAACAGGGCCGCCGGCGGCCCTTGGCAGCCTTTAGCGGCGCATGCCGTACATCATCTGGCGCGCCAGCGTGTCCTTGAGCGGTCCCAAGCAAGCGAGCGCCGCCAGGGACGCCCCACGCGCGTGGGCAGCGAGCGGGTAGGAAACGCCAAACACGCGCGGCAGCAGGTCGGTCACGCCGATGGTGACGGCCCGATCCAGCTTTTGTTGCGCCGCAAACGCCTGCAAGGCCTGCGGGCTGCAGTCGGCGCGCAGCGCAAGCGCCAGGGCAAAGGCGTCGCGCAGGCCGAGGTTGAGGCCCTGGCCGGCTACCGGATGTAGCGTCTGCGCCGCATTGCCGACCGCTACCACCCTGCCCTGCACGGTGACGGGCGCCGCATTCAGCCCGAGCGGGAAGGCATGGCGCTTGCCAATGCCGGTGAAGCGGCCCATGCGCGGGCCGAAGGCTTGTTCCAGTTCAGCAAGGAACTCCCCGTCCGGCAGCGCGAGCCGGCGGGCCGCTTGTTCCGGCGGGCAGCACCAGACCAGGGCGTAGCCGGGCGTGCCGTGCTCTTCATGCGGCAGCAGCGCCAGCGGCCCTTCCTCGGTAAAGCGCTCCCAGGCCCAGCCGGGCTGCGGGCGCGAGCAGGCCACGTGGGCCACGATGGCGGTCTGCCCATAGTCGCGCCGGAATTTCTGCCCCTGCACGCCACGCTCCGCGCGGGTGGATTGCTGGTGGAACAGGCCGCCTTCGGCCTGCACCACCAGGCGCGCGCCGAAGGCGGCGGGTTGCTGGTCATGCCCATGGCCGCAAAGGCGCACCAGGCTGGCTGCAGCCGTATCGGGGCCAGATTGCTCCAGGTGATCGATGCGCGTCTCGTAGATCCGTATCAGGCGTTCGCCAGCGGGGGCGGGGCTGGCCTGGACGGCCTGGGCCAGCGCACGCTCGAGTGCCTCGCACAGTTCGCCGTAGCGCACCACATAGCCCAGCGCGGGTACGCCGTAGTCGTGGCTGTGGAGCTTGACGTGGCCGAACCGCCCGCGTTGCGACACATGGATATGCTCGATCGGGGTGACAGCGCGGGGCCACGCGCCGATCTGCTCGAGCAGCTGGCGGCTGCCGTACGAAAGGGCGATGGCGCGCGGATCGCGGGCTGCGCGCGCTGGCGTGGCGGCGTCGATCAAGGTCAGGCGCCACGGGCTTTTGCGCAGCAACAGGCAGGCCAGCGCTAGGCCGACCGGCCCTGCGCCGACGATGGCGATATCCGTGTCCGCGGAGGCTTCAGTGCTTGCCGGGCTCATGCGCGCTGCCTGGCTGGGCGACGGGGTTGCTGTCGTTGCTCGCATCGCCCATGGCGCCGGACTCCACCGGCAGTGCGCCGCGTTTCCAGCAATTGGCGTCGGTGCGGTGCTTGCCCGCCGCCGCGTCGCTCAGGGCGTTGTCCAGCTTCTGCTGGTTGAAGCCGGGAAATGCCTGCAGGCGTTCCACCAGCGCCGCATGGTTGGCCGCGTCCAGTGGTACCACGCAGCCCCGGGGCGTGCCGTCGGCCTTGGGGTCTCCCACCAGGATCAGCCAGGCCTTCCCGGCCCATGGCTCGCGGTTCGAGACCCGCACCACCACGCGTTCGATCACGTCCCATTCGAGTTCTTCGCGCTGGCCATCGGGGCGATGCACGACCAGGCGGTCATCGTAGAGGTTGACCACGAACGGTTGCGCGGGATCAACGGCGCGCGCGCGGCTGGTCTGCGTGCGCTCGCCGCTCGGAAGTATCTTGCGAAGCCAACTGATCATCGTGTACCTCCCGCGTCGCGCATCAGCGCCTCGATTTCGTCCGCCTTGACCGGCACGCCGCGCGTCATCAGCTCGCAGCCGCCCCCGGTGACAACCGCATCGTCCTCGATGCGGATGCCGATATGCCAGAAGCGCTCCGGCACTTCCGGTGCCGGGCGCACGTAGATGCCTGGCTCCACCGTCAGCACCATGCCGGGCGCGAGCGGACGCCAGGCGCGCTCGCCCTCGGCCGGCGCGGCGCCTGGCACGCGGTACTCGCCCACGTCATGCACGTCCATGCCCAGCCAGTGGCCGGTGCGGTGCATGTAGAACTGGCGGTAGCTGCCGCTGGCGAGCACCTCGTCCAGGCCGCCGCAACGGTTCGCGTCGAGCAGGCCGGTATCAAGCATCCCTTGCGCCAGCACCCGCGTGGCGGCGTCGTGCGGCACGTTGTAGGGCACGCCGGGGCGGGTCTCGGCGATGGCGGCTTCCTGCGCGGCCACCACCAGGTCGTACAGCTCGCGCTGGGCTGGCGAGAAGCGGCCGGAAACGGGGAAGGTGCGGGTGATGTCGGAGGCGTAGCCATCGAGTTCGCAGCCGGCGTCGATCAGGCACAGGTCGCCGTCGCGCAGCTCGGCAGGGCCGGCGCGGTAGTGCAGCACGCAGGCGTTGGGGCCGGTGGCGACGATCGAGTTGTAGGCGACGCTCTGCGCGCCGTGGCGGCGGAATTCGTAGAGCAGCTCGGCTTCCAGGTGGTATTCGCGCAGGCCCTCGCGCGAAGCGCGCATGGCGCGCACATGGGCCTGGGCCGAGATCTCGGCCGCGCGGCGCATGGTGGCGATCTCGCCCGCGTCCTTGAACAAGCGCATCTCGTCGAGGATGGTGCGGATATCGATCGCCGTCGATGGCGCGGTCACGCCGGCACGGCCTTGCATGCGCACCGTTTCGAGCCAGCGCCGCACCTGCATGTCGGTGCGGGTGTTGGCGGCCAGCGGGTAGGCCACCACAGCGTGGTTGGCCAGCAGCGAGGGCAGCACGGCGTCGATTTCCTCGACCGAATGTGCCTCGTCGAAGCCGAAGGCCGCCTGCGCGCCTTCCGGGCCGTAGCGGAAGCCATCCCAGATCTCGCGCTCTTCGTGCTTGGGGCGGCAGAACAGGATGCTGCGCTCGGCGCCGCACGCCTGCGCCACCAGGACCAGCACGCCCTCCGGCTCGGTGAAGCCGGTCAGGTAATAGAAATAGCTGTCGTGGCGATAGGGATAGTCGCTATCGCGGTTGCGCATGGCTTCCGGCGCGGTGGGCAGGATCGCCACGCCGCCGCCGGCGGCACGCAATTGCTGCAGCACGCGGGCGCGCCGGTCGCGACAGGCGAGAAGGAGGGCGGAGTCGGGTGCGGACATGTGTTGGGCCACGTGGATGGGGAATAGGGCGATTCTAACGCCGCCGGATTGCCGGCGCGGGGCTGGACTGGCCGACGCCGCTCAAGGCAGGGGTGCGCAAGCGGTGCCGGCTCGCGCTAGCACCAGGGCATCGAGGGCCGCCAACTGGGCCGGCGTGCCGACGTTCTCCCAGGCGCCGTCGAAGCGCTCGCCGCTGGCCAGCCCGGCTGCCACGGCGGCGCGGTAGTAGGGCGTCATGGCAACTTTCTGGCCGGGCTCGATGGCGGCGAACAGCCGGGTGTCGTACAGGCCGATATTGCCGAAGGTCAGGCTCGGCGCCGTCGCCGTGGGCGTGGGTAACAACAGGCCGTCGGCGCCGAGCGCAAAATCGCCCTCTGGATGGAACGGCGGATTGGGCACCATTACCAGGTGCATGCGCGGCTCGGGCGCACCGGCCATGGCGCGCGCGCGGGGCAGCAGGGCGCGGAAGTCGTAATCGGTGAAGATGTCGCCGGATACCGCCAGGAAGATCTCGCCGCGCTCGGGTGCGGCCGCCAGCAGCGGCAGCGCCTGGGCGATGCCGCCGGCGGTTTCCAGCGCGCTGGGTTCGGCCGAGTACACCAGGCGCACGCCGAAGCGGTTGCCATCACCGAGCGCCTGCTCAATCTGCTCGCCGAGCCAGGCGTGGTTGATCACGATGTCCTTGAAGCCGGCGCGCGCCAGCGCCTCGATCTTCCAGACGATCAGCGGCTTGCCGCCCACCGCCAGCAGCGGCTTCGGGTGGGCATCGGTCAGCGGGCGCATGCGCTCGCCGCGCCCGGCTGCAAAAATCATGGCTTTCAATGCAGGGTCTCCGGCGCTTATTTCAGCGCGTGGTTCAGCAGGTATGTCAGCGCGATCAGGGTGCCCATGCCGCCAGCGATGGTCCAGCCAATGCTGCGCGTCCTGGCGGCGATGACAATGGCCACCAGCCCGGCTACCAGGCGGGCATTGCCGGGACCGATGTCGACGTGCCCATCGCGCATCAGCAGGTCGGGCGCGATCAACGCCGACAGCATGGCCGCCGGCACGAACTGCAGCGCGGTGCGGAACCACGATGGCAGCCGTACCTGGCCTTCCACGGCAATGAAGGACAGGCGGATCAGGTAGGTGGCGAGGCCGGCGCCGATAAACACCAGCAGCAGGGTCAGCTGGCTCATGCGGCTGGCTCCGTCGCGGCCGGCTTGCGCTGCCTGCGGTCCTTGCCAAGCAGCAGCATGCCCGCGGCAATTCCGCCCAGCGCCGCGACCATCAGGCCAAGCTTGTGCGGCATGCCGTAGCAGGCCACCGCCAGCGCCGTGGCCACCAGCGCCGCCGCGGCGTGCGAGCGGTGCTTGATGCCGGGCACGATGATGGCGATGAAGGTGAGCGGCAGGAAGAAATCGAGCGGCCAGTCGCGCGGGATCTGGGCGCCCACCAGCACACCCGCCAGCGTCGAGACCTGCCAACTGGCCCACAGCGCGAAGCCGGCGCCAAAGAAGAACCAGTGGCGGTAGCGCTTGTGTGCGTCGTCGTCGCTGAGGCGCCGCGTCATGGCGGCGAAGGCCTCGTCGGTCAGCAGGTAGGAGATGAGTGCCTTCCAGCGGCCCGGCAGGTGCGCCAGCGCCGGGGCCATGGTGGCGGAGTACAGCGCATGGCGCAGGTTGACCATGGCGACCGTCACGGCGATCAGCACCGCCGGCGTGCCCGCCGCCCACAGTTGCGTCAGGATCATCTGCGAGGCGCCGCCGAACACGATCGCGCTCATGGCGCAAGCCAGCCAGGCGGGCATGCCGGCGTTGACCGCCAGCACGCCATAGATCAGGCCGAACGGCGCCACGCCGAGCAGCATCGGCGCCAGCGCCCGCACGCCTGCCCACCACTCGCCGCCGCGGGTGAGCGTGGCCGTGGGATCGCCGCCGGATGTCATGGCCGTGCGCCCGGCATGGCTTGCGCCGGCATCAGAATGTGTAGCCGACCGGGCGCTCGACGCCGTCGAGGGCGTCGAACAGGCGCACCAGCCTGCGCAGCTCGATGTAGCGGCCCGCCACCTGGCGTGCGTACTTGAGCACCAGCGGCAGGTTGGCCAGGTAGCCTTCCTTGCCGTCGCGATGGTACAGGCGGGCAAAGATGCCGAGCACCTTGAGGTGGCGCTGCAGGCCCATCCACTCGAAATCCCGGTAGAAGTCGCCAAAGTCCGGCGCCACCGGTAGCCCGGTCTTGCGCGCGCGCTCCCAGTAGCGGATCAGCCAGTCGAGCTGCTCCTGCTCGTCCCATTCAATATAGGCATCGCGCCACAGCGACACCGCATCATAGGTAATGGGACCGATCACCGCGTCCTGGAAATCCAGGATGCCGGGATTGGCCTCGCCTTCAAGCACCATCAGGTTGCGCGAGTGATAGTCGCGATGCACATACACCTGTGGCTGGGCCAGGTTGTTGGCCAGCAGCGTCTGCATCACTTCGGCCAGCCCGGATTCCTGGTCAGGCGTGAGCGTCACGCCCAGGTGCCGGGCCACGTACCACTGTGGGAACAGGTCGACTTCGCGCTGCAGCAGCGCGCGGTCGTAGGCGGGCAGGGTGCCAGGGCGGGTCGCGAGCTGGATCTTCACTAGCGCGGCGGCGGCATCGCCATAGAGGCCGCGCGCGCTGGCCGCATCCAGCCGGGACAGATACGTGGTGTTGCCCAGGTCGCTGAGCAGCAGGAAGCCTTGCTCGAGGTTCTGCGCCAGAACCTTTGGCACGGTCACGCCGGCAGCGCCGAACAGTTCCGCGACATGGATGAAGGGGCGGCAGTCCTCCTGTGCGGGAGGCGCATCCATCACGATCACGCTCGGATGGCCGGGGTGGCTGGTGCTGGCCCGGAAGTACCGCCGGAAGCTGGCGTCGGCCGATGCGGGGGTACAGGAGTCGGGGTTAACGGACCAAGCCGGACCGAGTCCGGACACCCAGACTTTGAGCTGGTCGAGACGCGGGTCGAGAGGATGTGCTGCCATGCCGGAAAGGGAGAATAGGATGCCCCGTATAATACCCGACCAGACCCGGGCCCCGGGGCGGCTCCCAGGCGGGCCTCCCACAGCCCGACAGCCTGCTTCGGCGGTGGCTGGCGGTTGCTGGGCCGCCGCCGCCGCTCTGACTCATGACCCGCTCGCATGACCGAACAACGACGATCACCGAACCAGAAGGCTAGCAAGACACCGGCACGACTCCCCGGCAGCGCGTTGCGCCCGCTCGTGTTGGCCATGGCCGGCTGGTCGGTGGGTGCGCACGCGCAGGCCGTGAGCTCCACCATTCCCGACCTGCCGGTGGCCGAGCCGGCCGTCGAGGCGGCACCCGAGGCCCCGCCGGTAGCCGGCGAACTGGTGCCGCGCCTGGCCGAGCCGGGCACGGCCAAGACCAAGACGACCGAGCCGGACGACAACCCGCCCACCTTTGTCTCGGGCGATCGCATGACCGGCTATAACCAGCGTGGCGTGGAGCTCGAGGGCAACGCCGAGCTGCGCCGCGATGGCGGCGTGGTCAAGGGCGACAAGCTTACCTACGACCAGGACAGAGACGAGGCCTTTGTCCACGGCAATGCCCGCGTTGCCCGCGACGGATCGCTCTCGGTCGGGCCGGAAGCCCGGCTGCGGGTCGAGGCCAACGAAGGCTACATGCTGTCCCCGGACTATTATTTCCAGCAGACCGGCGGCTCCGGCAAGGCCGAGCGCATCGATTTCATCGACAAAAATCTCAGCACGATCAAGCGCGCCACCTACACGACCTGTTCGCCGGACAACGCGGACTGGTATTTCAGCGCGCGCGAGCTCGATATCGACAGCGACCGCCAGGTAGGCACCGCCTATGGCGGCGTGCTGCGCTTCTTTGACGTGCCGATCTTGGCGGCGCCGGTGTTCAGCTTCCCCTTGAACAACGAGCGCCGCAGTGGGGTGCTGCCGCCGCTGTTCGGCTACAGCTCGCGCTCGGGCATGGACCTCACGGTCCCGTATTACTTCAATATCGCGCCAAACCGGGACCTGACGATCTTCCCGCGCGTGCTGAGTTCGCGCGGGGTGCAGCTTGGCACCGACTACCGCTACATCGGCAGCGGCTATTCCGGGCGTATCCGCGGCGAATTCCTGCCGGACGACCAGAAGACCAAGACTAACCGCTGGGCGTATTCGATCCAGCATGTCCAGAACATAGTGCCGGGACTGAATGCGTACGTTAACCTGAACAAGGTGTCGGACGCCCAGTATCCCGATGACCTGACCCGCTCGGTGACACAGGCGACGTTGCGCCAGTACACGCAAGAAGGCGGCGTCACCTACAACTGGCAGGATTTTGCCCTGCTGGCGCGGGTTCAGAAATTCCAGACGCTCGCGCCTAGCCAGCCTTCTTATGAGCGTGTGCCTCAGCTCAATGGCAAGTACACGCGCTATGACCTGGGTGGCTTCGATATCCAAGTGGAAGCCGACTACACGCGCTTCCGCATTCCTCTGGGCACGACAGGTACGCAACTGCCGCAGGGTGAGCGTGTCTTCATCCAGCCCTCGATCAGCTATCCGATCATCCGGCCAGGCTGGTTCGTCACGCCCAAGGCGACGTTCAATGCCACGCAGTATCAGATGGAGTCCTCCACCAATACCGCGGGCACGCCCAATACGCTGAACCGGGCCTTGCCGACCATGAGCTTGGATTCGGGCATGACGTTCGAGCGCGAGGCGCCGACCGTGAGCCGGCTGTTCGGCGTCAATTACGTGCAGACGCTGGAACCGCGCCTTTTCTATGTCTACACGCCGTTCCGCGACCAGAGCCAGTTCCCGCTGTTCGATACGGTGCAGTCGGATTTCGGCTACGGACAAATCTTCAGCGAGAACCCGTTTACCGGCTACGACCGTATTGCCGACAACAACAAAGTGACGGCCGGCGTGACCACGCGCCTGATCGAAGCGGCGAGCGGTATCGAGCGCTTCCGCGGCACGATTGCGCAGCGCTTCGACCTCACCGGCCAACGGGTACAGCTCAATGGTACCGATCCAGCCAAGTCAGGCTATTCCGACCTGCTGGCGGCAACGACCATCCAGATGTTCAAGGGCTACTACCTCGATGCCGGGGTGCAGTACAACCCGGACAGCGATCGGGTGATCTACTCGAATATCGCCTTCTCGTGGCGGCCCGAAGCGCGCAAGACGCTGAATATCGGCTATCGCTACCGGCGCCCCACCTCGGTGACGGACAATACCGCTATCGACCAGTTCGAGGTGTCGAGCCAGTGGCCGCTGACACAGCGCACCTACGGCATCGGCCGGGTCGCGTTCGACCTGAGCGCGAGCCAACTGGTAGACGCGCTGGCCGGCTTCGAATACGCCGCGGATTGCTGGGTTGGCCGTGTGGTCTACCAGCGCTTCCGCAATACCACGCAGGGCTACACCGGACGCATCTTCTTCCAGGTGGAGTTCCGCGGGTTGTCCAAGATCGGTTCCAATCCGCTGGATGTGCTGCGGCTGAACGTGCCGGGTTATGAGCCCGTCCTCGCCAAGCCTGTTATCCCATCCCAGCTCGACCACTATGAATGACGGACCATGATGAAACGTCAAGAATTCAACGCGCGCCCCTCGATGTCTTCCCGCCTGACCGGCTGGCAAAGCCTGCTGCTGACCGCACTGCTGGCCGCCTTCGCACTGCCGGTTTCGGCACAGCTGAAGGCGCCCGGGCAGAAGGCTACAGGCATCTTCATGCCCCAGGCCGGCGACAGCGCTGCCGCCTCGCCCAGCCAGCCGCGCCTGGGCGTGACGCAGCCGGGCACGAGCGCGCAGCGCTCGCAATTGGTGGACGAGGTGGTGGCAATCGTCAACAACAGCGTGATCACGCGGCGCGAATTGCTGGACCGCGCCGACGAGATCGAATCGCAGCTGCGCCAGGCCAACCGGCCGGTGCCGGCGCGCGCCGACCTGCTGGGCGAAGTGCTCGAGCGGCTGGTGATGGAGCGGGTGCAGACGCAAGCCGCGCAGGATGCCGGCATCAAGGTGACCGACCAGGAAGTCGATCGCGCCATTGAGTCGGTCGCGCAGCAAAACCACATCAATGCGACCGACTTGCGCAGCCAGGTCGAGCGCAGCGGCATGACCTGGACCAAGTACCGCGACGAGCTGCGCAAGCAGGTGCAGGTGATCCGCCTGCGCGAGCGCGAGGTGGATTCCAAGATCCAGGTCTACGACGGCGAGATCGACAACTATCTCGCGGCGAATGGCGCACCGGGCGCGGCCGCCACCGCCACCGGCCCCACCGAATATAACGTGGCCCAGATACTGGTGCGCGTGCCTGAGGATGCCTCCGAAGCGCAGAAGGCCACCTTGCGCGCCAAGGCCGAAGGCCTGCTCAAGCAGGCCCAGGGCGGCGCGGATTTCGCCCAGCTGGCGCAGGGCTCCGACGGCCCCGAGGCCGCTCAGGGAGGCTCGCTGGGTTTCCGTGAAATCGGTCGGCTGCCGGCGCTGTTTGCCAATGCCGTGCTTGACCTGCAGCCTGGTGGCGTGGCGCCTCAGGTCATCGAGAGCGCCAACGGTTTCCATGTGCTCAAGCTGGTGGCCAAGCGTACCGCACCGCCGGCAGCGTCGAACCCGGCGGCCAGCGATCGCATCACGCAGACCCAGGTGCGCCATATCCTGATCCGCACCGGCCCCAACATGCCGGAGGCCGAGGCACGTCGCCAGCTGGCCACGCTGCGCGACCGGATCACTCACGGCGGCGACTTTGCCGACGCGGCCAAGCGCTTCTCCCAGGATGGGTCGGCGCAGAACGGCGGCGATCTCGGCTGGGTATCGCCGGGCGAGCTGGTGCCGGAGTTCGAGCAGGCCATGAGCCGCCTGCGCCCGGGCGAAGTGTCCGAGCCCGTCGTCACGCAGTTTGGCGTGCATCTGATCCAGGTGCTCAACCGCCGCGAGACCGAGATCACGCCGGAGAAGCAGCGCGACTTTGCCCGCGCGGAGATTCGCGAGCAGAAGGTGCGCGCGGCGTATGAAGACTGGCAGCGCCAGTTGCGCCAGGCCGCCTACGTGGAATACCGCGTCAACCGCCAGCGCTAACCGGAACGCATCGCCACCATGTCCGAGCCGCTCGCGCTAGCCATCACCACCGGGGAACCCGCCGGCATTGGCCCCGACATTACCGTCGGCGCCTTGCTGCAACTTGCCGGCGAGCATCCGCAGGTGCGTTTTCACGTGCTTGGCGACGCGGGCCTGCTGGCGGCGCGCGCCGCCGCGCTGGGTGTCGCGCAAGCCTGGGCGCACCGGCTTGCGGATGGCAGCGTGGTGTGCGACGACATCCCTCTGGCCGTGCCTTGCGATGCCGGCCGGCTGGATGCGCGCAACGGCGGCTATGTGCTCGCCTTGCTCGATGCCGCCATCGATGGCTGCATGGGCGGGACCAATGGCACGCGGCGCTTTGCCGGCATGGTGACCGCGCCCGTGCAGAAGAGCACCATCAACGATGCCGGCGTGCCCTTCACCGGGCACACCGAATACCTGGCCGAGCGCGCCGGCGTGCCGCGCGTAGTGATGATGCTGGCCGGCCCGCAGCCCGCGCATGGCAACGCCATGCTGCGCGTGGCGCTGGCCACCACCCACCTGCCATTGCGCGCGGTGCCCGATGCGCTTACCGTGTCCATGCTGGAAGAAACGCTGGCCATCGTCGACCACGACCTGCGCCGGCATTTCGGCATCTCCCGGCCGCGCATCCTGGTGACCGGCCTGAACCCGCATGCCGGTGAAAGCGGCCATATGGGGCATGAGGAGATTGATGTGATCATTCCCGCGCTGGCCCATGCCGTGGACGCGGGCATCGATGCCCGTGGCCCGTACCCGGCCGACACGCTGTTCCAGCCCCGGCATCTCGATGGGGCCGACTGCGTGCTGGCGATGTACCACGACCAGGGCCTGGCCCCGCTCAAGTACGGCACATTTGGCCACGGCGTGAACATCACGCTGGGGCTGCCTTTTATCCGCACCTCGGTCGACCATGGCACTGCGCTCGATCTGGCCGCAAGTGGCCAGGCCGAGCACGGCAGCATGATCGAGGCGATCCGCAACGCCATCGCCATGGCCGGCCACGCCAACGGCCGGCCGCGCGCCGCGCCGCTGGTGGCAACACGCTGACGCCCGAGCGAGACCTAACTATGCGTTCCAACGTACACCAGGGCCATGTGGCCCGCAAACGATTCGGACAGAACTTCCTGGTCGATGACGGCATCATCCACGGCATCGTCAGTGCCATCGACCCGCAGCACGGCGACACCCTGGTCGAAATCGGCCCCGGCCTCGGCGCGCTGACCCAGCCGCTGCTGGAGCGCTTGCCGCAGATGCAGGTGGTCGAGCTTGACCGCGACCTGGTGGAGCGCCTGCGCCGCCGCTACGGCGAACGGCTGGTGATCCACGCCGGCGACGCGCTGGCCTTCGATTTCGGCAAGCTGTGCGAAGCCGGCAAGCCGCTGCGCATCGTCGGCAACCTGCCCTACAACATCTCCAGCCCGCTGCTGTTCCACTTGGCCGAGTTTGCCGACCAGGTGCGCGACCAGCACTTCATGCTGCAAAAGGAAGTGGTCGAGCGCATGGTGGCCGAGCCAGGCAGCAAAGCCTTCGGGCGGCTGTCGATCATGCTGCAGGTGCGCTATCACATGGAGCATGTGCTCGACGTGCCGCCGGCCTCGTTCAACCCGCCGCCCAAGGTCGACTCCGCCGTGGTGCGCATGATCCCCTGGCCGCGCCAGCCCGATGGCCAGTTGCGCTCGCCGTATCCCGCGTGCAACCTGACGGTGTTGGGCGACGTGGTGGCCGCGGCGTTCTCGCAGCGGCGCAAGGTCCTGCGCAATACACTGTCGATGCTGCGCGACCAGGTTGATTTTGAGGCGCTTGGCTTCGACCTGGCGCGGCGCGCCGAGGAAGTCCCCGTGGCCGAGTACGTCGGCCTGGCGCGCCAGCTTGAAACCCCGGCTACATGATGCTGATGCGCGCTACCGGCTTTCGTTCCCATTGGTGGCGCTGCTGAACGCAGCGGCACGTCGTCATCCCCTGATCCCGACTCCAGCCGCCGCAGCCCGGTTGGCGGCACTCTGCCTGCGCTGACCGGCACCGCGGCGCTTCTCTTACCCAAGGAAATGCCATGACTAGCGAAACGCAGGCGCCCCAGCGCAAGGTCATCCTCACCGGCGACCGCCCCACCGGCCAGCTTCACCTGGGCCACTACGTTGGCTCGCTCAAGAGCCGCGTGGCGCTGCAGGATACCCACAAGCAGTATCTGTTGCTGGCCGACACCCAGGCCATGACCGACAACGCGCACGATCCGGACAAGGTGCGGCGCAACGTGCTGGAGGTGGCGCTCGACTACCTCGCGGTCGGCATCGACCCGGCCAAGACCACCATCACGGTGCAGTCGCACCTGCCCGCGCTGGCCGAGCTGACCCTGATGTACCTGAACTTCGTCACGGTCGCCCGGCTCGAGCGCAACCCGACCATCAAGGAAGAGATCCAGGCGCGCGGCTTCGGCCGCGATATCCCGGCAGGCTTCCTGTGCTACCCGGCTTCGCAAGCTGCCGACATCACCGGCTTCAAGGCCACCGTGGTGCCGGTCGGCGAGGACCAGGCCCCCCTGATCGAGCAGACCAACGAGATCGCGCGCCGAATCAACCACCAGGTTGGCCGCGAAGTGCTGCCGGAAGCCGCCGCGCTGATCCCGCGCTTTGGCCGGTTGCCCGGCGTCGACGGCAAGGCCAAGATGAGCAAGTCGCAAGGCAACGCGATCTCGCTGGCAGCCTCGCCCGAGCAGGTCAAGGAAGCGGTCATGCGCATGTACACCGACGCCAACCACCTCAAGGTGTCCGATCCGGGCCAGGTGGAGGGCAATGTGGTGTTTACCTACCTCGACGCGTTCGACGAGGCGGTCGATGAAGTGGCTGAGTTGAAGGCACACTATCGGCGCGGCGGCCTGGGTGACATGGTGCTCAAGCGCAGGCTCGATGGCGTGCTGCAAGGGCTGCTGGCGCCGATTCGCGAGCGGCGCGAGGAGCTGGCCAAGGATCCGGCCTCTGTGTTTGATATTTTGAAGCAGGGGACGGAGCAGGCACGGCTGGTGACGCAGGCTACGTTGGATGAGGTGCGCGAGGCGTTGGGGACTTTTAGGTTTTGAGGGTAGGGTTGGTGGGGGCTGAAGCTTCAGTTGAAGTTGAATTTGCGGTTAACCCCTTGAATCTGAAGCCGATTTTGCAGTTGCAGTTGCAGCCACATCCCCCCCAGCCCCTTTATTCCCGCCGATTCACCAACACAATCCCCCCCAACACCAGCACCGCGGCAACCGCAAACCGCATGCCCACGGCGTCATGCATCAGCACCACGCCAAACGCCACCCCGAACAGCGGCGTCAAAAACGAAAACACCGACAAGCGCGAAGCCAGGTACTGCCGCAATAGCCAGAACCACGTCAGGTAGCTGGCGAATGCAATCAGCACCGACTGGTAGAACAGGCTGGCGATCACCATGCCGTCGACGCGCGCCTGCAGATGCTGCCCGGCTGCAAGCGCCATGGACAGCAGCATCACCGCAGACACCGCAAGTTGATAGAGCAGCGTCTTGCTGGGCGCTGCCGAAGCCAGCCGGCTGGCGCGTACCACCACCGTTGTAGCGGCCCAGAGGAGGCCGGCCAGGATCCCCAGCGCATCGCCCAGCAACGTGCTGCCGCCATGCGCGGCGGGCTTGGCGATGCCATCGGCAAAGGCCAGCGCCATGCCGCAGAAGGCCAGCCCGACACCCAGCCATTGCCCGCGCCGCAGGCGTTCGCCGGCGACGCTCAGATGCAGGCCGAGTGCGGTGAAGATGGGCGCGGTATAGAGGAACACCGCCATGCGCGAAGCGGTGGTGTGGCCAAGGCCGACAAAAATACAGAAGAACTCGGCACCGAATAGCAAACCTGCCAGCAAGCCCGCGCCCAGCGTGCCGTCGTGTTGCCACAGCGGCGTGCGGCGCCAGGCGGCAAAGCCGAACACCAGCGCGGCTGCCACCGCCGAGCGCACGCCGGCCTGGAGCACGGCGCCCATCAGTGGCGCCGTCGCCTTGATGACCACTTGCTGCAGTCCCCAGGCCACGCACAGCACCACCATCAGCGTGACGGCCGTGCCGTCGAGCGGGCGCCGGCTTGGCAGTGGCGCGCTCACCTCAAGGACGGCTGGCGTCGCGGGTGGAATTGCGCTCGATCAGCTCGATCTTGTAGCCGTCCGGGTCTTCGACGAAAGCGATCACCGTGGTGCCGCCCTTGACCGGGCCGGCCTCGCGCACGACGTTGCCGCCGGCGGCGCGGATGCGCTCGCAGGTGGCCGCCGCGTTATCGGTCTCCAGCGCGATATGGCCGTAGGCCGTGCCCATCTCGTACTTTTCCACTCCATAGTTATAGGTCAGCTCGAGCACGGCGGTTTCGGATTCCGGGCCGTAGCCGACGAAGGCGAGGCGGTACTTGTATTCGGTGTTGTCGCTCTCGCGCAGCAGCTGCATGCCGAGGATGCGGGTGTAGAAGTCGATCGAGCGTTGCAGGTCGCCGACGCGGAGCATGGTGTGGAGGAGTCGCATTTTGGGAGAGGCCTGATATTGTTTTGGGATAGGTCGATTATTCTAAACGGGATGGCAGCAATCGGTTTACCTTGGCCCAGGTGTGCCATTTCCCCGTTTTAAATCAAAGGCCCAGCCTAGAACGTGGGCAGCAACTCGGGTGGGTGTGCCCGCAATTGCGCGCGGGCATCACGGAACTCCGGAAAGATCGACGCCACCGTATCCCAGAACCTCGGGCTGTGGTTCATCTCCTTGAGATGCGCCAGCTCATGGGCGGCCACGTAGTCGATCATCGACAGCGGAAAATGCATCAAACGCCAGTTCAGGCGGATCTTGCCGTCGGCGGTGCAACTGCCCCAGCGCGTGGCGGCGGAGGTCAGCGAAAACGCGCTATGCCGCACGCCGAGCTTTTCCGCGTAGATATCGAGGCGCTGCGCCAGCAGGCGCCGTGCCTGGTGTTGCAGCCACCCTTGCACGCGATCCTTGATCTGCTGCTCGTCGGCATGCACGGGCAGCGCGAGATGAAGAATGCAGGTCTCGGCATCGAACAGCAGCACGCCGGCGGGAGACTCCAGTTGCAGGGTGATGGGCTTGCCCAGGAAGGGCAGGCTGGCGCCGTCGCGCCATTGCACGGTGGGCAGCACCCGGCGGGCTTCGCGGTGCTGCCATTCGCCCAGCTTGTTGAAGATCCAGCGCTGTTTTTCCAGAATGGCCGACTCGATGTCGGCCAGCGTGACCCAGCGCGGCGCCGTGATGGACAGGCCGCGGTCGTCCACGGTGAAGCCGATGGTACGGCGCGACGAGCGCTTGAGCGTGTAGTGCACGGCGCGCTCGCCCACCAGCAGCCGTCGTGCATTGGGCTGCGGCTGGGGCCAGGGCTGCGGCGTCGGGGAGTTGGGCTGCGCCGGCGCCAACCCGCCTGGCACCATGCCGGGCGCTCTGTCTTCGCCTGCGAGGGCGTCGGACAGCGGCAGCTCCATCTGGGAACCGGGGGAGTCGGGGGTCGGGCGCAGCAATTTCATGCGGGCGTTCTGCTCCGGTAGCTCTCGGCGTCGATTCTACGCATATCTTGTTCGATCCACGCCTCAACCTCTTGATTGACCTGGTCTGCCGTCTTGTTGGCCGACGAAATCGGCGCGCCGACGGAGACCGTGATCAAGCCCGGGTACTTGAGGAACGAGTTGCGCGGCCACAGGCGCCCGGAGTTGACCGCCATCGGGATCACCCATGCGCCGGTCTCGACAGCAAGGCGGGCGCCGCCGCTCTTGTAGCGCGTTTTCTCCAGGCCCGACGGTGTGCGCGTGCCTTCCGGGAACATGATGATCCAGGCGCCTTCGGCCAGCCGCTCGCGGCCCTGGCGCACCGCCGAGGCGAAGGCGCGGGTGCCTTCCTTGCGGTTGATGTGCACCATCTTGAGCATGCCCAGCGCCCAGCCGAAGAAGGGCACCATCAGCAGTTCGCGCTTGAACACGAAGCACATCGGCTTGGGCATGGTGGCCAGGTAGGCCACGGTTTCCCACGCCGACTGGTGCTTGGACAGCACCACCACCGGCTTGTCGAGCATGGCATCGAAATGCTCGCGGCCTTCATAGCGGTAGCGGATGCCGCAGATCAGCGCGGCCGCACCGGTCACCAGCCGCGGCCAGCCGCGCACGAAGCGGTAGCGGCGGTCGGCGTTCATGAACGGAAAGACGATGAAGCACGCGCAGGCATAGGGCGGTGTCAGTACCAGGAGGAACAACGCGAACAGCAAGGAGCGGAGAAAAATCATCGGTACGGGAGTTGGGTTCAGGAGCCGGCCTGGCGCGGGGCGCCATCGCCGGTGAGCAGCCAGCGCGCAAAGGCGCGCAGGTCGTCGTGGATCAGCGTGCCGGGCGGCAGGCCGCCCTTTTTCTCGGTCTTGGGGCCTTTGCCGGTCAGCACCAGGTGCGGGGCGCAGCCTACCGCCAGCCCGGCTTCGAGGTCGCGCAGGGAGTCGCCCACCAGCGGCACGCCCTTGAGCTCGACGCCGAAGCGCTCCGCCAGCTGCTCAAGCATGCCGGGCTTGGGCTTGCGGCAATCGCAGCCGTCCGCCGCCGTATGCGGGCAGAAGAAGACCGCATCGACGCGCCCGCCCAGGTTGGCAAGCGCCTTGTGCATCTTCTCGTGCATGGCGTTGAGCGCGCTCATCTCGAACAGGCCGCGGCCGATGCCGGACTGGTTACTGACGATCACCACGCGATAGCCGGCCTGGTTGAGTGCTGCGATCGCTTCCAGGCTGCCATCGATGGGGATCCATTCGTCCGGCGTCTTGATGAACTGGTCGCTGTCGAGGTTGACGACCCCGTCGCGATCGAGCACGACAAGCTTGGGCGGTGTCTGCGGCATGATGGCTTCCCGTTGTGGTGCCGGGCCGCTTACGCGGCCAGCTTGGAGATGTCGGCCACGCGATTGGCCAGCACGTGCAGCGAGGCCAGTAGCGCGAGCCGGTTGGCGCGCAGCTGCGGGTCTTCGGCCATCACCATGACATCGTTGAAGAACTGGTCGACCGCTTCGCGCAGCTGCGCCAGGTCGCGCAGCGCGGTGGCGAAGTCGCCATTGGCGAAGGCGGCATCCACTTGCGGACGCACGCTTTCCACCGCCTTGTGCAGCGCGCTTTCGGCGGCTTCCTGGAGCAGGGCCGGCTGCACCGTGCCTACGGGCTCGGTGTTCTTGCGCAGGATGTTGGTGATGCGCTTGTTGGCCGCGGCCAGCGCCTCGGCCTGGGGCAGGGCGGCAAAGGTACGCACCGCTTCCAGGCGGGCCAGGATGTCGTCCAGGCGCTGCGGGCGCAAGCTCACCACGGCTTCGACCTCATGGGTGGTGTAGCCCTTGTCCTTCAGGTAGCCGCGCAGGCGGTCGTAGAGGAAGTCCGCAATCGCGGCTTGCGCGGGCTTGACCGCGGCAATGCCGGCGAAGGCTTGCTGGGTGAGTTCCAGCAGCGCGTCGATCGACAGCGGCAGCGGGGTTTCGACCAGCATGCGCAGGATGCCCAGCGCATGGCGGCGCAGCGCGAACGGGTCCTTCTCGCCGGTGGGCGACAGGCCGATGCCCCAGATGCCGACCAGCGTTTCCAGCTTGTCGGCCAGCGCCACGGCCAGGCTCACCGGGCTGCCCGGCAGGGCGTCGCCGGCAAAGCGCGGGCGGTAGTGCTCTGAGCAGGCCAGCGCCACGCTCTGCGCTTCGTCGTCGTGGCGCGCGTAGTACGTGCCCATGGTGCCTTGCAGTTCCGGGAATTCGCCCACCATGTCGGTCAGCAGGTCGGCCTTGGCGAGTTCGGCGCCACGCATGGCGGCCGCCTTTTCCACGGCGATGCCGGCTGCGGCCAGCGCGTCGGCGATGTGGCCGGCGATCTGCTGCAGGCGCTGCACGCGGTCGAGCTGCGTGCCGATCTTGTTGTGATAGACCACGTTGGCCAGTTGCGGCACGCGCGAGGCGAGGGTCTTCTTGCGGTCCTGGTCGAAGAAGAACTTGGCGTCCGCCAGGCGCGGGCGCACCACGCGCTCGTTGCCGCTGATGATGGACTCCGGCGTATCGGTGGCCAGGTTGGAAACCACCAGGAAGCGGTTGCGCAGGTGGCCGGCGGCATCGGTCAGCGCGAAGTATTTCTGGTTGGTCTGCATGGTCAGGATCAGGCATTCCTGCGGCACTTCGAGGAAGACCTCCTCGAAGTGGCAAGGATAGACCACCGGCCATTCCACCAGCGAGTTGACTTCGTCGAGCAGCGCATCGGGCATCACGACCTGGTCGGCGCCCGCCTGCTCCAGCAGCGCGGTGCGGATGCGTTCACGGCGATCCGCGTAGCTGGCCAGCACGTGGCCTTGCGACGCCAGCACGGCGGCGTATTCGCCTGCATGCGCGATCTCGATCTCGCCGCTGGAGAGGAAGCGGTGGCCGCGCGTGGTCCGGCCCGCCTGCAGCCCCAGCACGCTGAGCGGCACCACCTCGGTGCCAAGTAGTGCGATCAAACCGTGCGCGGGGCGCACGAAATGCACCGTGCTGCCGTCCGGGCGCTGGTAGCTCATCACCTTGGGGATGGGCAGCTTGGCGATGGTGTCGTCCAGCGCTGCCTGCAGCCCGGCGCCCAGTTCGGCGCCGCGCGCGGTGTAGCAGTAGAAGAAGGCGTCGGCCTTGCCGTCGGAGGCTCGCTCCAGGGTTTGCCAGTCGATCGCCTCGACGCCCACCGATTTAGCCAGGGCGGCCAGTTTCTTGGCCAGCGGGGCGGTGGGCTGGCCGCTGGCGTCCAGCGCCACGGTCAGCGGCAGCACTTTCTCGCGCTGCTCGCGGTCGGGCGCGTTACGGCGCACTTTGGTGACCAGCGCAGCCAGCCGGCGCGGCGTGGCGAACGCGGTCACGGCGGCGCCGTCACCTACCAAGCCACGCTCGGAGAGGCCGGCGAAGAGGCCCTGCGCGAAGGCGTCGCCCAGGCGTGCCAGCGCCTTGGGCGGCAGCTCTTCGGTGAGCAGCTCGATCAGCAGCGTATCGTTCGAATCGGTCAGGAGTTGCGACATGAATCGTTTCCAACAAGTTGTGGCACGCGCTGCGTTCTAGCAGCGCGGTGCAATAGTAGGTTCTACGCCGGACAACAGCCACAGGCCGTTTTGCTGGCGGAATTGCAGCGTGGTTGCTACGCACTGCGTGTCTGCGCTGGTGCCATTGGTGCCGTTGCTTGCGCTGCCGCCACGGCCGCCGGGGGCGGGACGGGGGGCGAAGAAGCGGGCATCGAGGCGGCGCAGCCGCTTGTCGTAGCGGATCTCGTCGATGCGGCCGCTCACCCAGAAGTCGATCCTGGGCGGCAGCTGCGCGGCCGAGTAATACGTCTTGATCTGCCTGCGCACCCGCCCGTTGACCGTCTCGGTCTCAACCCACGAGAGCGGGTAGCGGATCGCGCTTTCATAGGCGCGCAGGGGCACGCGGTGCCAGCCCAGGTCCTTGGAGCCCGAGAGATCGCACGAGAACGTGCGCACCAGCTGGGTCCATTGGTCCAGCGAGTTGTTCGGGCCGAAAGCGCCATGCCAGTGCCGGTCGATCGCCTGCTGCAGGGCCTGCGGATTGGCCTCGCACACATTGGACAGGTCGGCCGGCAGGTACAGCACCTGTGGGCTCGGCATCGGCGCGGTGGCCTGGGCGGCACCCTGCGCCCCCAAGGCCAGCAGTGCCAGGGCAGCGCCTCGGCATAGCGCGCTGCGCGCTGCGCGGGTCATGCGGTGGCCTCGCGCTCGCACATCGGGAAGCCGAGCGACTCGCGCGAGTCGTAGTAGGCCTGGGCCACCAGCCGCGACAGGTTGCGGATGCGGCCGATGTAGGCCGCGCGCTCGGTGACCGAGATCGCGCCACGCGCATCCAGCAGGTTGAATGTGTGTGCGGCCTTGAGCAGTTGCTCGTAGGCCGGCAGCGCCAGGCGCTTGGCGACTTCGGCCGGTGCGTCCTGCTGCGTGGCTTCGGCGGCACCCATCAGGCGCTTGGCCTCGGACTCGTACTCGGCGAAGTGGCGGAACAGGATCTCGGTGTTGCTCTGCTCGAAGTTGTAGGTGGATTGCTCCACTTCGTTCTGGTGATAGACGTCGCCATAGGTCAGGCGGCGCGTCTTGCCGTTTTCTTCCCACTCGGTCCACACCAGGTCATAGATGTTCTCGACCTTCTGCAGGTACATCGCCAGGCGCTCGATGCCGTAGGTGATCTCGCCGGTAATGGGCTTGCAGTCGATGCCGCCAACCTGCTGGAAGTACGTGAATTGAGTGACTTCCATGCCGTTGAGCCAGACTTCCCAGCCCAGGCCCCAGGCGCCGAGGGTGGGGTTCTCCCAGTCGTCCTCGACAAAGCGGATGTCGTTTTGCTTAAGGTCCAGGCCCAGCGCTTCGAGCGAGCCGAGGTAAAGCTCCAGGATGTTCTCGGGTGCCGGCTTGAGCACCACCTGGTACTGGTAGTAGTGCTGCAGGCGGTTGGGGTTCTCGCCATAGCGCCCGTCCTTGGGGCGGCGCGACGGCTGCACATAGGCGGCTCGCCACGGTTCCGGGCCGATCGCGCGCAGGAAGGTGTGCACGTGCGAGGTGCCGGCGCCGACCTCCAGATCGATAGGTTGCAAGAGTGCACAACCCTGCCGGTCCCAGTAGGCCTGCAGGGTGAGGATCATTTGTTGGAAGGTCAGCATAGGCGAAGACTAGTAAGGGCCTGCAAGCAGGCCAGCAAGCAAGGGCGGACGGCGTGGCGGCAAAGTTGCCGCGGCGCCTCACGAAGATCGTGCCAAACCCTGAATTCTATCGGTTTTTTTGCCGCCGCCAGCCATCGGCACGGCCCTTGCATGCGTCAGGGCGTCCAATCCCGCCCGCGGGGCTGGCATGGGGTGTCGGCGTTTTGCAACGAATCGGGTAAACACCGAAGGGTGCTAAAGGCCTGCCGGATACTGGCCGTTAGTGTTTTTGTATACAGTATTAGGCAGAGCTGTGCATAACAGCCGCAACCGTTTGAATCAATCCAGTTACGGGGACACCGGTCATGTCGCTACTTTCTCGCAAGCCTTATCTTGTTGCCATCGCAGTGATGATTGCCGCCGCCTTGGTCTCGGCCGTAGCGGCGTCGACCTGACGACAGGCCTGGCGATGGGGCCGGCGCAGGCCGGCCCGGACTATCGTCAGCCCTGCCGGCGGCGGCGCCAGGCCGCCAGTGCCAGCACCAGCAGGCATGCCGCCAGCGCCGGTACATTGCCCCAACGCACGTAGGGGGTGAAACCCTGCGTGCCCTGCACATTGGCGGTGAGCGTGCCGACGGTGAAGGTCGGCAGTTGTCCCGCCACCACGCCGTCCGGCGTCACCACGGCCGTCATGCCGGTATTGGTCGAACGCAGCATCGGCCGGCGCGTTTCCAGTGCGCGCATGCGCGAGATCTGCAGATGCTGGTCCAGCGCGATGGTGTCGCCGAACCACGCCAGGTTGGTCACGTTGGCCAGGATATTGGCTGGCACCTTCTGGCTGCGCAGGGTCTCGGCGATTTCCTCGCCGAACAGATCCTCGTAGCAGATATTGGGCGCCACCAGGATGCCGCGCACGGGCAGCGGCGTCTGGTCCAGCCCGCCGCGGCGGAAATCCCCCAGCGGCATCTTCATCATGTTGACGAACCAATGAAAGCCGAAGGGAATGAACTCGCCGAACGGCACCAAGTGGTGCTTGTTGTAGCGGTACAGCCGTTCGGTCAGCGGGCCCAGGCCAAAGACGCTGTTGGTGAAATCGACCGGCGAATCCGCGCCGGCGGCGCCGAACAGCACGGTGGTGCCGCTAGCCACGGTGAAGTCGCGCACCGCGATGGCGATGTCCACCGGCAGGTCCTGCAAGATCACCGGGAACGCCGTCTCCGGCGTCACGACCAGATCGGCCGGGGCGGCGGTGATCAGGTCACGATAAAGCTCGAGCGAGCGCTGCACGCCGACCGGCTCGAACTTGATGTCCTGCGCCACGTTGCCTTGCAGCAGCCGCACCGAAATGGGCTTGCCGGCAGGGGTGGTCCAGGCGATCGGCGCCAGCGCTGCGCCGGCCAGCGGCAGCGCCACGGCGGCTGCCAGCGCGATCGCGCCGGCACGCATGCCACGCGGGTTGGCGTGCGCATCGCGACCACGGCCAAAGCCATGCACGGCGGCCACCAGCAAGGCAGCCACGGTCGCGGCCAGCGCACCGATGCCATAGACGCCTACCAGCGGCGCGAAGCCGGCCAGCGGGCCATCGGTATGGGCGTAGCCGCTGGACAGCCACGGAAAGCCGGTGAAGACCACGCCGCGCAGCCATTCCGACAGCCCCCAGGCCGCCCCAAAGGCGAGTGGCGCGAGCAGTGCCAATGAGGTTGTCCGCGTACGGCGGGCAGTCAGCCAGTGCCACGTGGCGGCGGCCAGTGCCGGATAGAGCGAGAGGAAGGCGCCGAACAGCAGCACGGCAAGCATCGCCATCCACGCCGGCATCTCGCCATAGACGTGCATGCTGATATAGAGCCACCAGATGCCGGAGAGGAACCAGCCGAGGCCGAAGGCGTAGCCGGTGGCGGCCGCGCCACGGGTGCGCGGCGCATCGGCGACCAGTGCCACCAGCCCCGCCAGCGCCAGCAGTTGCAGCCACCACCAGGTGTGCGGCGCGTAGGCCTGGGTATGGGCCACGCCCAGCACGGCAGCCAGCAGCAGGCGGGGCAGGCTCACGCCGCGCGCGTCGTCGCGTCCGGCGCTGGCGGCGCCGGACCATGCCTGGACAACGCGCTTCATGCGCCGTCCATGTCGGGTGGGGTGAGCGGGGCCTCGCGGCGCACCAGCATCAGGTGCGCCTGGCGGGCGTCGGCACGCAGGACCTCGAAGCGCATCGGCGGCAACACCACCACTTCGCCACGATGCGGCACGTGACCCAGGTGGTTGCTCAGCAAGCCGCCCACGGTATCAACGTCGTGATCCGAGTATTGCGTGCCGAAGGTTTCGTTGAATTGCTCGATTTCGGTCAGTCCATGCACGCGCCAGCTGCCATCGGGCAACTGCACGATGTTGTCGTGGTCTTCGTCGAGGTCGAACTCATCCTCGATGTCGCCCACGATCTGCTCCAGCACGTCCTCGATGGTGACCAGGCCGGCGACGCCGCCGTACTCGTCCACCACCATGGCGATGTGGTTGCGGTTGATGCGGAAGTCGCGCAACAGGATATTGAGGCGCTTGGACTCGGGAATGAACACCGCCGGGCGCAAGGTCTCGCGCAGGTCGAACTCTTCATCGGTGTAATACCGCAAGAGGTCCTTGGCGAGCAGGATGCCGATGATGTTGTCGCGGCTGCCTTCATAGACCGGAAAGCGCGAGTGCGCTGTCTGCCGCATGAAGGGAATGAAGCTCTCCGGCGCATCGGCGATATTGACGGTGTCCATCTGGCCACGGGGGACCATGATGTCGCGCGCGGTGAGTTCGGATACCTGGAACACGCCTTCGATCATGGAAAGCGAGTCGGCGTCGATCAGGTTGCGCGCATGCGCATCCTGGAGCACCTCAAGCAATTCGGCACGGGAATCGGGCTCCGGAGAGATGAAATCCGAGAGCCGTTCGAGCAGGGATCGGGGACGGTCGGCTGACTTCGAACTGGGATAAGGGTCGTTCATGGCGCGACGAGCGCGGGGTGGATATCGGTTGAAGGATACACTAAAAGGGTTTGGGGGCTGTGATAGGGGAGGTTTGGTGGGATTTGGAACTACAACTTCTACGGCAACTTGAGCTGTTTAACGTCAGGGGCAACTGCAACTGCAACTGCAACTGCGGTTTCACCACGCCTGCGGCGCGGCGACCTACTTTTTTGTCTTGCCAAAAAAGTAGGCAAAAAAGGCGCCCCATACGGCCTGGTACACCTTCACGGCTCGCTTCGCATCGCGCTGGGGTGATTCCCGCCTGGCTGGCGGGAATCACGGCTGCACCTAGTCTTTGATTTTGATGTTGCCGTCTGCCAGGTACGGATCCGGGAAGCCTAGGGCCTGCAGCGTTTCCGTCTCGATGGCTTCCATTTCTTCCGCTTCGCCATCTTCCTCGTGCTCGTAGCCTTGCGCATGCAGGACGCCGTGCACGATCAGGTGGGCGTAGTGTGCTTCAAGCGACTTTTTCTGCTCGCGGGCTTCCTGTTCCACTACCGGGCAGCACAGGACGATGTCGCCGCTGACCGGGTCGGACTCGTGCTCGGCATAGGCGAAGGTCAGCACATTGGTCGCGTAGTCCTTGCCGCGGTAGCTGCGGTTCAGGCTGCGGCCTTCTTCCTCGCCGACGAAGCGGATGGTCAGCGTGGCATCGGCGTACAGCGCGGACTTGGCCCAGGTCTGGACCTTGCGCTGGGTCGGCAGGCCGCGCTGTCCCTTGATGCCTTCGCCATATTGCAGTGCCAGTTCCAGGGATGGCGGCGTGGCGGGTGTGCCGGTGGTGGTGACCGTAGGCGTGGCGGTAACGGCGACCGACAAGGCGTCGTGGTTGTCCGGGCGCACCAGCAGGCCGGCCTGCTGGCGGTCGTCGGTGTGCTCGGCCAGCAGCGCGACGACGCCGTCGGCGGCTTGCGACAGGTCCACCGTGATGCTGCGGCCGTCAGGCAGTTGCACGCGCAGGGCGTGTGCCTGGGTCTTGCGCGCGCGGCCTTCGGCGTCGAACAGGATCAGGCTGGCGGGGGAGGAGGATTTTGCGTTCACGATTGGGCGTTTGATTAAGCGTCTCGGTGTTGAGCGTGATATTCGTCATAGGCATCGACGATGCGCGCCACCAGCGGGTGTCGCACCACGTCGGTGCTGGTAAAGCGGGTCATGGCCACGCCGCGCACTTCACGCAGCACGTGCTGGGCTTCCACCAGCCCGCTCTTCTGCCCGCGTGGCAGGTCGATCTGGGTGGTGTCGCCGGTGATGACCGCCTTGGAGCCAAAGCCGATCCGGGTCAGGAACATCTTCATCTGCTCGGGCGTGGTGTTCTGCGCCTCGTCCAGGATGATGAAGGCGTGGTTCAGCGTGCGCCCGCGCATATAGGCCAGCGGCGCGACCTCGATCATCTGGCGCTCGAACATCTTCTGCGTGCGGTCGAAGCCGAGCAGGTCGTAGAGCGCGTCGTACAGCGGCCGCAGGTAAGGATCGATCTTCTGGGCCAGGTCGCCGGGCAGGAAGCCCAGGCGCTCGCCGGCTTCCACCGCCGGTCGCGTCAGCACGATGCGCTTGACCGAGTCGCGCTCGAGCGCGTCCACGGCGCAGGCCACCGCCAGATAGGTCTTGCCGGTGCCGGCCGGGCCGATGCCCAGAGTCAGGTCGTGCGCCAGCACGTTGCGCAGGTAGTCGCGCTGCATGGGCGTGCGCCCGTGCAGGCCCGCGCGGCGCGTGTGCAGCACGGGGGATTCGTCATCGTCGCTCCCGGTATCGGCGCTCGCGCCGTCGGGCACATAGCCGCCGTGCGCGGCGACCTGGCGTGCCTCGACCAGGCCGAGCTGCACGTCGTCGATCGACAGGGCGGTGCGGGCGTTGTTGTAGAAGCGCTCAAGGGCCGCCGCGGCGTCGCGGGCGTAGGCGCCGCGCACGGTCATGCGATGGCCGCGGCGCTGGATGGTGACGTCGAGCGCCTGCTCGATCTGGCGCAGGTTCTCGTCAAGCGGCCCGCACAGGTTCTGCAGGCGGGCGTTGTCGTCCTTGGGGGCGACGAATTCGGCTGAAGGGATTTTCATCTGGGTACGAGTGGCTGCAACAGGCTGCATCGGGCGTGGGTTACTGGCGCACGACGATTTCGCCGCGCAGCGAATGCGGGAAGGCTTCGGTAATGGCCACGTCCACCATTTCGCCGACCATGCGCTCGCGCCTGTCCTGGGGCACGCCGGGCAGCGCGAAGTTCACCACGCGGTTGTTCTCGGTGCGGCCGTGCAGCTCGGTCGGATCCTTGCGTGCCGGGCCTTCCACCAGGATGCGCTGCACCGAGCCGACCATGCCTTTGCTGATGCGCTGCACGTTCTCCTCGATGGTGGCCTGCAGATGCTGCAGGCGCCGCAGCTTGACCTCGTGCGGCGTGTCGTCGGCCAGGTTGGCCGCCGGCGTGCCGGGGCGCGGGCTGAAGATAAACGAGAAGGAGGTGTCGTAGCCGATCTCCTCGATCATCGCCATCAGCTTGTCGAAGTCCGCCTCGGTCTCGCCGGGGAAGCCGATGATGAAGTCGGATGACAGCGACATGTCCGGGCGCAGCGCGCGCAGCTTGCGGATGATGCTCTTGTATTCCAGCACGCTGTAGCCGCGCTTCATCGCCATCAGGATGCGGTCTGAAGCGTGCTGCACCGGCAGGTGCAGGTGGTTGACCAGCTTCGGGCAGCGCTCGTACATCTCGATCAGGCGCGGCGTGAATTCCTTCGGGTGGCTGGTGGTGTAGCGGATGCGCTCGATGCCGGGGATCTCGGCCACGTATTCGATCAGCAGCGCGAAGTCGGCGATCTCGCTGGTGCCGCCCATGGCACCGCGATACGCGTTGACGTTCTGGCCCAGCAACGTGACTTCGCGCACGCCTTGCCCGGCCAGCCCGGCGACTTCCGCCAGTACGTCCTCGAACGGGCGGGAGACTTCCTCGCCACGGGTGTAGGGCACCACGCAGTAGCTGCAGTACTTGGAGCAGCCTTCCATGATGGAGACAAAGGCGCTCGGGCCTTCCACGCGTGCCGGCGGCAGGTGGTCGAACTTTTCGATCTCGGGAAAGGAAATGTCCACCTGCGAGTGGCCGGTCTGCTGGCGGCGGTTGATCATGTCAGGCAGGCGGTGCAGCGTCTGCGGGCCGAACACCACGTCGACATAGGGCGCGCGCTTGACGATGGCGGCGCCTTCCTGGCTCGCCACGCAGCCGCCCACGCCGATCACCAGGTCCGGCTTGACGGCCTTGAGTGCCTTCAGGCGGCCCAGTTCGGAGAACACCTTCTCTTGCGCCTTCTCGCGCACGGAGCAGGTGTTGAAGAGGATGACGTCCGCTTCTTCCAGCGTGTCAGTCTTCTCCATGCCCTGGGTGGCATGGAGCATATCGACCATCTTGTCCGAGTCATACTCGTTCATCTGACAGCCGTAGGTTTTGACGAAGACTTTTTTCATGGTGCCGATCTCAGTGGTTGACCTGGGGGCATCAGGGTTTTATGGGGACGAAAGACATCCGGGCCTCGGCGCGTCGCCGCGCCCCGGACTACGACTATTGCGCTGCTTTTTGTTCCTGCTCGGTCAGCACCCAGGCCGTCAGCAACTGGCCGTAGAGGTCGAGCTTGAACCGCACCGGCAGCTTTTGGCCGGCCACCGCCGCGATGGGCAGCAACTGGTTGTCCGTGCCAAACAGCCGCAGGCCCGGCGCCACGCCAACGGTCTTGCCGTCCAGCGTGGCCGACTGCGGCGCGCTGGGCGACTGCGTGGCGAGCACCAGCTTGGCCTTGGCCGCGTCCGCGGGGATCACGCGCAACGCCTGCTGTGCATACGCCGTTGCCGGCAGCAGCGCGGCGGGCAAAACAAGCGATGCAGCTAGCAAGGCGGTCCGGACCAAAACGAAAAGGGCAGGGCGCGCGGCACGGTTGGCTGGCATGGAGGCTCCGGCGGAAACGGTTCGGAAAACGAAAGCGGAAAACGAAAGCGGAAAACGAAAGCGGAAAACGAAAGCGCTTCGGGTCTACTCCCCGGCGGCGCGGGCCGGGCAACCTGATATTCTACCCGGTCGCCCGCCGGCCGCGCGGCGCTAGAACAGCCCGGATGCTTCCTGCAGCACACGCTGCTTGGAGACCGTGCCCATCAGCTCGCGCCCGGCCGTGTCGCGGATCAGCGGGATCCGGTTAAGCGCGTGATGGGTGAACAGCCGCAGCGCGTCGGGCAGCCGCGACTCCGGCGTCAGGGTGGGGAAATCGCGTTCGCACAGTGCCAGCAGGCCCGCGTGCGGCCGCTCGCGCAGTGCGCGTTGCACCGCATGGATCGACAGCGCGCCCAGCAGGCAGCCATCCGGCCCAACCAGATAAAGATAGCGCGTGCCGGTCTCGGCGAACTTGTCGCTGGCCTGCTCCAGCGTGGCCTCGGGGCCGATGACGGTGTCGGTGGCGTCGCACAGCCCGGCCAGCGTCAGCGCCCGCGCGCGCTCCGCGGCGGCGGATGCCTGGGTGCGCTCTGCCACCACGCTGTACAAGGACAAGGTCTGGCAACGCGATGCGGTGTAGTAGGCCGCCGCCGCGCCGATCATGCCTGGCAGCAGCAGCGCCGGGGCCAGCGTCATCTCGAACACCATCAGCACCGACATCAGCGGCGCCTGGCTGGTGGCGGCCAGGAAGGCGGCCATGCCCACCAGCGGCAGCAGCGGCGCGCCGCTGCCACCCGGCACGGCGGGAGCCAGCAGCTGCCCGAGCGCCGCGCCGACGAACAGCGAAGGCGTGAACACGCCGCCCACCGCGCCCGAGCCCATGCTGAGCACGGTGGCCAGCAGCTTGGCCAGCAACACTGCCGCCAGCGATACGCTCAAGGGGTGCGCCTGCAAGATCGACTGGATGGTGTAGTAGCCGTTGCCGACCACCTCGGGCACCCAGATCGCCAACACACCCACCATGGCACCGCCCAGCGCCAGGCGCGGCACCAGGCCGCCCGGCACCCGGGCAAAGGCGCCCTTGGCCAAGCTGGAGGCGCGCATGAAGAGGGCGCCGCAGACACCGGCCAGCACGCCGAGCAAGACCGCCGCCAGCAGCATGGGCGGATGCAGCAGGTCGGCGGGCACGGTCAGGCCGGGATAGAGCGGCTGCAGGCCACCATGTAACTGGCTAACGACCGTGCCTGCCACGGAAGCCAGGAACAGCGGCATCAGTCGCTGCACCGCCACTGCGCCAAAGACCACCTCGGCCACGAAGACCGCCGCCGACAGCGGCGTGTGGTACACCGAGGCCAGCCCGGCGGCCGCCGCGCAAGCCGTGAGCATGCGCCGCAGGTTGGTGTCGCCGTGCGGCCCGCTGCCGCCGCGCGCGGACGGAAACACCGATCCGCACAGGGCCGCGAGCTGGATCATCGCGCCTTCCTTGCCGACCGAGCTGCCGGTGACGATGGAGCAGAACGAAGACAGCGCGCGGAGCAACGTGATGCGCACCGGCAGGCGCCCGGTGCCGCTGGCAACGGCTTCCATATAGTCGGAGACGCCTGGCTGCGCGGCGTTGAGCTTGGCCGCCGCCGTCAAGAGCAAGCCCGCGATCACGCCGCCAAGCGTCGGGATCGCCACCCGCCAGATCAGGGCGAGGCCCGCGAATACCGTGACGATATCGGCATGCGTGCCAAACATCACATAGCCGCTAGCATCGAGCGCTTCCTTGAACAGGGTGGTGACGATGGCCGCGGCAATCCCTACCGGGATGGCAGTAAAGAGGGTGACTTCCTGGTCTTCGATGAACCTGAACCGCATCGTGTCGGCATCCGGGGGCTGGGATGGGCTGGGCCGGGCTGGCGCGCGCCCGCGCGTTGCGTGGACTCACCCAGGCAGGGGCCAGGCGGGGGATGGCCGCCATCATAGCGCAGCGGCGCGCGCGTCCCTCGGGGCGCCGCGCGCGCGCGAAAGCGCCAGGCTGGTACACTAGCGGTCTTTCCTCCTAAAGAAGCGGGGGCAGTCGCCTCGCTTCGCCGGTCGGTATTTCCGGTTTTCGGTTTTCTCACTCACGTCGCCCCCGCGATTGGCGCACCACATGCGCAAAGGGCGGCCGAAGCGTCAATTCATGTCTTTTTCCGAACTTGGCTTGTCCGACAAGCTTATGCGTGCCGTGGCCGAACAGGGCTATACCACGCCGACTCCGATTCAAGCGCAGGCGATTCCCGCCATCCTGAAAGGGGGCGACCTGCTTGCCGGCGCACAGACCGGCACCGGCAAGACGGCCGGCTTCACGCTGCCGCTGCTGCAACTGCTGTCCGAATCCTCGGCCGGCCGCGAACCCGCGCGTGGACAGCGCTTGCCGGTGCGCGCACTGGTCCTGACCCCGACCCGCGAACTGGCCGCGCAGGTGGAAGAAAGCGTCCGTAACTACGGCAAGTACCTCAAGCTGCGCTCCATGGTGATGTTCGGCGGCGTGGGCATCAACCCGCAGATCGAACAGCTCAAGCGCGGTGTCGATATCGTGGTGGCCACGCCCGGCCGCCTGCTCGATCACCTGTCCCAGCGCACCATCGACCTGTCGCACGTGGAAATGCTGGTGCTGGACGAAGCCGACCGCATGCTCGACATGGGCTTCATCCACGACATCCGCAAGATCCTCAACGTCTTGCCGCCGAAGCGCCAGAACCTGCTGTTCTCGGCCACCTTCTCCGACGAGATCCGTGGCCTGGCCGACCGCCTGCTGGACAACCCCGCCTCCATCGAAGTGGCGCGCCGCAATACCACGGCCGAAACCGTGGCGCAGCGCGTCTACCCGGTGGACCGCGAGCGCAAGCGCGAACTGCTGGCCCACCTGGTGCGCGAGAACGACTGGCACCAGGTGCTGGTGTTCACCCGCACCAAGCACGGCGCCAACCGCCTGGCCGAGCAGCTCGACAAGGACGGCCTGTCGGCACTGGCGATCCACGGCAACAAGAGCCAGTCGGCCCGCACGCGCGCGCTGACCGAGTTCAAGGCCGGCACGCTGCGCCTGCTGGTGGCGACCGATATCGCCGCGCGCGGCATCGACATCGACCAACTGCCCCACGTCGTCAACTACGACCTCCCCAACGTGCCCGAAGACTACGTGCACCGTATCGGCCGTACCGGCCGCGCCGGCGCCGAGGGCGAGGCGATCTCGCTGGTCTGCGTGGATGAAATCTCGCTGATGCGCGATATCGAGCGGCTGATCAAGCGCCAGATCGAGCAAACCATCTTGCCGGGCTTCGAGGTCGATCCGAGCATTCCGGCCGAGCCGATCCAGAAGGGCCGGCAGGCACGCGGCCAGGGCCAGGGCCAGGGCAATGGTGGTGGCCGTGGCCGCGGCCAGGCACCCGCCGGCGGCCAGCCGCGCGGGCGCGCACCGGCAGCGGACGCTGGCGAGCGCCAGCAACGTCCGGCACGCGCGCCGCAAGGCCGCGGCCAGGCTGCGGCCGCGGCCGATGGGCAAGGCCAGCGCCGCGCGCCGCAGGCACCGGGCCAGCGCCCGGCGCAGGGCAGCGGACGACCGGCTTCGGCTGGGCAAGGCAACCCGCGTAACGGTCAGGCCAATGGCAACCGCACTGGCGAGGCTAATGGCAACCGTGCCGCTGGCAATGGCAATGGCAATGGCAATGGCAATGGCAATGGCAATGGCAATGGCAACCGCGATCGCAATGGCGATGTCAACGGCAATCGCGCCGGTGCCGATACCCATGTCGCGCGACCGCGCACCGGGCAGGATCCGGCGGCACGCGGCCGCCGTCCGGCGCCGCAAGCCGCGCTGCTGGGCGGCCAGCGCGCCAAGCCCACGCGTTAACTCCACAACGTTCTCCAACGGCTGCCACGCGCCATGTCCAGTTCAGGGTTTGACCTTCAGGCGCCCGGCGACGGCGGCACGCCCGCCGATGGCGATGGCGTGCCCTACGCCAGCCTCACGCCAGACCTGATGCTCGATGCGATGGAGGCCGCCGGTTTCGAGCCGGATGGCCGCCTGCTGGCGCTCAATAGCTATGAGAACCGGGTCTGGCAGGTGGGGATCGAAGGCAGCGCGCCGGTGGTGGTCAAGTTCTACCGCCCCGGCCGCTGGAGCGACGCCGCCATCCTGGAAGAGCACGCTTTCGTGCGGCAACTGGCCGACGCCGAGATTCCGGCGGTGCCGGCCATCGCGCGCGACGGCGCCACGCTGCTGGCGCATGCGGGTTTTCGCTTCGCGGTGTTTCCCCGCTGCGGCGGGCGCGAGCCGGAGCTGGATCGTGCCGATACGCTGACCTGGCTCGGCCGTTTCATCGGCCGCATCCATGCGCTCGGCGCCACGCATCCTTACCAGGCGCGCCCCACCATCGACGTGGACACCTTCGGGGTGGCCCCGCGCGACTGGCTGCTGGCGCAAGACTGCATTCCCCTGGAACTGCGCCCGGCCTGGCAGGCGGTTGCCGATCTCGCCGTGGATGGCGCTCGCCGCTGCTTCGAGCGCGCGGGCGATGTCGCGCAGTTGCGGCTGCATGGCGATTGCCATCGCGGCAATGTGCTGTGGATCGAGGAGTCGCATGCGGGTTCGCGCGCGCCCGGGCCGCACTTTGTCGACTTCGACGATAGCCGCATGGGGCCGGCGGTGCAGGATCTGTGGATGCTGCTGGAAGGCGACCGCGCCGCCCAGCAGGGCCAGATGGCCGACATCCTGGCCGGCTATGAGGATTTCGCGGAATTCCGGCCGCGTGAGCTTTACCTGATCGAGGCGCTGCGCACGCTGCGCCTGCTGCATTACAGCGCCTGGCTGGCCAGCCGCTGGCGCGATCCGGCCTTTCCGGCGGCATTCCCGTGGTTTGGAACTGCCCGCTACTGGCAGGACCGCATCCTGGAGCTGCGCGAGCAGGTCGCGCTGATGGACGAGCCGCCGCTCTGGCCGGTCTGACCCGGCACCGGCCAGCCCGGGCCGGCTGCCTTACTTCTTGCCCGGGGCCTTGACCAGGACTACCGGGCACGGGGCGTGCGCCAGCACCCGTCCCGCCACCGAACCAATCACCGCATCGAAGAACGAGCCGCGGCCGTGCGTGCCCATGACGATGCCGCGTGCATCCACGCTGGCGGCGTAGGCGACGATGCGCTCCGGTGCAAAGCCGTGCAGCGCGTGTTGCTCGAAGGCGATGCCCGCGGCGCCGAGGATGTCGGCCACGGACTGCATGGCCTTACCGCTTTCTTCCTGGTGCCAGGCATCGATGGTTTCCTTGCTGACGAAGGCACGTACCTGTCCGGTGACATCGGGCGTCACATGGACCACATGCACGGTAAAGCCGCTTTGCAGCAGTTTGCCTTCGGCGATAAAGCGGGCGGCTGCGTCGGAAAAGGGCGAACCGTCGGTGGCGAGCACGATGTTGGTCATGGCGGCTATCTCCTGTAGTGGCTGTGATCGTTGTCGGCATGGCGGCCCTCGCCCGGGTGGCCCGGGGGCGCTCACTACGGTCATCATGGCACCCTGCGGGCAACCTTGCCTGGATCCAGATCAAGTCCGGGCGCAATCGGCAGCGCCTTCCACGAGCCTTGCGAGAGTCATCCGTTTTCCCGTTTTGACGGTTTCTTTGCACCGTGCCGTGGCATCTCGGCGCCTTTTTGATGTGGGGAAATCTACGCTGCAGGTAGGACAACTCTGTCGGATGTTCCGGCTTGCCGCCATGTGGATCTACTATCGGTTGGCGATCGGCGCGCTGGCCATGCTCGCGCTGATCCTGCTTTTTGCCATGGAATTCGGGCTGGCCAGTGCCATTGCGCGCCGCGAAGAGGGTTTTTCGCAGTCGCCCGACGAGCAGGGCCCCTGAAGGCCCATGAGGGCGCCCGCGCGCTGCTGGGCCCGATGAAGGCGCGCCGCCAGGGGCGCCGTGCGTGGACAAGTTGCATGTAGCGGTTCAGACTGCCGGTGCGGGCCGCGCGGTTGTCTTGCGGCCCGCTCGCCGTATCCGTCGCCATGCACTTTCCTATCCCACAAGAGCCATGAGACTACGTTCCCGTGCCCGCGCGCCTGGCAGCGCGCCGCACTGCGCCCCCCTGCATACCCATTTCCGCATCTTCCAGTCCCCCTTGCGCAGCGCTGTCCGCGCGACCGTGTGCGGCGCCCTTGGTGCCATGCTGCTGGCCGCTGGCGCGCATGCCGCCACGCTCGACAGCGCGCAGCTACAGCAGCAGGCCGACCAGGCCGCGGCGCGCAGTTACCGCGAATGGGTCGAATTGCTGGCGCTGCCCAACGACGCCACCGTGCCGGCGGATATCCAGAAGAATGCGGACTGGCTGGTCAAGGCCTTCGCCCGGCGTGGCTTCAAGGCGCGCGAGTTGCCCAATGACGGCAAGCCGATGGTCTACGCCGAATACCCCGCCAGCACGCAGCAAAGCGCTGGCCCGCGCAAGACGGTGCTGTTCTACATGCATTTCGATGGCCAGTCGGTAACGCCGTCGCAATGGGCGCAGCCCAGCCCGTGGGAGGCTACGCTCAAGGCGCGCAGCGCCGATGGCAAGTGGGAAACGCTACCGCTGGACAAACTCTATGCCGGCCAGGTCGATCCCGAGTGGCGCGTGTTCGGGCGTTCGTCGTCGGACGACAAGGGCCCCATCGTGATGTTCCTGGCCGCCATGGACGCGCTCAAGGCCGCCGGGGTGGACCCTGCGGTCGATATCAAGGTGCTGCTGGATTCCGAGGAGGAGAAGGGCTCGCCGTCGCTGGGCAAGGTGATCGCGGACAACCTGGCGCTGCTGCGCAATGACGGCATGGTGATCTTCGATGGCCCCATGCACCAGAGCAACCAGCCCACGCTGATCTTCGGCAACCGCGGCGTGCTGCTGGTGCAGCTCAAGGTGTTCGGCGCCAGCCAGGGCCTGCACAGCGGCCACTACGGCAACTATGCCGCCAACCCCGCCCAGCGGCTGGCGAACCTGCTAGCCACCATGAAGGACGACGACGGCCGCGTCACCATTGCCGGCTACTACAAGCCGGTAAAGATCGATGAGCGCGCGCGCCGCATCATGGCCGCCGTGCCCGACGACGAGGCCGCGCTGCGCCGCCGCCTGGGCATCGCGCGCGCCGAACGCGTTGGCGCCAACTATCAGGAAGCCATGCAGTACCCCACGCTGAACGTGCGCGGCATGGCCGCCGGTGACGTGGGCGAGAAGGCCCGCACCATCATTCCGGAGGTGGCGGTGGCCGATATCGATATCCGCACCGTGCCGGAGACCAGCCCGCAATCCCTGTTCGCCCTCGTCAGGCAGCACGTGGAAAAACAGGGCTACCACCTGGTCAAGGGCGAGCCCACCGATGACGAACGCGCGCGCTATCCCAAGCTTGCCTCGGTCACCGCGGGCGAGGTCTCGGCCTCCAGCTCCGCCGCGCGCACGGACCTGTCGGCGCCGATCAGCCGGTGGCTCACTCAGGCCATGCAGCAGTCCTATGGCAAGGCACCGGTACAGATCCGCATGATGGGCGGCACCGTGCCGACCGGCGCGGCGGTGCAGGCGCTGCAGGCGCCGTTCGTGATCGTGCCGCTGGTCAATGCGGACAATAACCAGCACAGCTACGACGAGAACATGCGGCTGGGCAACTACCGCGATGGCGTCCGTACCGTGATGGGCATCCTGCAGACACCGTTCAAGTAAGGCGCAACGCCGCAGGCGCCGCGCATCCGCGAGGACGCGGCGTGCCTGCCCGACCCATGCAATCACAGGAGATAGCAAGATGACGCAAGCCAGGCAAGACCCCGCCGCCTACGCACAAACGCCGGCCTTCGAAGCCGGCCGGCAGGTACGTTCGGAAGTCATGGGCGAACAATACGTGCAGCGCGCGTTCGACGCCGCGCAACAGCAGGGCGATGTCGGCCTGCAGCAACTGGTGACGGAGTTCGCCTGGGGCACGGTGTGGACGCGTGATGGCCTGGACCGCAAGCAGCGCAGCCTGGCCACGGTATCGATGCTGATTGCGCTCAACCGGCCGCAGGAACTGACCGGCCATCTGCGCGGCGCCCTGGCCAATGGCGTGACACCGCAGGAATTGCGTGAGCTGGTGGTGCACAGCGCGGTGTACTGCGGCTTTCCGGCTGCGCTGGACGCGGGGCGCAAGCTGGCCGAAGTGCTGGAGGCAGCCAACGTGAAGGGCTGAGCGGGCGGTAGCAGGCGGGGGCAGGCTTGGGGCAGATGCACGGCCGCCTCTGGCATCCGGCATCGTGCCAGAATGCGCAGTGCTTGCCTTGCCAGCCCTCAACCGCCCAGGCGGGCAAGCGTGTCAGGTCTAACGCTGCAGCGCTTGCGCGGCGAAGGTCAGGAGGTAGCCGCTGCCCAGGCAGGCGGCGATCCATCCGGCGAGGATCAGCGCGGTGTCTTTGATGGTCATGATGCGTTCCTGCTCTGCTGTCTGTGCTTCCTGTGCTTCCTGTACGGCGCTTGCTTGATGCTCACACGGAGAAACCGAACGGATAGTCGTGCTTGACCGTGCGGGCGCCATCGCTGAACGCGTCGACCTTGCGCGCGCCATCGGTGTAGGCGTCGGCCGAGCGGTGCACGTAGCCGTAGTTGTCGCCGGCATGGGTGCCGCGTGCGTCCGCGGCAAAGGCGGAGTTCAAGGAGAGCAGGGCGGTGCCGGCGATGGCGGCAGCGAGGAACAGGCGGGCTGTGGTAATTCTCATGATCTATCTGCCTTGTTGAAATTGGGAGAACATGTTCCGTCTCCATGTGACAAAGGATAGATCTGGTCCGGGATCGATACGGGCCCTTGTATCGTATTCGATATTCAAAATTTTTGACTAAGCGTCCTGTGCAAGCCCCGGGGCCTGCCGCGCTGCAAAATCCTGTGCCGCCGCCAGCAGCCAGGTCCGCAGGCGCGACATCGCATCGCTCATCGGCCGCGAGTCCGGCGCCACCAGGTAGTAGGCGCGCTGCGAGCGCATGGCCTGCGCCACCGGCATCACCAGCAGGCCCAGTGCCAGGTACTCCTCCACCAGGAAGCGCGGCACCAGGCCCACGCCCAGCTTGGCGCGGGCGGCGCTGATCACCATGCTGTGGTGGTCATAGCGCGTGCCGCGCATGGCGTTGACGTCGCCCACGCCGGCCGCTTCCATCCAGTTCTTCCAGTCCAGCCGGCGCGTCGACAGGTGCAGCAAGGGCGCCTGCGCGATCCGCTGGGCGCTGACCGGCCCCTCGCCGGCAAACAGCTCCGGATGGCAGATCGGTACCGATTCTTCATCGAACAGCGGGTCGGCGCGGCCGCCCGGATAGTTGGCTTCGCCGTAGTGGATGGCGGCGTCGTACGGCGTGCCGTCGAACAGGAACACATCCGCCTGCGCGCTGAAGTTGACCACCACCTGCGGATGTTGCGCGTAGAACGCGGGCAAGCGGGGGATCAGCCATTCCACGGCCAGGGTCGGCACGCAGGCCAGTTCCACGATGCCGCCCGCGCCCTCGTGCGCCATGATGTCCAGCGTGTCGCGCTGCAGTTTTTGCAGGCTTTCCCGTACCTGGTAGCCGTAGAGCGATCCGGCCGGCGTCAGGCTGACACGCTGGTTGGCACGGTGGAACAGCGCCACGCCGAGTTGGCTTTCCAGTGTGGCGATCTGGCGCGAGACGGCGCTCTCGCTCAGGCAGAGTTCCGCCGCGGCCCGGCGCAGGTTCTGGTGGCGGGCGGCGGCTTCGAAGGCGCGCAGGCTGCTGAGGCTGGGAATGCGGGAGGCGCTCATGGGGCGAGTGGCAAGGGGCGGTTGACTTAGGCATCGCGCTGGTGCTCCAGGTTGATGCATGAAAGTCATCATCCTATGCGTAAATCTCGCTTGATGTAAAAAAGTTGATGACTAAAAATGCCGAACTCCCGGAATGTTACTGATATGCCTTCCGGCGTTCCCCGCCCCCAAAAGAGACAAGAGACGGGACATCACAACCAATAAGGAAACGAGGAGACCGGCATGAATCGACTGCTTCGCATCATCGGCCATTGCGGCATTTCAATGGGTTTGCTGGCCGCGGCCACGGCCAGTGCGGACGACTTCCCTAACAAGCCGGTCCGCATCATCGTGCCGTATCCGGCCGGCGGCACCACCGATATGGTGGCGCGCATGATCGGCGACCAGCTCACCGTGATGTGGAAGCAGCCGGTGCTGGTGGACAACCGTCCTGGCGCCGGCGGCATCGTTGGCACCGGCGCGGCGGCCAAGTCGCCGGCGGATGGCTACACGCTGCTGATGGGCTCGGTCGGCGAGTTCGGCATCAATCCCACGCTGTACAAGAAGCTGCCCTACGACGCCGCGGCGGACTTCGTGCCCGTGTCGCTGGTGGCCAAGGTGCCCAATGTGGTGGTGATCTCGCCGGCGTTTGCCGAACGCGCCCGCGTGACCACGCTGGCGGAGTTCATCGCCTACCTCAAGGCCAATCCCGCCAAGGTCAACATGGCCTCGGCCGGCAACGGCACGTCGACCCATCTGGCGGGCGAGCTGTTCCAGCGCATGACCGGCACGCAGATGAGCCATGTTGCCTACAAGGGCAGCAGCCCGGCGCTGGCCGACCTGATGGGCGGCAGCGTCGACGTGATGTTCGACAACCTGCCCGCGTCGATCCAGTTCGTCCGTGCCGGCAAGCTCAAGGCGCTGGCGGTCACCTCCGCGGCCCGTTCGGCGGCGCTGCCCAATGTGCCTACCGTGGCAGCAGCCGGGCCGGTCGAAGGCTTTGACGCCAGCCCGTGGTTCGGCCTGTTTGCGCCCAAGGGCCTGCCCGCCGCGATTGCGCAGAAGATCAGCCGCGACCTGGCACGCGCCACCAGCGATCCCGCCATCCAGGCCAAACTGCGCGAGCAGGGCGCCGAGCTGGCGCCGAACTCGCCGGAAGCGTTCGCCGAACTGGTGCGCAACGATCGCCGCAAGTGGGGCGAGATCGTCAAGCTCTCCGGCGCCACCGTCGACTGATCGATCGACCGATCCCACACCGAGTCTCTCATGAGCACGCCAGCCCATCCGTACGCGTTCGCACCGGCCATGCGGGAGCCACAAGGCTCGCCCATCCGCGAGCTGTTTCCCTACATGAGCCTGCCGGACATGATCTCGTTCGCGGGTGGCTACCCCTCGCCGGCCAGCTTCGATGCCACCGCGCTGCAGGATGCCGCGTCCAAGGTCATGGCCACCAATCCCGCGCAATGCCTGCAGTACGGGCCGACCGAGGGCATGCCCACGCTGCGCCAGGCATTGGCCGCGCTGATGGCGGAGCGCGGCGCGCCGTTGCCACCGGAGCAGGTCGTGGTGACTTCGGGCTCGCAGCAAGGCTTCGACCTGCTGGTGCAGGCCTTTGTCGCGCCGGGCACGCCGGTGTGGGTGGAAACGCCGACCTATCCCGCCGCCGTGCAGGCGCTGCGGCTCGCCGGTGCCGCCGTGCGCGCCATCCCTTCCGACCATGACGGGCTGTGCGTGCAGGCCCTTGCCACCATGCTGGCGGATTGCCCCGACGCCGAACGGCCGCGCCTGCTCTACCTGGTGCCTACCTTCGCCAATCCGAGCGGGCGCACGCTGGCGCTGGCGCGCCGCCGCGCCGTGCTCGCGCTCGCCGCGCAGCACCGCATCGTGGTGGTGGAAGACGATCCCTACGGCAGCCTGCGCTTTGACGGCGAGCCGCTGCCCTCGCTGCTGTCGCTGGCCGCGCAGGATCCCGCGCTGACACCGTGGGTGATCTATCTCGGCAGCTTCTCCAAGACCATGGCGCCCGGGCTGCGCCTGGGCTGGATGGCCGGGCCCGCCGAAATCCTGCGGCGCGCGGTGATCGCCAAGCAAGTCTGCGATCTGTGCACCTCGCCGTGGCTGCAGCTCGCCATGGCAAGCTGCCTGGAGGATGGCCTGCTGCCCCGCCAGACCGCGCGCATCATCGACCTCTACCGCCACAAGCGCGATCTGATGGTGCAGGCCCTGGCCGATGCGTTCGGTCCCGCGCTGCACTGCGAAACCCCGCAAGGCGGTATGTTCCTGTGGTGCGAGATCGACGGCGTGGCCGACGCGGCCAGCCTGTTGCCGCACGCCATCGCGGCGCGCGTGATGTATGTGCCGGGCGCCAGTTTTGGCGTGGACGGGCAGCCCTCGCCCGCGCTGCGGCTATCGTTCGCCACCGCGTCCGATGCGCAGATCGTGGAAGGCGTGGCGCGTTTGCGGCGGGCGGTAATGTCCAGCCAGGGTGGCTAGCCAGAACCGCTTCGCTTCATTTTGAAACAGCCTCTTAGCGGGATATCGCCACCTGCCGGTTCCTGGCATCCAGTTTGCGCAGGATGTGTTGAACCTGGGTCTTTACCGTCCACTCGCTCTTGTTGAGGATGCGTGCGATTTCCCAGTTGGTCTTGCCTTGGCGGAGCCAATGGAAGACCGCTTGCTCCGCCTTGGTGAGGGATCGTACGGCCGTGCTCGCGGGATTGCCGCTCCCTCCGAGGTGATGGATCTTGACGAGCGCTTCGTGGACCCCGAGTGCAACCGCCTCGGCATGTTGCTCGTGGTGAGCGCGGCGCGCCGTATCCACGCCGAACAGCGCGAAATATGACGCTAGCCCGCGGTCCGCATCGACGTGTCCGTGGAGAAAAAGGTTGCCAAGCGCGTATTGCTTGAATAGCGACGCCAATGCTACGTTCTCGCCGGCCACGTCCGGGCAGAAAAACTGAGGGGTGCGCGCCAGGATCCAGTGCGAAAAAACCGGGCAGCCTACGCCGGGATTACGCGTAACCTGTTGCAGGTATGCCTCCGGCACGCGAAAGGTGAACGTTTCAAGTGGCCTGACCCCCAGGGTATGTTTGGTGGTCAGGCCGAATGCGGACATGTGGTGCGGGATCAGTTCATTGAGCCAGGTTCGTGACCAGTGCAGGAAACTATCCCGATCCGCAATCGCGGCGGACCGCATGGACTGCTGAATTTCCCGGCCGCGGCTGGAAGGTGCTTTCACATAAGGCGCAGACGCATGCATGTCCATCGTTGTCGCTCCTTAAGCGCCTGCCCCTGCGCATTGGATGCGCACGGAGGGTTGGATGGGTAGGGACGGAGCGCGCGCCGGGTGAGCGATGTGTCGTGTCCGCCGATCGTTGTGACGGCGCATGCCACCAACCGCTGGTGCCGGCGCCGAAGTACCCGGAAATCATCGTCGGGGCATGTCCTCGGGTCAAGCGGACAATTCTCGAACTTGACCCCGCTGAGTCAGCGCGTGCCGTAGATGAACCGGGTGGCAACTTCAGCGACTTGCTTGCCCAGTGCCTGAGCCGTATCGCGATCGCATTGCGGCGGAGCGGCATCGGGCGATTCGTCCGCATTGGCCTGGGCCATGGCGCCCAGGAAGCCGCCGACCCGGTTCAGGTCCCGCGGGGTTCCCTGGCTGGTGTGATAGCCGGGCATCGTACCCAGCGGCACCCAGATCATCGCGTGTTGCGCGGCAAAGATCGTCATTTGCATCAGGGTGTTCAGCTTGTCCCCGCTCCAGCATGCCGAGCAAGTGAACCCGGCCGCAAGCTTGTTGCGCCAGCCCTGCGAGGCCCAGACCACGGCGGAGTCATCCATGAATCGCTTGAAGTCGGCAGGGACGTTCCCCATGAACGTGGGGGCGCCAAAGATGATTGCGTCGGCCTGGTCTAGTTCGCTCCAGCGGCCGTTCACCTCAGAGACAGGAATGAGGCTTGTGGTTGTGTTGGCGATCGACTGCGCGCCCACTTGGACCGCACGGGCGAGCACGGCGGTGTGGCCTGCGTTACTTTGATAGACGATGGCAATCCTGGGCATGGGGAACTCCTTTTTTGCGTGGTTGGCGGTGGGAAATTGGAAGGCAGAAGATGGAAGGCAGAAGACGCGGCCATCTGGGCGTGGTGAACGCTCTACAAGGTGCTTAATCCGCGCGCCAGGCGATGGCGCCAGCTCATGCCTTCACGGAACGACTGGTGTCGGGCGTTGCTCTCACGTTCGATGCGTGCCGCGTTGGCGCGGGCCATGGCGATGGCGTCGGGGATGCTGCATAGGTGCGGCCATCCATAGAGCGCCGTAATTTGCGCGAGTCTCTGTTCGATCGATCCGCCCACCACGCGGCAGGGAATGCCAAGCGCCTGCAACCTCTCCAGCAACATGCGCTCCGTCATGCGGCGAAACGCTTCCGAGACGGGGCGATGGCCGTCTTCGGTCATCGGGAACTCGATCGGCAGGTGGATCACCTCTTCATACGAGGCGCGGGCGTGCGCCTCCACCGCGTGCATGAGTCGCTCGAAAATGTGTTCATGCGTGGGGCGATAGCGCGAGCCCAGTAGCCTGCGCAGGCTACGGGTGACAGGCCCATTGGCGGGATTGACCCCCGCGATCAGGCGGCCTCGGGCATATATCCACTCGTGCAGGCAGGAGCCGTCCGAAATGTAGGTGTCTCCACACAGGTGCTCGGACACGACACGCTCCTTGAACCGCCACAGGCAGAGTTCCATCAGTTCGGGAATGCTGCACTGCTCAAGCACCTTGCCCGGTAGTGCTTCCGGCATGATCTCGCGCATGGTGCGGGCATTGGTGCGAGGCATGCCGGTCAGGTAGCCCAGGGCATCGGTCGTGGTCGACTTGCCGGTGGAGTAAGTGCCGGAGATCACGATGCGCATGTCAGTCCCCGCTTGCTGGCAGGGCATCTTCTTCGGTCGCGGGGAGGTGGTGGGCGAACGTGAAGGTGGCGGTCATTGCGCCAAGCTGGCATAGGAAGCGGAAGACGGACCAATTGCATCCATCCGCGCGCCTGCGCTTGTGGCTCAACGTGTGCAGTTCGATCAATTGCTGGCGGCGGACCTTGCAGGGCACGGCGGTGCTGATAATGAAATCCCGCATCCAGAGCGTATTGCTCCGGGTTCGTGAAATCCTGTCTTTCTGGTAGATGACGGCTTGCGCCATCTGGGCGCAAGCCAATACGAACTCCACATTGGAAAGCGTTCGGTAGACGGATGTGGGGGCACTGAAGATGGTCTCCGCGATGGCATGGCCGTCGTCCGGACTGAGCATGAGATGGTGCAGATCGATCCCGTAGACACCGCCGATCGCCAGCCTGCCGGCCACCGATTGCGGCGCATCGTGTTCGAGCATTCCGGTGTTGTCGAAGTGTGTCGCATTGTTGCGCGGCTGCCCGTTGTGGGTCAGGGTCACCGCCAGTTCCATGCTGCCAAGCTGCAGTTCAATCCGCGTGGAAAAGCGGTAGAGCGAGCGGCGGTCCTTGAGCGGCTCGGTGACAATGCGATGGATGGCATAAGGCAGAGCGTCGAGCTGTTCATCGGGTGCATTTCCACTGCGAATCTCACAGCGATTGATCAGCACTTCAGGCTCGGCCGGACTCGTCGTGAATCGCTGGGCTACCGCCCACTCGGAGAGCACCGCGCCCAGATGGGTTGCGTCCACCGTCGAGAGATGAGGCGGCACCGTCGCTCCGGTGGACTTCCTGGACCAGTCCTGAGGATAGATGACCGCAACTTTGCCCTGGCATGGCAGCGCCGCGATGTCGGTGCAGGGCGCTATCACCCGATACTGGACGCGCTTGAATCCGGATCCGAAGTAGCGTTGTTCTCGCGGGCCCAGCAACTGATCAATGTCGGCAAAGTGGCGTGATTGTCCGCGCTGGGACGGGTGTTGCCGTGCGCGATTGGCGTCAGTCCTGGCGCTGAAGTGCATGGTTCGGCCCCGTGAATTGTGCAGGAGGGAAAGTATCTGCGCGGGCGGTTTGCAGCGTACATACTCTGGGTGGAGTATTGCGCTCGGCAACCAAGTGCGAGCCGCGCAATGGCCGCGCGCCAGGAAGCTGGACCATCTGCCCAGGCGCAAGGGGCTCGCTGCCGCGGCCTATGGGATACTGAGGCTCCCCTTGTTTGCTAACCCACCATGGTTGAATCCATCCCCGCCCGCTGGCCCCATTCCGGCTTCGACCCTGCCGCGCGCAACAGCGACGGCCAGTTGCTGGCCAGCGACCACCTGCTGCGGATGTGGTGGCGCCGCCCCGAGGTGGCGCCGGTGGACGAATCGTGCGACGCCGAGCGAGCGCTGCATGCGGCGTTGATCGCCGAGCCACGGCGGGCTGTGCCAGCCAGCGAGCTCGCCGTCTTGCAAGACCCCGATGCCCGTGACAACTACGCCGTGGTGCTGGCCATGCGCGAGCGCCTGCTTGCCGCGCCCACCATCGAGGCGGCCTATCTGGATATCTTCCGCGAGGGCAACGTCAGCGTGCCACCGGTCTTTATCGACCAGCTCGCGCACCTGATCGTGCACGGCATCCTGCATGACAGTGACAAGCCGGATCCGATGGAGTGGCGCGCCGCGGAGCTGTTCTCCCGCGCGCAGAAGGTGTCGCTGCAGGAAGGCGGGGTGATGCTGGCCGATGCCGACACTGTCGAGCTGCACGCGTCGGGCAGTGTCTACGGCGAGCTAGGCCGCATGCTGGCCGAAGCGCAGGTCCCGGCGCGCAAGGTGGAACTGGATGTGCTGGATCGCGATAACGCGCAGGTTTACTGGGGACGCAGCGAACGCCACGACACGGTGATCCGCTTTGCCAGCGGCAGCGCGGCGCTGGCGGCGTTCAGCCGCGTGCTCGCGCGTTGGGTGCGGCATTTCTTCGGGGTGGAGGTGACAGTGATGCCGCTGTCCGCGATCGACGACCCGCAGTGGGCCTGGCATATCGGACTGGACGCGCAGGCCACGCTGTTGCTCAATGACCTGTATCGCGGCGTGGAACTGGAGCCGGAGCGGCAGCGGCGCATCTTGTCGCTGTTCCGGCTGGATTTTGCCGATCCATCCGTGGTGCGCCCGGATGTGGCTGGCCGGCCCGTCTACCTGGCGGCAGCGATGAACGAGGCCGGGATCCTCAAGGTGAAGCCGCAGAATCTGCTGCTGAACCTGCCTCTGGCCTCGGTCTCATAGCCGCTGGCCGCAGCAGCACCACGACCAGCAGCAGGAGCCAAGTCCGCGCCATCAACGGCGCCATTCGCGGTCGCCGTCGCGATCATGGTGGTCGTGATCGTGTTCGTGCCAATCACGCTCGCGCCGATCGCGTTCACGCCACTGCTGCTCGCGCCATTCGCGTTCGCGCCAGGCGCGCTCGCGCGCACCGGGGCCGTAGTAGCCGGGGCCATAGTAACCAGGGCCCGCCACTACCACCGGCTGGGGCTGCACATACACCGGGGCCGGTTCATAGACTGGCGCGGCCCGGTACACGGGGGCCGGCTGGTAGACGGGAGCCGGCGCGACAAACACCGGGCCGGGCACGCCGATGCCGATGTCCACATCCACGCGCGCGGATGCAGCGCTGGAAGCAAGGCCTGCAACAGCAGCAATGACGCAAAGGGTGGCAATTTTCCGCACGGGTGGCTCCGGTTAGTGATTGGCTCCACTGTAAGCCGGCGCGCCGATGTCAGGTATTAGCGGGGTAATACAACTGTGTCTTCTTGTAACGTTTGATGCTTAATTTCCAAAGCATCAGGCGCCGCGCCACTGCATCCGCCGTCCCAGCCACGGCGCCAGCGCCGACGTTGCCACCCCCAGCGCGATCAGCGCCAGCCCGGCCGACAGGTCCGCCGAGATCCGCTCCTGGAATGCCACCGCCGAGACCACCAGCCCGATCAGCGGCACGCACAGCATGGCGATCGAGGTAGCCGCTGGCGGCAAGGCCTGCGTCATGTTCAGCACCACGATAAAGGTCAGCGCGGTGGCCAGCGGCCCGGTGTAGAACAGCAGCGGCCAGATCTCCGGCACCGAGAGGAAGTGGGGCGCGCCGTCGCGCAGCAGTGCCAGCACCACCAGCGGCACCGAGGCCACGGCGGTTTCCCACGGGATCATGTCCGCGCCCAGGCGCACCGTGCGGTTGGCGCGCAGCTGGATGATGCTGAGCGACCAGGCCAGCGACGCGCCGAGCAGCATCACCAGGCCCACGGCGGTATGCAACTGCCAGTCCCGCACGGCCGGGGCGATCATCAGCGCGATGCCGGCATAGCTCAGGCCGGTGGCGATCCACTGCGGGCGCGACAGCCGCTCCTTGAGCACCAGCGACGACAGCGGAATCACCCACACCGAGGTGGCATAGGCGATCACCGAGGCCCGCCCCGGCGGCACGTACTGCAGCGCCCACAGCGCCAGCGCGGTGAAGGCCGCCATCTGCAGCAGGCCCACGCCGATCACCAGCGGCCATTCCTGCCGCGTGGGCAGGCGCAGCCGGCGAAACGCGCCCAGCACCAGGAAGCTGATGGCGGCGGCCGAGACGAAGCGCGCGGCGGCAAACCAGAGCGGGCTGACGTGGGTCAGGCCCAGCTTCATGACCGGCCAGTTGCCGCCCCAGATCGCCACGGCGCAGGCGAGGGGAATAAACCGGCGCCATCCTTGTTGTGCTTGCATGCTTCGACTCGACTCTTTGACCAGGTTCTCCCGCCGCCACGAGATGGGAGCGGGATGCTGGAAAGTCTACGGTTTATTGCGCCGCAGCAAAAACCGAAGGCGGCTGCAAATGCGTGCCGTTGCGGCATAGAATGCTGCTATATGAAAAAACAGGAGTGCAACGTGCTGGACATCGACCTGGACGCCACGGATATCCGGATTCTCAACGAGCTGCAGCGAGACGCCAGCCTGACCAACGTGGAACTGGCCAGCCGCGTCAGCCTGTCGCCCTCGCCCTGCCTGGCGCGGGTCAAGCAGCTGGAAAAACAAGGCGTGATCTCGCGCCGTGTCACGCTGCTGGATGCACGCCGGCTCGGGCTGAAGGTGGTGGTGTTTATCCAGATCTCGCTGGACAAGCAGCGCCGCGAAACCTTGGATGCCTTCGAGCGGCGCATCACCACCCTGCCGCAGGTGATGGAGTGCTACCTGATGTCGGGCGATGCAGACTATCTGCTGCGCGTGGTGGTGGCCGACGTGGAAGCGCTGGAGCGGCTGATCATCGACCAGATCACGCGCATTCCGGGCGTGTCCAGCATCCGCTCCAGTTTTGCGCTCAAGCAGGTCCTGTACAGCACGGCGTTGCCGCTGGGGTAATGCCCTGGATCAGGACGACGCCCGCAGCGCTTCGCGCGCCGTGAGCGCCACCATGCTGTCGATGCGCGTGTCGGCGCAGGCCACGGCGATGCCGTCCGGCAGCAGCGGCGCGGCCAGCCGCGTCAGCACATTGCCGGGGGGCATTTCCACCGCCAGGCGCACGCCGCATTCGCGCGCCAGCAGCATGGCCTCATGCCAGCGCACCGGCACGGCAAGGTTGCGCGCCAGGTCGGCGGCGATGCGCGCCGGATCGCGCAGCTCGCGTGCCGCGCTAGCGCTGAAGTAGCGTAGGCGCGGGCGGTTGATGCGCACACCTTTGAGCGCGCGAGCGAGCTCGATTGCCGCGCCGTCGAGCAGAGCGCAGTGCGAGGGCACGCTGATGGCAATGGGTTTGGCCGCGTGCGCGCCACTGTCCAGCGCCAGCTCCGCAACGCGCGCCATGGCCGTCGCGGCGCCCGCAATCACGAACTGGGCGGGCGCATTGAGATTGGCCAGGTAGACCGGCGACGCCGGTCCGTGTACCTGCGCGATGATGCGCTCCAGCGGGCCCAGCTCCATGCCGAGGATCGCCGTCATGCCATAGCCGCTTGGATACGCTTGCTCCATCAGCGTTGCGCGCTGCGCCACCAGCCTGACCGCATCGGCATGGTCCAGCACGCCTGCGCAGACCGCCGCCGGGAAGGCGCCAATCGACAAGCCGGCCACGGCATCGGGTTTGGCGCCTTCGGCAAGCAGGCAGCGCGCCATCGCCACGCCAGCGGTCAGCAGGCACAACTGCACGGCCACGGTGGACGCGAGTTCGGCCGCGCTGTCCAGCGCCCGCACGTCGCGCCCGAGCACTTCGCTGGTCTCGCTCATCGTGGCGCGCACGGCAGGGTGGTCGGGCAGCGCATGCAGCATGCCGGGGCGCTGGGCGCCTTGCCCCGGAAAGGTGAATAGTGTGCTCATGGCTGCGGCTGCCAAGGGTCCTGGCTCATGACAGGGCCAGTCGCCGTCTTGAGCAGCACGCGGCTGCCGGTGCGCACGCGCTCGCGCAGCGCGAACGCGCCAAACGGGGTGGCCACCTGGATGTCGATGCGCGCTTGCGCATCGTCGAGCAAGGCGGCCAGAGTGCGGGCCAGTTCGGCCGAAAGCGGCGTTCCCGCTGTAACCAGCAGGTCCAGGTCGCTGCCCGCATGCAGCACGTCGATGCCGCTGGCCAGCGTAAAGCCGACGCTGCCGGTCACGCCCCAGTCCACCTGCGCAGCATCCAGCTGTGGCGCGATGCGCGCCAGCGCGGCGAGCGCCGGCAATGCAGCGCGGCGCGGATGATCCCGCCAGCGTGCCTGCCGCGCGAGCATGCCCGGCGTGACCACGCGTGCTACCTGCGCGGCGGGCAGCCAGGCCGCGTGGCGCTGCGCGCGCGTGGTGCCGCGCAGCCCGACCGGGATGCGGCCTTCGACGGCGCCATCGCGCCGCACCACCAGCGGGGCTTGCGCGAGCCAGCCGGCACTTGCCCACGCCGGCAGCGCATTGGCACGGGCGAAGCCCGGTGCGTCCGCGAGCCACAGCAGGTCATGCGGCAGGAGCGTGCTTGTGGTCATCTCATGCGCCGGTCGTGCAATGGCTCAGTCCTGCCACTGCTGCGCGAGCACTTCGCGCACACGGCTGGAAGCCTGGCGGTTTTCTCCACCCAGGCGGCTGCGCAGATCCCATTGCGGATCAGCCTGGATATCCGTCAGCGCGGCTTGCAGCGCGCCATGCACGGTATCGAGATCGGCCTCGTCGGGCAGCGCCGCGTGGTTGACGTCGACCTGCTTCCACAGCAGGCCCAGCGTGGCGTAGCTGCCAATGTCATACGCCATCGGCGGCACGGTGGCGGCAAAGCTCTCCAGGTCCTCCACGCTGCGCATGGTGATGCGCGCGGCGGCCTGCTTGCCCATGGCGTGTACTTGCACGCCGGCATCACTCAGCGCGATCAGGCGGTTGGCCTGGTATCCGTGCGCGAGGAAGGCGCCCGACATGGCGCGCCCGACCAGCAGCGCGATTACCGGATGCCCTTGCAGCCGCGCCGTGGCGTAGGCATCGGCCGCGCCCGCCAGCGACTGATGAATGCCGAAGGCTTCCTCGCGCCGTCCGTAGGCCTGGCTAGGCGTATCGACGATGGCCACGATGGGCCGCTTGATGGCGCCGTCGCGGTCGGCCAGCACGATCTCGTGCACGGCGCGCGCCAGCGACCAGCCTTCGAGCAGGCCGACTTCGCCGTCGCGCACGCGCGGGTAGGCGTTGGCGGCGTCGGGCACCACGGCGATAAAGCGCGCCGGCTGGCCGGCCAGTTCGGCGTCGGCTACCTGCACGGTGGCGGGATAACCCGGGCGGCGCGGGGCGCTGCGCGTCAGCGCCGCGAGCCAGGCCTCGCCGCGGCCCTGCGTGTTGGCTGAACTCATGGCTTTGCTCCGTGTGCGTAGATGGTGCGGACGGTTTGCGGCTCCGGCTGGCACGCCGGATCGTATTCGGCCAGGCGTTGCAGGTAATGCGCGTAGCGTTCGCTGCGGTGCACGGCCGGCACGCCTTGCGCCAGGGCCGCGCGCACCGTGGTGCGGATGGCTTCGGTGTCGTCCTCAACGTACCGGTCGGCCAGGCCAGTGGCGATGCGTTGCTCGCCGCCGGTAAAGCTCCAGATAAAGGGCCGGTCACGCGAATCGTATTCGGCAACGCCCGCCTCCTGCTCGATCACCGCCGGCCCATTCAGGCCGAGGCGAGCCTCGCGCGTCACCACCAGGCAACTGCACAGCCCCGCCGCGATGGACATGCCGCCGAAGCAACCAACTGTCCCGGCGATCACGCCAACCACCGGCTGGTAGCGGCGCAGGTCGACGATGCCCGCGTGGATGTCGGCGATGGCCGCCAGTCCCAGGTTGGCCTCCTGCAGCCGCACGCCGCCGGTCTCGAACAGGATCACCGCGCGCGTGGGCACGCCGCGCCGGTTGTCCTGCGCCGCCAGCTCCAGCGCGCCGGCGATCTTGGCGCCGCCCACTTCGCCCAGGCTGCCGCCCTGGAACGCGCCTTCGATGGCGAGGACCACCGCAGGATGGCCGTCGATGCGGCCCTTGGCCACCACCACGCCGTCATCCGCCTGCGGCACCACGCCCTGGCGTTCCAGCCACGGCGAGACCAGCCGGTCGAAGGGGCCGGCGAGTTCGCGCAAGGTGCCGGGATCGAGCAGCGCATGCACGCGGGCGCGCGCGCCGAGCTCGACAAAGCTCTCGCGGTTCAGCAGCGATGCGTGGTTCATGCTTGCTCCTTGCCATCGCCGCCGAGCGCTTCAAACGCTTGCGCCAGGCGCATGCCCACCACGCCCGGCGTGGCGCCGAAATCATGGATGTGGATGCGCATGGCGGCGCGCGGCTCGGCGCTGAACACGCGCGAGAGCTGCGCGTCCCAGACCTTGCCGTAGCCGTCCACCGACGTGGTGACATGAATCAGCGTGGTGCCGGGCGTGCCGGGCTCCACCATGACTTCGAGATCGCCGGAGCCGACCACGCCAACCAGCACGCGCTGGCTTGCCGGCGCGCCGGCGGGATATTCGAACTGGAGCTGTTCCATTATTTGTCTCCTTGCACGGGGGCTTTGGCCGGCCGCGCAGCAGGCGGCAGCCGGTCCAGGAAAAACGTGGCGGCGAGCAGGTCCGCTGCGCCGCCGGGAGAGGCGTTGCAGGCCAGCATGCCGCCTTCGAGCTGGCGCAGCAGGCGGCGCCCGGCCAGCGTGCCGATGCCGCCGGCGGCCAGCACGCGGCTCGCGCCATGCTGCATCAGCGCTAGCCCTTCGCGGCCGGCCCGGGCCAGCACGCAGGTGTCGTCGAGCCGCTGCATGATGGCCAGCAATGCGTTGACGCGCGCGCTGGGCTCGGCGTCGCCGCGCGCCCGGCTGCGAATCAGCTCTGGTAGCCCAGCGCGCAGCACATGCGGGAAGCCCGCCTGCGCCTGGCCGCGCGCGCCGGCGACGCCGTAGTCGATGCAGGCGCGTTCGCCCTTGTTGCCGGTGAGCGCGGGACGGTGCCGGTCGGGCAAGCGTGCGATGGCGCCGGCGGTGCGGGCTATGCCATGTGCGCTATGTCCATGCCGGTGCAAGCCCGCCGCGCCAACCAGCAGCCCCAGGCTCCAGATCGCGCCGCGATGCGTGTTGATGCCGCCGGTGGCGCGCATCATCGCGGCCTCGGCTTCGCGGCCCAGCGCGCCCAGCCGCTCTCGCAGCGCCACGCCGGGCCGCGCCGCGCGCATGCCTGCCGCCGCCATCTCGGCAAAGGCGGGATGCAGCGCGCGCGCCGAGACGCGCATCAGGTCCAGGTTGAGGTCGGCGTGGGCCCCATTGCCGCGGCCATCCACCAGCCCGGGCTTGGGCGACAGCGCGGCCTCGTCGATCAGCGCATTGACGGCGAGATCGGCCAGCGCGATGGCGGCGGGGTTGAAGGCATCGTCACGGTGCCCGGCAGGTAACGCGAGGCTCGCCATCACCAGCTCCGGAAGCGTGCCGGCGGCTCGTACAGCCCGCCGGACCAGTCGACCAGGTCGGCCATGCTCTTGGCCGCCAGCAGCGAGCGCGTCGCCTGGCTGCGCTGCACGCCGAGGTCTTCGGGCAGCGCGATCAGGCCGTCGCTGCGCATGCGGCGCGTGGTGCTGGTGTCGTGGCGCAGGCCGATCGGCGTCACCCCGGCTACGGCCGCCAGCATGGCGCGGCGCTCCTCCAGCGAACGTGCCTTGTAGAGATAGGCGATGCCCTCCTCGGTCAGCACGTGCGTGACGTCGTCGCCGTAGATCATCACCGGCGCCAGCGGCATGCCGCTGTCCTTGGCCACCTGCACCGCATCGAGCGATTCGACAAAGGTCGGCTTGCCGCCAGCCTGGAAGGTCTCCACCATCTGCACCACCAGCTTGCGGCCGCGCGCGAGCGGGTCGTCGGTCTCGATCAGGTCGAGCCACGCCGGCGTGGGATGGCGCCGCCCGCCCGGGTTGTGGCCCATGTTGGGCGCGCCGCCAAAGCCGGACAAGCGTCCGCGCGTGACGGTGGAGGAGTGGCCGTCGCCGTCGATCTGCAGCGTGGAGCCGATGAACAGGTCCACCGCGTACTGGCCGGCAAGCTGGCAGAAGGCGCGGTTGGAGCGCATCGATCCATCCGCCCCGGTGAAGAACACATCCGGGCGCGCGGCCACATAGTTCTCCATGCCGAGTTCGCTGCCAAAGCTGTGCACGCTCTCCACCCAGCCCGACTCGATGGCGGGGATCAGCGTGGGGTGAGGGTTGAGCGTCCAGTACTTGCAGATCTTGCCCTTGAGGCCGAGCGACTCGCCATAGGTCGGCAGGATCAGTTCGATGGCAGCGGTGTTGAAGCCGATGCCATGGTTGAGCGACTGCACCTGGTGGCGCTCGTACACGCCGCGGATCGCCATCATGGCCATCAGCACATGCACCGGCTTGATCAGGCGCGGGTCGCGCGTGAACAGCGGCTCGCAGAAGAAGGGCTTGTCGGCCTGCACCACGTAGTCGATCCAGGAACCAGGGATATCCACGCGCGGCAGCCCGGCGGGGTCGTCCACGATCTCGTTGACCTGGGCCACCACGATGCCGTCGCGGAAAGTGGCGGCCTCCACCAGCGCGGGCGTGTCCTCGGTGCTGGCACCGGTGTAGAGGTTGCCGTCGCGGTCGGCCTTGTAGCCGGCGATCAATACGATGTTGGGCGTCAGGTCCACATAGAGCCGCGCGTACAGCTCGATGTAGGTGTGGATGGCGCCGACCTCCAGTTGGCCGTCTTCGAGGAACTGCGAGATGCGCAGGCTCTGTGCGCCGGCATAGGCAAAGTCCAGTTTCCTGGCGATGCCGCGCTCGAACAGGTCGAGATGTTCCACCCGGCTCACGCTCGGGATGATCATGTGCAGGCCGTGCACTTTGGCCGGATCCACCTCGGCCAGCGAACGCGACAAGAAGTCGGCCTGCTTCTGGTTGTTGCCCTCCAGCACTACGCGGTCGCCCGGCGCGGTGATGGCTTCGAGGAATGGGACGATGTCGGCGGTGGGCACGACCCGTCCGCTGGCAAAGGCGGCGCCGCGTGCCATGCGGCGGCGCTTTTCGCTGCGGCGGGTGTCCCACTGTCGGTCCGTGGCTGGGTTCGGCATCGCGTCTCCGGTGTGCTTGATGCAAGGAATGGCACCAAGATACGCAGCGCGTGCGGCGCAAGCAATGACGCCCGGCGCGGCATCGTTACTCTAGGTGTAAGTGTTCGCGGCCCGACATGCAACACGTCTGGTCCCTGCCCGGGGCGCACAGTACGCCGCCGTGCGCGCCGCGCAAGAGCCGGTCAGGTCACCAGTGCGCCGGATGCCGGCTTCCCGCCATTAATCCCACGCTAACGATTCTCCCGCCGGGTTGATTGATGCAGCGCGATGGCTGGCCTAGATTGCATCCATCAAACCTAGAACCAGCCCGCGCGCAACCCTGCCGACGGGCCAACAGGAGACAGCAACATGATCATCTACGGAACCGCCTTGCTGGCGCTCTGCCACCTCATCGGCTTGTTCCTTGGCGAACTGCTAGGCATTGCGATCGGCGTCAAGGCCAATGTGGGCGGCGTCGGCATCGCCATGCTGCTGCTGATCTCGATACGGCTCTTCCTGCACGGGCGCGGCCTCCTGCCCAAGGAGACCGAGGCGGGCGTTGGCTTCTGGGGCGCGATGTACATCCCGGTGGTGGTGGCGATGGCGGCGCAGCAGAACGTGGTCGCAGCGTTGCGCGGCGGCCCGGTAGCCCTGATCGCGGCAGTCGGCGCGGTGCTGGTCTCGGCCTGCTGCATCGCCGTGCTCAGCCGCACCGGCGACCACGCGCCATTGCCGCCGCTGCCCTCGCCGGAAGCCACCCCCAGCCACGCATCGCGCTAAGGACGCCGCCATGCCGCATTCCATTTCGCACATTATCGAGAACATCCTGCTGCAGAACGCCCTGGTCACCGCGTTTGCCGCGGTTGGCATCATCATGTGGCTGTCGTCAAGGCTCTCGCGCTGGCTGACCTTCGGGCGCGTCCACGGCTCCGCCATCGCCATCGTGATCGGGCTGCTGCTGGCCTACTACGGCGGCATCGTCACCGGCAAGGAAAAAGGCCTGGCCGATCTCTCGCTGTTTTCCGGCATCGGCCTGATGGGCGGCGCCATGCTGCGCGACTTCGCCATCGTCGCCACCGCCTTCGAGGTGCAGGTGACCGAGGCGCGCAAGGCCGGGCTGGTCGGCGCGGTGTCTCTGTTGCTCGGCACCATCCTGCCGTTTATCGTGGGTGCTGCCGTGGCGCGCGCCTTCGGCTACAGCGATGCGGTCAGCATGACCACCATCGGCGCCGGGGCGGTGACATACATCGTGGGGCCGGTGACCGGCGCCGCGCTGGGCGCCAGCTCCGACGTGATCGCGCTGAGCATCGCCACCGGGCTGATCAAGGCCATCATCGTGATGGTGGGCACGCCCATGGCGGCAGGCTTCCTGGGGCTGAACAACCCGCGCGCCGCGATGGTGTTCGGCGGCCTGGCGGGCACCGTCAGCGGGGTATCGGCGGGGCTGGCGGCGACGGACCGCAGGCTGGTGCCTTACGGTGCGCTGGTGGCTACGTTCCACACCGGGCTGGGGTGCCTGCTGGGGCCGTCGTTGTTGTTTCTGGCGACCAAGGCGATCGTTGGCTAGGCCGGTTGCGGCACCCGCATCGTCAGCCGGCAAACCGCCGCCAGCGCCAGCAAGTTCGGATCCCGCTCGCGCCGCCGCAAGAAGCTCAGCCCAATGGTCTGGCGCAGCCGGTACTGCGAGGACAGCGGAACCAGCGTCACCTTGTGCGCAAACACGTCGCGCACGCGGCCGGGCAGCAGCGCGTAGCCCACGCCGCCGCTGACCAGGTTCATCAGCGAGAAGATATCGCCGACCTTCATCACCACATTGGGCGTGAAGTCGGCGATGCGAAAGGCGTCCATGAAGCCCTGGTAGGTGATGAAACCTTCGCTGAGCGTGACGAAGGGTTCGTCCCGGCATTGCCGCAGGTCGATGGAGGCTTGCCGCGCATAAGGCGAATCCGCCGGTGCGGCGAAGTAGATTTCGTCTTCGAACAGCGCAATGGACTCGATCTCGGGGTCCGGCTCGGGCATGGCCATCAGCGCAGCGTCGATGGCGCCTTGCTTGAGCTTGAAGAGCAGGTCGGCGTTGGAGCCGAGCACCAGTTCAGCCTGCAGTTCCGGCCGCCTGACCTTGATGCCGATCACCACGTCGGGCACCGTGCGGATGGTCAGCGAATAGAGCGAGCCGATCTTCATGTGATCGGCCGAATATCCGGCGGCCTGGCGCGTGGCGCGGATGCCGTCGGCCATGGCCTTGATGACATCGGTGGCCACATCCGCCAGCACGTGCGCCGCTTCGGTCGGCTGCAGGTTGCGCCCTTCGTGGCGGAACAACGCGCAGCGCATGCCTTCTTCCAGCGAGTGCAGTGCGCGGTGCACGCTGACCGTGCTCACATCCAGCGCCTCGGCGGCCTTGGCGAGGTTGCCGGTCTCCATATAGGCGAGCAGGACTTCGAGCTTGCGCAGGGTGATTTCTTCGTTGATCCGGTTTCGCATAGGAGGCGCGTCGCGCATGCTGGCGGTGATGGTGACCGGAGCATGATAACCAGATTCGAAACCGGATGGCCCGGGGAGAACCCCGGGGCCTTGCGCGAGCGGCGCCTTTAGCGCGGCGCCATGCGGATCGCGTTCTGAATATAGGTGGCCGGCTCAGAGCCGTTCGATGATGGTGGCGTTGGCCATGCCGCCGGCCTCGCACATCGATTGCAGGCCGTAGCGCTCGCCGCTGTCTTCCAGCGCGTGCAGCATGGTGGTCATCAGCCGCGCGCCCGACGCGCCCAGCGGGTGGCCGAGCGCGATCGCGCCGCCGCGCGGGTTCAGGCGCGCCGGGTCGGCGCCCAGCGCGCGCTGCCACGCGAGCGGCACGCAGGCAAAGGCCTCGTTGATCTCGTAGTGTGCAATCGCATCGAGCGTAAGGCCGCCTTTGTCCAGCGCGCGCTTGCTCGACGGGATCGGCGCCGTCAGCATGGTCAGGGGGCTGTCGCCGCAGGCATCGAAGGCGACGAAGCGCGCGCGGGCGTTCAGGCCCAGGCGGGAGGCGGCGCGCTCGCTCATCAGCAAGATGGCGGCGGCGCCGTCGCTGATCTGCGAGGCGTTGCCGGCGGTCACATGCCAGCCGATCTGCGGGAAGCGCTGGCCGAGCGTCTCGTCGCGAAAGGACGGCGCCAGCGTGGCCAGGCGCTCGGCGGTGGTGGCGGGGCGGATGGTTTCATCGTGCGCGACGAGGCCCGCGGCGGTACGGATCGGCAGGATCTCGCGGCGGAACGCGCCGGCCTCGCGCGCCTGGTGCGCGCGCTGGTGCGATTGCGCCGCGTACTGATCGAGATCGTGGCGCGACAGTTCCCACTGCGCCGCGACCAGCTCCGCCGCGACTCCTTGCGACACCAGCCCGGGCGCATAGCGCGCCTCGAACGACGGGCCGTACGGATTCTGCCCAATGCGTGCCGAGCCCATCGGCACACGGCTCATGGACTCGATGCCGCAGGCAACCACGATGTCGTAAGCGCCCGCCATGATGCCTTGCGCGGCAAAGTGCACGGCCTGCTGGCTGGAGCCGCATTTGCGGTCGATGGTGGTGGAGGGCACATGCTCGGGGAATCCCGCCGCCAGCCAGGCCACGCGGCCGGGCGTGGCGGATTGCTCGCCCACCTGGCTCACGCATCCGGTGATGACGTCTTCCACCAGCCCCGGGTCCAGCTTGTTGCGCTCGACCAGCCCCGCCAGCACCTGCGCCAGCAGCTCCGTGGGATGGAGTTCGGTGAAGGCCGAGCCGGGCTTGGCGCGGCCCATGGGCGAACGGATGGCGTCGACGATGACGGCTTGCTGCATGGCGGGTCTCCGATCTCTCTTGATGGCAATGGGAACGACGATGGATCAGCTCCCGGTGAACTCGGGCTTGCGCTTGTCCAGGAAGGCCGACACCGCCTCGCGGTGATCCGAGGTCTGGTGCGACAGCGCCTGGAAGCCCGCCGACAATTCCAGCAGCGTATCCAGCCGGGTATGCAATGCCTCGCGCAGCAGGCGCTTGGCCAGCCTCACCGCATGCGGCGGATTGGCGGCAATGCGTTCGGCCAGTTCATTGGCCGTGGGCAGCAGCTGATCCGGCGGCACCACGCGCGACACCAGGTTCCACTCCAGCGCCTGGCGCGCATCGATGACCTGTCCGGTGAAGGTCAGCTCGGCGGCGCGCGCAAGGCCGATCACGCGCGGCAGCAGCCAGGCGCCGCCATCCCCCGGAATGATGCCCAGCTTGACGAAGCTCTCGGCAAACTGCGCCTGCTCGGACGCAATGCGCATGTCGCACATGCAGGCCAGGTCCAGGCCCGCGCCCATGGCCGCGCCATTGACGGCGGCGATCACCGGCACCTCCAGGTTGAACAGCGCCAGCGGCAGGCGCTGGATGCCCAGGCGATAGTCCTGGCGAATCTCCATGCCGGGCACCTGGCCCGAAGCCTGGCGTTCCATGTCGCGGATATTGCCACCTGAGGAAAACGCGGTGCCAGCGCCGGTGATGATCACCGCGCGCACGCTGGTGTCGCGGTGGATGCGGTCGATGGCCTCCAGGAAGTCGGCCACAGCGGTGTTGCCGGTGAGGGGGTTGCGCCGCTGCGGCTCGTTCATGGTCAGGGTCACGATGTGGCCCTGCTGCTCATAGCGCAGGAAGCTTGTCATGCGGGTCTCCGGTCTTTGTTGTCGTAGTCGTCGTCGCCTTGGCTCGGGACGGCCGGCGCAGCGCGGTGCCGCCGACAATCGCTAGCCCAAAAGGCTAAGGGACCGTGCCCTCGGGTGTCCAATATTCATTTCGGCGATGCCGATATCCCGCGTATATCAGTCCCGATGATCGGCGCCGATGCCCGGACGCGCAAGGCAGGTTCAAAGGTGATGCCATCTTCATGTGCTTCTTGCGGCATTTCGCATCGTCTTGTTTCAACGGGGATTGCTTTGTAATGTGATAATTTGCATCCTAACTATATGGCTGCTATCATTCCGTCCATGCCTGCCATCGACGCCCTCCGTTTTGCCTTTACCGGCCAGCTCATGCTGGCCGGGCGCCAGTGGCGCCACATTTCGCAGGGCGCCGTTACCGCCTACGGGATTTCCGCGGCGGCGGCGGGGCCCCTGCTGTTTATCCGCCGCCTTGGCGGCGGCGTGCGCCAGGTCACCCTGGCCGACTATGTCGGGCTGGAAGGTGCATCGCTGGTCCGTCTGGTTGACCAGCTCTCCGCCGCCGGCCTTGTGCGCCGGGAAGTGGATGCGAACGATCGCCGGGCCAATGCGCTCTGGCTCACCGACGCCGGCGAGGCGCTCGCCGAAAAAATCGAGGTCGAGCTCAAGCAACTCCGCGCCAGCGTCTTCGCTGGCGTCAGCGAGCAGGACTTCGAGGGCGCCATGCGCGTGCTCAACGCGCTCGCCCAAGCCGCCGAGTCCGCGCCCACCACTGCTTTCGGGTCGTAAGAACATGGTCAGCTGGCCCACCGGACGGGACTGGATCTTCTCCCTCAAAGCCTTTGCGGCAGCCATGCTGGCGCTGTTCATCGCGCTGTACCTTGGTCTGCCGCGCCCGTACTGGGCCATGGCCTCCGTGTATATCGTGGCGCATCCGCTCACCGGCGCCACGCGCTCCAAGGCGCTGTATCGCGTGCTTGGCACGCTGCTTGGCGCGGCCGCATCCGTCGCCATCGTGCCGCCGCTGGTCAATGCGCCAGTGTTGCTGATGGCCGCGGTGGCGTTATGGACCGGCATCCTGCTCTATGTCGCGCTGCTGCACCGCACGCCGCGCAGCTATGTGTTCATGCTGGCGGCCTATACGCTGCCGATGGTGGCCTTGCCCTCGGTGAGCGATCCCTCGGGCGTGTTCGACATCGCCGTGGCGCGGGCCGAGGAAATCTGCCTGGGCATCGTGTGCGCGAGCCTTGTCGGCTCGACCATCTTCCCCGCCAAGGTGGCCACGGTGCTCGGCCAGAAATCCGCCCAGTGGCTGGCGGACGCCGCGCTGTGGGCCACCGATATGCTCTCGGCGCAGCCGGCCGCGAAGGTGTCGCGCCATCACAGCCGCCATCGCCTGGCCGCCGACATCCTCGCGCTCGACCAGTTGATCAGCCATCTCTCCTACGACGCCGAAAGCGCCGCGCGCGTCAAGCACGCGCAGGAGTTGCGTGGCCGCATGACCATGCTGCTGCCCGTGCTGTCGTCGCTGGCTTCCGTGGTGGACGCCTTGCACCAGCACGCCGCGGGCATTCCGCAACGCCTGTCGCACAACATGGCGCTGGTGTCGGCATGGATCAGCGCGGGCGCGCTGGCGCCGCTGCCGGCGTTGCAGCTATCCGCCCACGCGCCGATCGACGACGCCGGCCTGGAGCCTGGCAGTGCCGGGCCAGACTGGCACGCGGCGCTGGCCGCCACGGCCGAAGGCCGTCTGCGTGAGCTGATGGAGTTGTGGCAGGACTGCGTGTCGCTGCAGCGCTGTATCGGCGAGGCGGCACCGCAGGGCGACTGGGCGCCGGTGTTCCGGCGCTGGGGCGTGGGCGCCGCGCGCCACTACGATCACGGCATGCTGCTGTTCTCCACCGCCACAACCGCTCTGGCGATCTTCAGCATGGGCATGGTGTGGATCTGGACAGGCTGGGCGGATGGCGCCGGCGCGGTCGCGCTGGGCGCGGTGTCGTGCTGCTTCTTTGCCGCGATGGACGAGCCGGCGCCGATGATCCGCTCGTTCTTCCGCTGGAACGTGGTCTGCCTGGTGCTCGCTACCATCTACCTGTTCGTGGTCCTGCCGAACGCGCACGATTTCGAGATGCTGGTGCTGATGTTCGCGGTGCCCTACCTGATCATCGGCTTGATGATGGCGCAGCCCCGGCTCGCGTTGATCGCCATGCCGCTGGCCGTGATCACGGCCAACGATATCGGCATCCAGGGCGCCTACAACGCCGACTTCAACGCCTTCTTCAACGGCAACGTGGCCGGCATCGCGGGCATTCTGTTCGCGCTGGTGTGGACCCTGGTGGCCCGCCCCTTCGGCACCAGGGCCGCGGTACGCAGGCTGGTGCGCGCCAGCTGGGGCGATATCGCCCGCAACGCCACCGGGCGCGAGCCGGGCGAGCACGCGCATCTGCGTGCCCGCATGCTGGACCGCCTGGCGCAACTGGTGCCGCGGCTGGCGGCCAGCGAGGATGAAACCACCGGCGACGGCTTTACCGAAGTGCGCGTGGAGCTCAGCACGCTGGCGCTGCAGCGCGAACTGCCCGCGCTGGCGCCGGAGCACCAGCACTCGGTACGGCGCGTGCTGCAGGGCGTTGCCAGCTACTACCAGGCACGCCTGGACGCCCGTGCCGACACGCCGCCGCAAGTGCTGCGCGACCGGCTGGCCAAGGCGATCGGCAAGGTTGCCTCGCGCGCCGACCAGGCTTCGCGCGAGTCCTTTGCCGCGCTGGTGGAAATGCACGTCGCGCTGTTTTCGGCGGCGCCCGTGGCAATGAGCGCGGCGGGTGCCTTGCCCGCGGGCCAGGCGGCAGACCCAATGAGCAAGCAAGCGAGCAACAAGCAATGAGCGGTGAAGTCGACGTCTATGGTGTGTTTGTCCCGAGCCTGCTGGCGTGGATGCTGGTGGCGTTCCTGATCACCGCGTGCGCGCGTGCCGTGCTGGCGCGTGTGGGTTTTTATCGGCTGGTCTGGCACCGGTCCCTGTTCAATCTGGCGTTATATGTGATCGTCCTGGGTGGCACCGTCTACCTGGCCTATCGGCTGCAGTCATGAAACTGAATCTTCGTACGCTTGGACCCATCGTCCTTACCCTTGTCGTCACCGCGGCCGCGGTCGTCGTCGTCAAGCACCTGTGGGATTACTACACCGTGGCGCCATGGACCCGCGACGGCCATATCCGCGCAGACGTGGTGCAGATCGCGCCGGACGTGTCCGGGCTGGTGACCAAGGTCCTCGTCAAGGACAACCAGCGCGTGCAACGCGGACAGCCGTTGTTCGAGATCGACCGCGACCGCTTCGCGCTGGCCTTGCAGCAGGCGCAGGCCACGGCGGCGGCGCAAAGCGCCGTGCTCGCGCAGGCGCGCCGTGAAGCCCGCCGCAGCCAGACCCTGTCCGAGGTCGTCTCCAAGGAAGTGGTGGAAGAAGGCCTGGCCAAGGTCCAGCAAGGCGAAGCGGCGCTGGCGCAGGCGCAGGCCGCGGTCAACCTCGCCAAGCTCAACCTGGAGCGCACCAGCGTGCTCAGCCCGGTCGACGGCTACCTGAACGACCGGCTGCCGCGCCTGGGCGACTACGTCAACACCGGCCGCCCGGTGCTGTCGATGGTGGATGCGAATTCCTTCCACGTGGAAGGCTACTTCGAAGAAACCAAGCTGCACGGCATCCATATCGGCAATCCGGTGGACATCCGCATCATGGGCGAATCCCGCGTGCTGCATGGCCACGTGCAGAGCATTGCCGCCGGCATCGAGGACCGGGACCGCACCAACGGCTCCAACCTGCTGCCGAATGTGAACCCGACGTTCAACTGGGTCCGCCTCGCGCAACGCATCCCGGTGCGCATCGCGCTGGACGAGCCGCCCGCCGACTTGCGCATGGTCGCAGGCCGTACCGCTACCGTGTCGGTGCGTGAGCCCTCGGCCCGGGACAAGGCGCAGGCCGGGCCCGAAGGCCAGAAGGATCAGAAGGACAAGCTCGCGCTGGCCGGCAAGGGAGCCGCCAGCCAGGGAGGCGCGCGGTGAACACGTTGCGCAAAGCCCTGCTGCCCGCACTGGTGCCGTTGCTGTTTGCCGCCTGCACCACGGTCGGGCCCGACTACCATGTGCCGGACAACGCCGCCGTGAAGGCGCAAGCGGCCAACGGCCCGCTGCTCGGCACGAACAACCCCGCCGTATCGATTGCCGAGGTGCCCGATGGCTGGTGGCGCCTGTATGACGATCCGAAGCTCGACCAGCTGGTGCAGCAGGCGCTTGTTGCCAATACCGATTTGCGCGTGGCCGCGGCCAACCTGAAGCGCGCCATCGCGGTCTACCACGAGGTGGAGGCAGAGAACCTGCCGGAAGCCCGGCTCTCCGCCAGCGCGGAACGCGGGCAGATCGCGGGCGAGCCGCTGCTCAAGGAAGAGAAGATCCCGGTGATGAACTTTGGCGATGTCGGCTTCAAGGTTTCCTACCTGATCGACTTCTTCGGCAAGCTGGCGCGCGCGGATGAAGCGGCGCTGGCCGGTGCGCAAGCCAGCCAGGCGGCACTCGACCAGGCCCGTGTTGGCGTGGTGGCCGAGACCGTGCGCGCCTACGTGCAGGGCTGCGCCGCCACGCATGAACTGGTCGTGGCCGAGCATCAGCTGGAGTTGCAGCGCCGCGGCGTCGAGCTGGCCCGCAAGCTGGTCGATGCCGGGCGCGGGCAGCCGGTGGACCTGCTGCGCTCACAGGCGCAGGCCGACGTGCTGCGCGCGGCCTTGCCGCGCTTCAAGGCCGAGCAAGAGGGCGCGGCGTACCGGCTGGCGGTGATGCTGGGCAAGCCGCCCAGCGCCACCTCGCAGGCGGAGTACGCCTGCCACGAAGAACCCAGGCTGCGCCAGGCGCTGCCCGTGGGCGACGGCGCCGCGCTGCTCAAGCGCCGCCCCGATGTGCGCCAGGCCGAGCGCGAACTCGCCTCGGCCACGGCCAAGATCGGCGTTGCCACGGCGGATCTGTACCCGTCCATCCGCATCGGCGCCTCCGCCGGCTTCACCGGCATCCTCGACCACCTCGGCCAGGCACCGACCGCGCACTGGGGCTATGGCCCGCTGATCACCTGGAACATCCCGACCAGCGGCACCCGCGCCCGCATCCATGGCACCGAAGCCGGCGCCGAAGCGGCGCTTGCCCACTTCGACGGCGTGGTGCTCAAGGCGCTGCGCGAAACGCAGTCGGCGCTGAGCAGCTACACGCGTGAGCTGGAGCGCACCCAGGCGCTGCGCGATGCCCGCGACAAGGCCAACGAAGTCGCGCGGCAGAACCGCCAGCTCTACCAGGCCGGCCGCTCGCCGTACCTGTTCAGCCTGGATGCCGACCGCACGCTCGCCAGCACCGAAGCGTCACTGGCGGCGTCGGAAAGCCAGGTCGCGCTGGACCAGATCAATCTCTTCCTTGCGCTGGGCGGTGGATGGCAAAATGCGCCCAAGGTCGAGTCGCGCACGATGAGCGAGCAGGCGCACTGAACGTGCATCGAACGTGTGCTGGGCTGTCATCATGGTTAAGGCCATGCAAGCTGGCGCGCATGGCGGAAAGGAACACAAGCAGCATGTCCAACTTTTCTGGTTTTTCCGGTTTCTCTTATCCCTCCCTCCGGCAAGCGCTGTCCGTCGCGGTCGCCGCGCTCGGCATCGTGGCATCGGGCGCTGCGATGGCGCAGGAGCAGACCCTGCGCGTCGGTACCGTCAGCGGCCCGGACGCGCAAGTCTGGCAGGTGGTGCAGAAGGTCGCCAAGCGCGAAGGGCTCAATATCAAGGTCGTCGAGTTCAACGACTATGTGCAGCCCAACGCCGCGCTCGACGCCGGCGACCTCGACGCCAACAGCTTCCAGCATCAGCCTTACCTGGACAGCCAGGTGAAGCAGCGCGGCTACAAGATGGTCAGCGTGGGCTACACGTATATCTCTCCGCTGGGCATCTACTCGCAGAAGCTGAAGTCGCCCAAGGACCTGCCGCAAGGCGCCAAGGTCGCCGTGCCCAACGATCCCTCCAATGAGAACCGCGCGTTGCTCCTGCTGGCCGCGCAGGGCGTGATCAAGCTCAAGAGCGGTGTCGGTACCAACGGCGTCAACGCCACGCCGCTGGACGTGAGCGACAACCCGAAGAAGCTGAAGCTCGTCGAGCTCGACGCCGCGCAACTGGCGCGCTCGCTGCCCGACGTGGCCGCGGCGGTGATCAACACCAACTACGCGCTCGCCGCCGGCCTGCAGCCCACCCGCAACGCCATCGCGCTGGAAGACATCCACAGCCCGTACGCCAACATCATCGCCGTGCGCACGCAGGACAAGGACAAGCCGTGGGTGAAGAAACTGGTCGCGGCTTACCAGTCAGAAGAGGTACGGCAATTCATGAAGAACGAGTTCAAGGGCGCAATGGTGCCGTCGTTCTGATCGGGCAGGTGGCCGTGGACATTAAGTTGTCCCGGTTGCGCAAGCCTGACAGTCAAGCCCTTTCGGATCGCAAGGACCGAAGGGGCTTTTTGTTTGTGGCCGGCCGCTATTCCCTGGGCATGAACGTGATGTTGACGCCGGGGGGCGCCACGCCGTTCTCGTCGCGCGGCAGCGGGTCGGATCGCTCCACCGCGCGCAGCACGGCGTTGTCCCAGCCGGCATTGCCGCTGGATTTGGTGAGCCGCACCGACAGCAGCGAGCCATCCGGCGCCATGCGCACCGCGACCACCGCGGCCGGGTTGCCGGCGATCTCTTCGGTAAAGATGATGTTCGGCTTCACGCGGCGCCGCACGCGGTCCGCGTAGCCGGGCGAGGCGTTGCCGCCAGCACCGGCGCCGGTGCCCGCGCGGCTGCCTACGCCACCGGTGGTGGGAGCGCTGTTGGCCATGGCCTGCAGGCGCGCTAGTTCGCTCTTGCGCTGCTGCTTCAAGGCCGCCTGGCGCTCCGCCTCTCGTGCCTGGCGCTCGCGCTGGTCGGCCTGCCTGGCTTCCTCGGCCGCGGCGGCCTGCTTGCGCTTCTGAGCCTGCAGGGCGATGTCGGCGTTGTCGTCCGGCTCCGGCTTCAACACGGGCTGCGGTTCCACGGGCGTCGGCTGGACCACCGGCTGGGGCTGCGCAATCTCGGGCACGGTGTCCCACAGCTCCGCCTCCACGCCGGCCGGCGTGCGGCTCTGCCAATGCACCCCGTAGTAAAGCATCAAGCCCAGCAGCATATGCATGAACAGAGCCAGCAGGAAACACTTCAGCGTTCCTCGCTCCTGCACCTGTTGATACGGATGGGCGATGGTCATCATGACGCGCGGCAGGCCACGGACGGGCGATGCATAGTCAGTGCTGTGTCACTCTGGAATCACTCTCACATCCCTGTGGAAGGAGGTGGTGCAATGCTCTGTGCGCGGCCCCGCGCATGGCATCCACTGCATGCAGCTTAGGTCGGCATCGTTGCGGTAGGCAAGCGGGAGTCTCCGCCGCGGGGTGCTCTGAAGGTGGAGCGTAGATCCGGCGAGGATAGAAATCGATCGCAAGAAAGCAGAAGCCCCAAAAGCAAAACCCCTCCCGATCTTGCGATCGGGAGGGGTTTTTGTTGTAGCCCGTTTCCAGGCTTCAACGAATATGGTGGCGAATCAGGGACTCGAACCCCGGACCTGCGGATTATGATTCCGTCGCTCTAACCAACTGAGCTAATTCGCCGAACAAGACCGAGATTATACATGGCATTTTGAGGCTGTCAACACCACTTCTTCAAAAACTTTTGAGGGCGTCGAATGGCACGGCATGCACCCTGCAGCCTGCAAAAAAAAGGCGGGCCTTGCGGCCCGCCGGTGGAGCGACTGACTACCGGATCAGTCGTGCATGAGGCTGGTGCCCTGGACGACGGGCCGGCTCACGCGCCTTCAGTCGTTGGCGTAGATATCCACGTCCTTGGTTTCACGGATGAACAGCGAGCCGAGGACCAGGGTGATGCCCGCGATGATGATCGGGTACCAGAGGCCGTAGTAGATGTTGCCGTTCTGTGCCACCAGCGCGAAGGAGATGGTGGGCAGCAGGCCGCCGAACCAGCCATTGCCGATGTGATACGGCAGCGACATGGACGTGTAGCGGATCCGGGTCGGGAACATCTCCACCAGCATGGCCGCGATCGGGCCGTACACCATGGTCACGTAGATCACCAGGATGACGAGGACCACCAGCACCATGATGGTGTTCATCTGCGCGGGGTCCGCCTTGGTCGGGTAGCCGGCCGAGGCCATCGACTCGCCCACCTGCTTCTTGAACGCAGCGATCTGCTTCTTGCTCGCATCGTCGAAGCTGTGGCCTGCCGGCACCAGCGAGGCGTTGAAGGAAGCGATCTCCTTGTCGCCGATCTTCACCGAGGCTACGGTGCCGGCCGGGGCCTCCACCACTTCATAGCTGGCCGAAGCTTGTGCCAGGGTCCGCTTGACGATGTCGCAGGAGCTGCGGAAATCGATTTCGCGGGCGATCGGGCTGCCCTGGAAGGAGCATTGCTTCGGATCCGCGGTCACCACGATCTGGGCGCTTTGCTGCGCGCGCTCCAGGGCCGGGTTGGCGTAGTGGGTCAGGGCCTTGAACAGCGGGAAGTAGGTCAGCATCGCCAGCGCGCAGCCGGCCATGATGATCCACTTGCGCCCGATCTTGTCCGACAGCGAGCCAAAGAAGATGAAGAACGGCGTGCCGATCACCAGGGCGCCCGCGATCAGCAGGTTGGCGGTGGTGGCGTCGACCTTGAGCACCTGGGTCAGGAAGAACAGCGAGTAGAACTGGCCGGTGTACCAGACCACGGCCTGGCCGGCGGTCAGGCCGATCAGCGCCAGGATCACGATCTTCAGGTTGCGCCATTGGCCGAATGCTTCGGTCAGCGGGGCCTTGGAGGTCTTGCCTTCGGCCTTCATCTTCTGGAAGGCGGGCGATTCGCTCATCGACAGGCGGATGTAGACCGACACGCCGAGCAGCAGGATCGAGACCAGGAACGGAATGCGCCAGCCCCAGACTTCAAAGTTCGCGCCCGTCATGTTGCGGCACACCAGGATCACGATCAGCGACAGGAACAGGCCGAGCGTGGCGGTGGTCTGGATCCATGCGGTATAGGCGCCGCGCTTGCCGTGCGGCGCGTGCTCGGCCACGTAGGTGGCGGCACCGCCGTACTCGCCGCCGAGCGCCAGGCCCTGCAGCATGCGCAGCCCGATCAGGATGATCGGGGCGGCCCAGCCGATGCTGGCAAATCCCGGCAGCAGGCCCACGATGAAGGTCGAGGCACCCATGATCAGGATGGTTACCAGGAAGGTGTACTTGCGCCCGATCATGTCGCCCAGGCGGCCAAACACCAGCGCGCCGAACGGCCGCACGATGAAGCCGGCGGCAAATGCCAGCAGGGCGAAAATGAAGGCGGCGGTTGGATCGAGGCCGGAGAAGAACTGCTTGGCGATGATGGCCGCCAGCGAACCGTAAAGATAAAAGTCGTACCACTCGAACACCGTCCCGAGCGAGGAGGCAAAGATCACCTTCCTCTCTTCGGCAGTCATTGCCGAGTTCTGGGCGCTGCCCCCGGGCATCGCCACGTTTTGTGCGTTGGCCATTGTCTCCTCCGTTTGTGATCGGAATCTTTCGGGCTGGCGGCCGGCACGCTCTCGCTCTCTGGCGGACGCGCGACAACCTCCGAAGTTGCAATGGATTGTGGGAGGCGAACCTTACTGCGTTCTGACAATGTCGGCCGAGTTCGCCACTAAACGCTCGGGGTATACGCTAGGCGCAAAGCAGGCCTGGCGGTGCTGCGCCGCGGTGCGAAAGGTGTCAGGCGGGTCTGTGTGAGTCGGTGATGCGTGGCGGTGCCGGGATCTTGCTATGCAGCATCGTCACGCTGGCGGGCGGGCACGGGCGGCACGCCGGCGTCATCGTCTTCATCGCGGTTCATGCGCCAGGCATAGATTGCCGCCATCAGGACGTAGACGATCAGCGCGCCCTGCGCGCCGACCCAGAACGAGAAGGGCCAGCCGAAGAAATCGAAGCGCAGCTCACGGGCATACCAGGCGACCACGAAGGTGACGACGAACCAGATCGACAGCAGCACGGCAATCCAGCGCAGGTTGCGATGCCACGCGCGGCGCTCGGACTGATCGGCCTGGTCGCGCCCGCCGCGCGTGTGGTCGGGGTCGGTCATGCAGGCTCCAGGGGAGATGGCCGGCGCAGCGTGATGCGAAAGCACGCGCCGGCCAGGCGCGGCTCCGTCTGGTAGACGTGGTCGAGAATGCTCACATCGCCGCCGTGCTGCTGCACGATCTCGCGCACGATGGCCAGGCCCAGGCCACTGCCCTGGGTCTTGGTGCCGAGCACGCGGTAGAACCGTTCCATCACGCGCTCGCGCTCGGCCACCGGGATGCCGGGGCCGGTGTCTTCCACGTCGAGATACGCGAAGGGCTCGAAGGCATCCGCGCTGACGCGCACGGTGGCGTGGCCATCGGCCGGCGTGTAGCGGATGGCGTTGTCGATCAGGTTGTTGAGCATCTCGGTAAGCATCAGGCGATTGCCTTGCACCATCACCGGGTGGTCGTCGGCATCCACGCCGAGATCGATGCGGCGCGCCCACGCCTGCGGCAGCCAGTCCTTGACCACCTCGCGCGCGAGCGCGGCCAGGTCCAGTGGCGCCATGCTGCCGGCGCCGGCCAGGTTCTCCATGCGCGCCAGCGACAGCAGCTGTGTCACCAGGTGGGCCGCGCGCTCCGAGCTGCCGGCGATCTGCGCCAGCGACTTGCGCAGCTCCTCGGGCGATTGCTCGCGCTGCGCCAGCTCCGCCTGCATGCGCAGCCCGGCCAGCGGCGTCTTCATCTGGTGGGCGGCATCGGCGATAAAGCGCTTTTGCGTCTGCACGGAAACGTCGAGCCGCGCCAGCAGGTCGTTGAACGAGGCCACCAGCGGCGTGATTTCCTGCGGCGCGGCGTGTTCGTCGATGGGGCTGGTGTCGCCGGGGTTGCGCGCGCGGATGCGCTGCTGGATCGAGGTCAGCGGGGCCAGCCCGCGTGTGAGGCCGAACCACACCAGCACCACCGCCAGCGGCAGGATCACGAACTGCGGCAGGATCACGCCCTTGATGATTTCATTGGCCAGCCGCGCGCGCTTGTCGAGCGTCTCGCCAACCTGCACCAGCACCGGCTGCGCGTCGCCCGCCTGCTTCAGGTCGACGTAGGTGTAGGCCACGCGCACGTCGTTGCCCGCGATGCGGTCGTCGCGCAGCGAGACCAGCCCGGCGTGGCCGCGATCGTCCTCGCCGGGCAGTGGCATGTCGTTGTCCCCGGCGACGAACTCGCCATGCGTGCCCACCACCTGGTAGTAGATGTTGTCGGTTTCATCGGCCCGCAGGATTTCGCGCGCGGACAGGGGCAACTGCAGCGTGACGCGCCCGTTGACCTCGCGCACCTGCTGCGACAGCACGATGGCGCTGGCCTCCAGCGAGCGGTCGAAGGGCCCGTTGGCAATGGACTTCGCCACCAGGTAGGTCACGGCAATGCTCATCGGCCACAGCAGCAGCAGCGGCGCCAGCATCCAGTCCAGGATTTCGCCGAACAGCGAACGCGGCGACGGATGGCCCGCGCTGTCTTCAAGGTGCGGCAGGGCGTCGGCCAGCGTTTCGTCGCTGACGATCTCATCGGGCGGGGAGGGCGCGCGCGCGGGCCGTGCGGCCCGCGCGCGCCGCCGGGGCAGTCGCAGCAGGCTCATGGGGAGGAGGTGGTCGGGCAGGTCTTGGCGGTGTCGCCGGCATGCCGTCAAAGGGAAACGGCGCCGATGCCGATTCCGATTCCGATTCCGATTCTAATGGCGCTTTCTAGTCGTGCGTCACGGCGGCCTGGAATTTCTCCAGGCAGTAGCCCAGCCCGCGCACCGTGGCAATGCGGATCCCGCCCACCTCGATCTTCTTGCGCAGCCGGTGCACATAGACTTCGATGGCATTGTTGCTGACCTCCTCGCCCCATTCGCACAGGTGGTCGACCAGTTGCTCCTTCGATACCAGCCGCCCGGTGCGGGTGAGCAGGATCTCCAGCAGTCCGACCTCGCGCGCGGAGAGATCCAGCATCTGCTCGTTCAGGTAGGCGATGCGGCCAACCTGGTCGAAGGCCAGCGGGCCGTGGTGCGTGAGCGTGGCGCCACCGCCGGCGCCGCGCCGCACCAGCGCGCGCACGCGGGCTTCCAGCTCGGACAGGGCGAAGGGCTTGGCCATGTAGTCATCGGCGCCCAGGTCCAGGCCCTTGACGCGCTCATCGACGCCGTCCGCCGCGGTCAGGATCAGCACCGGCAGCATGGCGCCGCGCGTGCGCAGGCGCTTGAGCACTTCCAGCCCGGGCATGCGGGGCAGGCCGAGATCGAGGATCAGGAGGTCGAAGGTCTGGGTCGAGAGCGCCGAGTCGGCTTCAACCCCACTGGCAACATGGTCGACGGCATAGCCGGAGTGACGTAATGAGCGTGTCAGGCCATCTGCCAGCACATCGTCATCTTCGGCGATCAGAATACGCATGGTTGTCTCCACCCTGGCCGGCTTAGTCGTCGCTTTACATCAAATGACGCGTGCGGGACTTGCCAAGCATACTGTTTTTTTATACAGTACTCGCTTGATCCGGTCGCGCAGTGAGCGGGCCGGATCGTACTGAATTTAGCAACGAATGTATTACCGACGTTTGCCCAATGTTTGCCCCTGCTGCCAGGTTCATTGTCATCAGGAGTTCGCAGCGCGGCGCGGGTCGGGCGGTTACCCGCAAAAGCAGGCAGCGCGCCACATGCGGCCTATTTATACACCATTGACGGAAGGACGACCATGGATGACGGCAAGAAGGCGGGTGCTGGCGTAAGCGCCGAAAAGCAGAAGGCGCTGGCGGCCGCGCTGGCCCAGATCGAGAAGCAGTTCGGCAAGGGCTCGATCATGAAACTGGGCGAGGCCGACATCGACCAGGATATCCAGGTCGTGTCGACCGGCTCGCTGGGCCTGGACATCGCGCTGGGCGTCGGCGGGCTGCCGCGCGGCCGCGTGGTGGAAATCTACGGTCCGGAATCCTCGGGCAAGACCACGCTGACGCTGCAGGTCGTGGCCGAAATGCAAAAGCTGGGCGGCACCTGCGCCTTTATCGATGCCGAGCACGCGCTCGACGTCAACTACGCCGGCAAGCTCGGCGTGTCCGTGGGCGACCTGCTGATCTCCCAGCCCGACACCGGCGAGCAGGCACTGGAAATCACCGACGCGCTGGTGCGCTCGGGCTCGGTCGACCTGATCGTGATCGACTCGGTGGCGGCCCTGGTGCCCAAGGCCGAAATCGAAGGCGAGATGGGCGATTCGCTGCCGGGCCTGCAGGCCCGCCTGATGAGCCAGGCGCTGCGCAAGCTGACCGGCACCATCAAGCGCACCAACTGCCTGGTGATCTTCATCAACCAGATCCGCATGAAGATCGGCGTGATGTTCGGCTCGCCCGAAACCACCACCGGCGGCAATGCGCTGAAGTTCTACGCCTCCGTGCGCCTGGACATCCGCCGCATCGGCTCGATCAAGAAGGGCGATGAGGTGATCGGCAACGAAACCAAGGTCAAGGTAGTCAAGAACAAGGTATCGCCGCCGTTCCGCGAAGCCTTCTTCGACATCCTCTACGGCCAGGGCATCTCGCGCCAGGGCGAAATCATCGACCTCGGCGTGGACGCCAAGGTCGTCGAGAAGTCGGGCGCGTGGTACAGCTACAAGGGCGAGAAGATCGGTCAGGGCAAGGACAACGCGCGTGAATACCTGCGCGAAAATCCCGACATCGCCGACGAGATCGAGAACAAGGTGCGCGAGTCGCTGGGCGTGGTCCTGATGAACGGCACGCCGGCCACCGCCGGCGCCGTGGTCACCGCCGAAGACTGAGCTTCGCTGGCCGGGGCATGCCCGGCCGCGATCCCCACCCCGGGGCGGGACGCGCAGCGACGCGCGCCGCCCCGGTTTGCATTTTTGAAGTGCATCCATAAAACGCATTGATAAAGCCCGCTGTTCCTGCGCGGTATTCAAGCGCACCTTCCCCATGGCTACCCGTCCACCTCTCTCCCTGAAAGCCCGCGCCGTCGGCTACCTGTCGCGGCGCGAGCACAGCCGGGCGGAGCTGGCGCGCAAGCTGGCCCCGCACGCCGAGTCTCCCGAGGCCCTGGAGCAGTTGCTGGATGCGCTGGAGCGCGAGAACTGGCTGTCCAACGCGCGCTTTGTCGACAGCCTGGTGCACCGGCGCGCGGCCCGCTATGGCGCCGCGCGCGTGATGCAGGAAGCCCGCACCCATCAGCTCGGCGGCGATCAGCTCGCCGACCTGCAGGATCGCCTGCGCGGGTCGGAGCTGGAGCGCGGCCGCGCGGTCTGGCAAAAGCGTTTTGGCACGCCGCCCGCCACGCCCGAAGACAAGGCCAAGCAGATCCGCTTTATGGTCGCCCGCGGCTTTTCCCGCTCGGTGGTGAGCCAGGTGATCAAAGGGGCGGACGAGTGGCTGGATGGCAGTGACTGACGTTCGCCGACACGGCCGCCTCAAGTTCAAGTGATGCCGCTGTGATGCCGCGGTAATGTCACGGCCATGTCCTGCACCGGTTTCGGGCGCATACCTGCTTTGCCAGTAGGCGTATTCCGAATCTTCGCACCCTGTTCATGTCTTGATGCTTTAGGCCGTTTGCGCCGCAATGCCGTGATTTTTCCGCATGCGCGGGGCTTGCCCGTCGCTCGACAATCGCCGACAACAGCACCGCGCGCAGTTTGTTCCCGGCGAGCGTTGTCCGGCATGTTAAAATCCTGCGGTTTTCCGGCCCAGCCGTCCATTTCTCCCGCTCCTGCCTGGTGTTATGCCGCTTTCCCCGCCCGTCAATCGCGCCCTGCGTCACCGTCGTGCCATCACGGCGGAGGCCTATCTTAGGGACGATGGCCTATGGGACATCGAGGCGCGCCTGACTGACACCAAGCCGCGCGAGATTCCGCTGGCCGGCGGCGGCGTGCGCCCGGTGGGCGAGCCGCTGCACGATTTGTGGCTGCGCGTCACCATCGACCTGCGCATGAACGTCGTGGACGCCGATGCCTGTTCCGACTGGGTGCCTTATCCCGGCCAGTGCGACACCATCGGCCCGGCCTACCGCAAGCTGATCGGCCTGAACCTGATGAAGGGTTTCCGCAAGTCGGTGAAAGAGCGCCTGTCGGGCGTGGCCGGATGCACCCATTTGACCGAGTTGGCCGGCGTATTGCCGACCACCGCGATCCAGGCATTCGCCGGCGATGTGTTCAACATTCGCGACGGCGGTGCAGAAGACACCAGTACCGAACCGCCTTACCAGTTGCACGGCTGCCATGCCCTGCATTTCGAAGGCGAGGTCGTACGCCAGTTTTACCCCCGCTGGTATGGTCACCAGCCAAAACCGAGGATCAAGACCGAAGGGTCATCGACCCCGGCGGCGCAGCCAGCGGAGGCGCTCGCCGCCCCCGCCGACGGCGCCATGTCCCGCAGGTCAACCGGCACTTCTGGCTAAGCCAGGCCGGCCTGCAGTCCGCCGAGATTTCATCTCCACACTTTTACGCCTACCCGAAAGGAAACACGCATGAATATCCATGAGTACCAAGGCAAGGAAATCCTGCGCAAATACAATGTGCCGGTTCCGCGCGGCATCCCCGCGTTCTCGGTCGAAGAGGCCCTGAAGGCTGCTGAACAACTGGGCGGCCCGGTATGGGTCGTCAAGGCGCAGATCCACGCGGGCGGCCGCGGCAAGGGCGGCGGCGTGAAGGTGGCCAAGAGCATCGACGAGGTCAAGACCTACGCCACCAACATCCTCGGCATGACCCTGGTCACGCACCAGACCGGCCCGGAAGGCAAGAAGGTCAACCGCCTGCTGATCGAAGAAGGCGCTGACATCAAGAAGGAACTGTACGTCAGCCTGGTGGTTGACCGCGTTTCGCAAAAGGTCGCCCTGATGGCCTCCAGCGAAGGCGGCATGGACATCGAGGAAGTCGCTGCCCACAGCCCGGAAAAGATCCACACGCTGATCATCGATCCGTCGGCCGGCCTGCTCGACGCGGACGCTGACGACATCGCCCGCAAGATCGGCGTGCCCGACGCAAGCGTGGCGCAAGCCCGCCAGGCCCTGCAAGGCCTGTACAAGGCATTCTGGGACACCGACGCCTCGCTGGCTGAAATCAACCCGCTGATCCTGACCGGCGACGGCAAGGTGATCGCACTGGACGCCAAGTTCAACTTCGACTCCAACGCCCTGTTCCGTCACCCGGAAATCGTCGCTTACCGCGACCTGGACGAAGAAGATCCGGCTGAAATCGAAGCGTCGAAGTTCGACCTGGCCTACATCTCGCTGGACGGCAACATCGGCTGCCTGGTGAACGGCGCTGGCCTGGCCATGGCCACCATGGACACCATCAAGCTGTTCGGCGGCGAGCCGGCCAACTTCCTGGACGTGGGCGGCGGTGCCACCACCGAGAAGGTGACCGAAGCCTTCAAGCTGATGCTGAAGAACCCGAACCTGAAGGCCATCCTGGTCAACATCTTCGGCGGCATCATGCGTTGCGACGTGATCGCCGAAGGCGTGATCGCTGCATCCAAGGCCGTGTCGCTGTCCGTGCCGCTGGTCGTGCGCATGAAGGGCACCAACGAAGAGATCGGCAAGAAGATGCTGGCCGACTCGGGCCTGCCCATCATCGCTGCCGATACCATGGAAGAAGCTGCCCAGAAGGTCGTGGCTGCTGCCGCGGGCAAGTAAGCCAGACGCGAACACGAACGCCAGCAGCGCGCCGGGGCCAGGCCTTCGCGCGCTGCTTTGAGCCAAGCAAAGGATTACAGCATGTCGATTCTGATTAATAAAGACACCAAGGTCATCACCCAGGGCATCACCGGCAAGACCGGCCAGTTCCACACCCGTGGCTGCCGCGACTATGCCAATGGCAAGAACTGCTTCGTTGCCGGCGTGAACCCGAAGAAAGCGGGCGAAGACTTCGAAGGCATTCCCATCTACGCAAGCGTCAAGGATGCCAAGGCATCGACCGGCGCCACCGTGTCCGTGATCTACGTGCCGCCCGCAGGCGCCGCTGCCGCCATCTGGGAAGCCGTTGACGCTGACCTGGACCTGGTGGTCTGCATCACCGAAGGCATCCCCGTGCGCGACATGATGGAGCTCAAGGACAAGATGGCCAAGGGCAACAAGAAGACCCTGTTGCTGGGACCGAACTGCCCGGGCCTGATCACGCCTGACGAAATCAAGATCGGCATCATGCCGGGCCACATCCACCGCAAGGGCCGCATCGGCGTGGTGTCGCGCTCGGGCACGCTGACCTATGAAGCAGTCGGTCAGCTGACCGCGCTGGGCATGGGCCAGTCGTCGGCAGTCGGCATTGGTGGCGACCCCATCAACGGCCTGAAGCACATCGACATCATGAAGATGTTCAACGACGATCCCGAAACGGACGCCGTGGTCATGATCGGCGAAATCGGTGGTCCGGACGAAGCCAACGCGGCTTACTGGATCAAGGAAAACATGAAGAAGCCGGTGGTTGGCTTCATCGCTGGCGTGACCGCGCCTCCGGGCAAGCGCATGGGCCACGCCGGCGCGCTGATCTCGGGCGGTGCCGACACGGCGCAAGCCAAGCTGGAAATCATGGAAGCCTGCGGTATCAAGGTCACCAAGAACCCGTCGGAAATGGCTCGCCTGCTCAAGTCGATCCTGTAAATACCGATATGCAGCCTCCCGCCTCCGGGCGGGAAAGCTTGCCGGAGCCGGAGCGCTCGCGTGACTGCGACCGCACACCGGCTCTCCATGCCCCCGCCACCGTGCGGGGGCATGTCATTCTGGAGTACCGTTACCTAGGGTATCTCCCAAGGTGCGCGACATGCCGATTGAAACCGAATCGAAAGCTTGATACGGTAAATCTTCATGTCTGAAGACTCAGACATCCGAAATTCCGCAGGCGTCGCAGTTTTTGGCGGCGCCATGTGGCGTTCGAATCATAATTTAAGAAACTCGAGGAGCTTTACCGTGGAACTGCTGTCCTCCACCGCTTTCTGGATTGCGTTGGGATCCATCATCCTGACCAACATCGTGCTATCCGGCGACAACGCCGTGGTGATCGCGCTGGCCTCCCGCAACCTCCCGCCCGCCCAGCAGAAGAAGGCCATCTTCTGGGGCAGCGCCGCCGCCATCATCATGCGGGTGGTGCTCACGGTAGCCGCGGTCAAGCTGCTGAGCCTGCCGTACCTGAAGATCGTCGGCGCCATCCTGCTGGTCTACATCGGCGTGCAACTGCTCACCGGCGATGACGACGAAGAAGGCCACTCGGCCAAGGACAACATCTGGGCCGCGATCCGCACCATCCTGATCGCCGACCTGGTGATGTCGCTCGACAACGTGGTGGCCGTGGCCGCCGCGGCGCAGAAGGGGCCGGAAGGCAGCCAGCTGATGCTGCTGATCCTGGGCCTGGGCCTGTCGATCCCCCTGATCGTGTTCGGCAGCACCATCCTGCTCAAGGTCATGGACCGCTTCCCCATCATCATCGTGCTGGGCGCCGCGCTGCTGGGCTACCTGGCCGGTGAAATGCTGGTCAGCGACCCGGTGGACGCCGCATGGTTCGAGATGCACGTGCCGCATGCCCACCTGGTGTTCGGCGTGATCGGCGCCGCGCTGGTGGTGGTGGTTGGCAAGCTGCTGAGCAGGCGGGCGCCACAGACGGCCTGACAGGCTTTGTGGATAAGGTGGTGCCCCGTTGGGGCGCTGCCGGACAGACGGGTGGCCCGGGAGCCGCCCGTTTTGTTTTTGTGCTGTAGCGCAGGCCATGTCGCAGGCATGGCAGAGATTTCAGTGCGGTTTCAGACTGACTTAAGCCAAAACGCAGGTTTACTGACCCGCCGCGTCATACTTAGTGACAAAATTTGCGCGGGATCAACACCCGGGATGGCCCGAAGTGGCGAAAATTGTCACTCGCCGACGAGACATCAAGGCTTGGCGGCGCTGGCACGCTAAGTGCTAAGAACGTACAGCATCACATGAAACAAAATGTTTCGATTTGTATCCAAAATTCCTTCGAGGGGTCAATCATGCAACAACGGGTGCAACAAATGAAAAAACTGGGCCGCCGAGTCCAGAAGGGCTTCACGCTGATCGAACTGATGATCGTGGTTGCGATTATTGGTATCTTGGCTGCTGTGGCAATCCCCCAGTATCAGGACTATACGACCAAGGCTAAGGTCACGAATGCACTGGCATCGGTGGACTCAATTAAGACGGCGATTGCACTGTGTGGGCAAGAGGCTGGTGGCGTTCTCACGAATTGCACTACCACCGCTGCAGGCGCGGTTACAAACATTCCCGTCTTCACAGCAACGAAGGAAGTTGCTTCCGCATCCGTGACTGGTGGGACTATTACCATCAACCTGGCGACCGGAATTGCAAGTGGCGTAGATGGTCTGGTCATTACGGTTGCGCCGACCATGAATGCCGATACCGTCTCTTGGAAAAACACGACGACTGTTACCAATGCAGCCGCGCTGACTGTCATTAATAAGAATAACGCGTCCTAATGGCTCGGTGCCTACCTGACGGCGATTGCCTTAGGCTACTTTCCGGTGGCGATGAGGGATTTCCTTCAGGGCACTGGCAGTCACAATGGACTGTGCTGATGGAGCCGGTCCGCTAAGGGATCATGGAAAGCGCCTTCGGGCGCTTTTTCTTTCTCCACTCCCCAAGCTATCATCCGCCTTCTGCCCACAAGGCATAACAAGGCACCCCACATGCTGCCCTCCCGGTCAGCCATCCCTCTCAGTTTCCTGGCCGTAGCCGTCACGCTACCGCTGCTGGTCTCCCGGCACACGCTTCCGCTCGCCACCTTCTACGGCGAATGGACCTCGGCATTGCTGTTTGCGCTTGCCGTCATCGTGCTGGGCGCCTCGGCACAGCGGCAGGGCAGGAGCACGGCCTACCAGGCTGTTCCCGCCCAGTTCCCCTGGATCATTCTCTTTCCCCTCTGGCTGATCGCCACCGGCATTACGCAAACGCTGACCGGCATGGCCGATGTGTCGGGTAGCCGGTTGCTGACGGAACTCTCGCTGGCGCTGGGCGCGGCGGTGATGTGGGCTGCGTGGCGACAGGGCCGTGCTGCGTCGTCCGTGGAGCGGCAGGTGATGGTGGATGTGCTGGCCATCGCCTGGCTGGTGGCGGGGTTGCTGGGGACGCTGGCGCAATGGGTGCAGGTGTTTGGCCTGGAGCCGGACACGCTGGGGATGGTGTCCACTTACTTTTACGATGACAACCGCCGCTTGTGGGGCAACCTGAACCAGCCCAATCACCAGGCGACGGTTGCGGGCATCGCGCTGGCGGCGGCGGTGTGGCTGGCGGCGCGCGGGTGGTTGCGGGTGCCGGCCTGGCTGGCGGCGGCGTTGCTGCTGGTGAGCGGCATCGTGCTGTCCGGCTCGCGCACGGGTGTATTGCATGTGGGGCTGGCCGCGGTGTATGCGCTGGTTGCTGCCTGGATGGCGCGGGGCGGGGCGGCGTTTGGCGGTCCGGGCGATCTGGGTGGATTCGCGGGCGCCATGCAGCGCGCCGGCCACGCCGGGCGCAATCCCATGCGGCGTCCCGCCGGGCTGGCGTTTGCCGCGGTGGCCATGGTGGTTTTGCTGCTGGTCCTGCAGCCGGCGATCAAGAGCGCCGGGCAGGCCATGGACTGGCACCTGTTCGATACCGTGGCGCAGCTGCAGGGGGGCGACCAGCTCTCGTGGCGGGCTGCGATGTGGGCGCACGCGTGGGCGATGTTCCGCGCCCATCCGTGGCTTGGGGTGGGCTGGGGTGAGTATGGCTGGGCGCAGTTCCAGCAGCTCGCGCAGGTGGGCGTGAAAGTCGAGATGTCGCTGCATGCGCACAATGCCGTGCTGGATATGCTGGCCAAGATGGGCGTGATCGGCGCGGCGGGTGTGTTCCTGAGCCTGCTGGCGTGGCTATGGCGCGTGGCGCGCCAGCGCTTGTGGCGCGGGGATGCGCGCGAGCGCGCGCAGACGGGGCTGGTGCTGACCTGGCTGGCGATGCTGTGCGCGCATTCGATGCTGGAGTACCCGCTGCACTACTTGTATTTTGTGTTGCCGTTCTGCTTCATGCTGGGCTGGCTGGAGCCATCGGGGTTCGGCCGGCTGCGCATGCCGCGCGGGTTTGCCGTGCTGGCGGGCCTGGCATTCGCCGGCGTGGCGGCAGCCATCCTGACGACAATGTGGCAGGACTACCGCCGTGCGGAGGCGCGCGAGTATGCCCGTGCCGAGCGCCGGGCCGCATTGCCGATGCCGAACTTCTGGTTCCGGCAGGCTGCCGCGTCGGACGCGATCGAGGAGGCCAGGATCACGCCGGAGAACGCAGCGCAGTTGCTAGGCGCCCATATCGCCGCGGTACACCTGCTGCCGACTCCGACGCTGATCTCGCGCACCGCGTGGCTGATGGCGCTGACCGGCGACCCGGTGCAGGCCCGGGCGTGGCTGGAGCGCCTGCGTTTCTACTTTGCGGGGGATGAGGCTAACCAGTTCGCGGAACTCGCTCGCTCCTGCGCTGAAGTCGACGCAGCGGCGCGGCCGCGGGACTTCTGCGACTGGGTACAGCTGCGCGCGAAACATAAACCGGAGTGAGCCTCCCCGGCTCCCCAAGCTGCGCCGCGCCGGGCTATTGCGGCCCGTAGCCCGGGGGCGGCGGTGGCGGGTAGTAGTACGTTGGCGCAGCCACTGGACGCGGGGCCGAGGCCATATGGCCGTAGACCGGCACCCGGTTGCCGCTTGCGTACATGCATTGCACATACGCCGCGTCGTACTGGCGCTGGCTGCCGTAGCCTGCATACTGGGCATTGCCTGCCCCTACCGCCGCGCCGGTAAGCAGGCCGACCCCAGCACCCACCGCCGCGCCCGTGCCGCCATTGAAGGCCGCGCCGGCCGCCGCGCCCAAGGCGGTGCCCACCACGGCACTGCCTACCGCGCTATTGGCGGCAGCCTGATTGGCGGTGACGCCGCCCACCTGTCCAAAGGCGAACTGGCGGCAAATGTTGTCGTCGGCCCGGAACTGGTCGAAGTTCTTGCCGGTGCCTGGCAACACCATCACGCTTGGCCCGCTGGGCATCACCGCGCACCCGGCCAGCACCATCGCCGCGAGCGGCAGGCTCAGCAGCATTGGCAGGCTGGGGCGGTTGAAGTGGTTAAGGACGTTCATCTCGGCACCTCGGTACCTCGGTCATCGGAAATCAGGCGGGCATCAGGCACGCATCAGGCACGCATCAGGCACGCATCAGGCGTCAGGCGGGTGGCTGTGCCGGCACCTTCTGCCAGCCGCCAGGGCAGGCCTTGATATACGGGTAGTAGCCATCCGGCCGCGTGCAGTGGTACCAGTACGCCTGCTGCTGGGGCGCGGGTGCCGCGACACCGCCGTTGTCCATTTCCATCGTGCCGTCCTGGCCTTGCTCGATGTACTGCGCCGGCGCCGCAGGTACCCCGACGACCGCGGGCCCATAGGCGTAGCCGGGCGGATAGTAGTACGGGTAGGGGTAGCCCCACCCATAGCCGTAGCCGAATCCGGGGCCGATATAGACGCCTACGCCGCCGTGCCAGCCGCCATGCCAGCCGCCGCCGCCGTGCCATCCACCACCACCGTGCCAGCCTCCACCGCCACCTCTTCCCGCCAGCGCGGTACCGCTCGCGCCCAGCGCCGCCAACACCAGCAAAAGCTGGCCAACCCTACGCCCGTTCATGTTGCCCACCTTGGATCGACGCGGAACGTGGTTCCGCTGGCAGCGCAGCTTGCGCCTCCTAACTGCATTGAATACCAATTTGCCGCGCGCCGCGACGCGCCGCCCTCTGGCGAAATGCGGCGTTACGCTTGTTACAGCGGAAGCGGCGCCGGCGCGGGACTGTGTCAGGATTGACAAGAAAGGCGGCTCATATCGGCGACGCGGATCAGGCACATGCGGCGGGTGGCGCTGGCCTCGTCCATTGCGTAATCCACCGCCACCTTGGTGAGCGAGATCGGGTGGCATAGCGGGATCAGGTCAGAGGTGCGCTTGGTGGCCATGATGGCGGCCACGCGTGCAATGCCCAGCACGCCGACTTCGGAAGCGATGCCGCGAACTGCATCGCTGATCGCTGTGGATTCTTCTACCTTCCGCTTGGCCCGCAACATTCGTCAGGGCAGGCCGGAAGCAGGGAGATTTCGACACGCCTCCCGTTGCTCACATCGCCCGGCCTGTACACGCCAAAGTGTTCTTGCACAGGCACCTGATTGAAGTTCGTCTCTTTCAAGGTACGCGCGACCGCGTGGAGACGTTCCGCCGCCAGAGATTTGGGGCTACGCTCGCCTTCCTCGGCATAGCCCCCGACCGTGATGGCCTTTTGCCTCGGGTACTTGATGCGCTGATCGACCATCCAGTTCGCCAGGCGCAGCATTTCGGATGCGGTCACGACACTTGAGTTGGACGCGAAGTAAACGTCGATGTTCTTGCCTGGCATGCACGCATGCGCGCACTGCATCGACAAGAATGCTGACAGTGCAAGAACGATGTTAGCCGCGCTCATAGATCACATACCCCGCAATGCTGTCAGCGTTCTGAAGTGTCAGTTCTGGCCGAGTTTTTGCGAACTTCAAACGCTGAAGATAGCCCAATGAAATCAGATGCTTAGGTCTTTTCCGCCACCCAATCCCCCGATTTCCCGCCATGCTTCTCCAGCAACTTAACATCCCCCATCACCATGCCCCGGTCCACCGCCTTGCACATGTCGTAGATGGTCAGCAGCGCCACCTGCACGCCGGTCAGCGCTTCCATTTCCACGCCGGTCTGGCCGTGGGTCTCGGTGCGTACGGTGCAGCGGATGGTGGCGCTGGCCTCGTCCATTGCGTAGTCCACCGCCACCTTGGTGAGCGAGATCGGGTGGCATAGCGGGATCAGGTCGGCGGTGCGCTTGGTGGCCATGATGGCGGCCACGCGGGCGATGCCTAGCACGTCGCCCTTCTTGGCCGTGCCGTCGCGCACCAGCGCAAAGGTGGCGGGCAGCATGGTGATGGTGCCGGTGGCGATGGCCACGCGGTGGCTGTGCGCCTTGGCGCCGACGTCGACCATATGGGCTTGTCCGGCGGAATCGAAATGGGTGAGCTGGCTCATGGCGTGGACCTGGCGGATGCGGGGGAATGAATGCGTGACGGATGCGCTTGCCGCGCATGCCGGGGCAGGGCGTGGCAAGACCGGGCGACGCCCGATGGGAATGGCTTCCGGAGGCCGCTATCATAGCAACATGCGCAAGAATCAAACGCTCGCCGGAGCGCTCTCCTCGCCTGCCCGCCAGGCGCGCCTCATGTCTTCCTGGACTCCCGTGGGCCTTGCCCGCCGCTCGCTGGTGGCGCTGGTGGCGCTGACGATCGCGTTGCCCGCCTGGCCCCAGCAGCGCCTGCTGCTCAACGACCCCACGCGTACTGCGGCGGCGGCCGCGCCGGGGAGCGATAGCCGCGACGGCAGCGACCAGGTCTACGACAACCTGAACCGCAGCGTGAAGGCGGGGCAGAAATCCGATTTTGGCCTGCGTAGCAACAACACCGTGGTGGAGACCTCGGGCGTGCAACTGCCCGACCTGGGCGATCCGTCCACCGCGTCGCTCACGCCCGACATGGAGCGGCGCCTGGGCGACCGCATCATGCGCGACATCCGGCGCGACCCGGACTATGTGTCCGATCCGCTGCTGGCCGACTACCTGAACGCGCTTGGCTATCGCCTGGTGCAGGCGGCGCGCCGGCAGAACATCTCCGGCTCCACCGGCGCCGGCACCTTTGCCACGGGGTTCGAGCTGTTCGCGGTGCGCGATCGCACCATCAACGCCTTTGCGCTGCCCGGCGGGTATATCGGCGTGCACACCGGCCTGCTGGTGCAGTCCGATACCGAGTCCGAGCTGGCCTCGGTGCTGGGCCACGAAATCGGCCACGTGATGCAGCGGCATATCGCGCGCGGCATCACCACGCAGGACCAGTCGATGTGGATCGCGCTGGCCTCGATGGTGCTGGCCGGGCTGGCCGCCACCAAGAGCGGCGACGCGGCCGCGGCGCTGGCCATGGGCGGGCAGGCGGCGGCGGTGTCCAACCAGCTGTCTTTCTCGCGTGGCGCGGAGCGCGAGGCCGACCGGGTCGGCTTCCAGATCATGACCGCTGCCGGGTTTGACCCGCAGGGCATGCCTGACTTCTTCAAGCGGCTGCAGCGCGTGATGGGGATTTCGGAAAGCTCGGTGCCGTCGTACGTGCGCACCCACCCGCTCACCTCGGAGCGCATCGCCGACATGCAGGACCGCGTGAGCCATGTGGCGGTGCGCCACGTGGCGAGCACGCCCGAGTACGAGTTCGCGCGCATGCGCGCCCGCATCCTGCAGGAAACCTCGCCTAGCGATCTGCAGAACGCGCGCGCGGCGCTGCAGGCGCAACTGGCGTCGGCCTCGCCGGCGCGCTTGCCCGCGCTCCACTACGGCATCGCGTTCGCCGAGCAGCGTCTGGGCCGCAACGCCGCGGCCGAGCAGTCGCTGGCCGAAGCCCGCCGCTTGTACGGCACGATCCCGGGCGCTACCTCGGGCAGCCCCATGCTGGATGTGATGGCGATCGAGCTGGCGCGTGCCCAGGGCCGGAAGCAGGACGCGCTGAACCAGGCGGCGGCGTCGATGAAAGCGTTCCCGTTGTCGCACGCGTTGGCGCTGAGCTATGCCGCGACCTTGCTCGACGCCGGCCGCACGGACCAGGCGGTGACCTTCCTGCGCGAGCGCACGCGCGAGGAAATCGCCCGCTCCGAGTGGTGGGATCTGCTGGCGCGGGCCTATGCCGCGCAGGGCCGGCGCGTGCAGCAGCACCAGGCGCTGGCGGAGAAATACGCGATGGATGGCGCCTACCAGGCCGCCATCGAGCAGTTGCAGATCGCACGCAAGGCGGGCGACGGCGATTTCTACACGCTGTCGGAAGTCGATGCGCGGCTGCACCAGCTGGAGCGCCAGTACCGCGAGGAAAAGCAGGACAACAAGGGCATGCCTAACTGACGCCCAGGCTCAGGCCGCCTGCTCAGGCCGCTTGTTCTCCCGCAGGCGGTTGCGGCTGGCGCACAAAGCCGTAGCGCGCCGGCACTTCGTCCTCGGCGATCGGCTCGATCTGCACGTCGGCGCCGTTGAAGTGAAACACGCCGAGATTGGCCCCGCAGGCCTCGCCATGCCAGGTGCAGGCGCTGCTAAAGCCATCCAGGTCGTGGTCGTGCAGCAGCGCGGCTTGCAGGCCGCCAGCGCTATCACCTTCCACCGTGCCCACCAGCACCACGTTGCCGTGCTCGTCCGCATGGCAGCCGTGCAGCGTGAAGGCGCGCTGCGAGGTGGTGTGCAGCTTGCCCTGGTGCAGCCGCACGATCCACGGCGCATAGGCCAGCGACACGAACACGCGCTGCGGGCCGTTCTGGAAATACCAGCCACCGCGTTCGTCGCGCTGGTAGTTGCGCTCGATAAAAGCGATCAGCGCCTCGTGGCGGATCGGGTCGCCGGACAGGCCGTGCTGCTGGGCGTACTCGTTGCGCATGCGCCATTGCCCGCGCCGGTCCAGCGCCAGCCAGCCGTAGCAGTTGGGTACGTTGGGCCAGCGGGCCATGGCTTGCTTGACTGTCTCATCCATCTTCGGTGCCTCCTTGCGGGACCACCCGTGCCCGGGCATCCCGCTCGCATTCGTTCTGGTGACGCTGAGCCGCGGGTGCGGCCCGAAATTGAATCCACTGCGCTAATCCACGCGCTAAGCCACGGCGTCGAAAAACCGCAGGATGCGCGCTGGCAGCCACTCGATATGCCCCGCATAGGGCAGCACCGGCAGCGCGCGCAGCCAATCTTCGCGCGGTGTCATGAAACCAACGTGACCGCCATGCTTGGGCTGCTCCAGCCAGACCTGCGGGCTGACATCAGCGGGGCCCGGCAGGTGGCGCGCCGGCAGGAAGGGATCGTTGCGCGCGTTGAGCACCAGTGTGGGCACCTTGATTTCGCCTAGCACCGGCTTGCTGGACGCGCGTGCCCAGTAGTCATCGGTATCGCGAAAGCCATGCAGCGGCGCCGTCACGATATTGTCGAAGGCGTACAGGTCGCGGCTGGAGAGCATGGCTTGGCGGTCGAACAGCCGGGGATATTGGCTCAGCTTGGCCAGCGACTTGCGCTTCAGGGTTTGCAGGAACATGCGCGTGTACAGCATGTTGAAGCCTTGCGACAGCGCCGCGCCGCCGCCGGCCAGGTCCAGCGGCGCCGAGACCGATGCCGCCGCGCTGATATGGCCCGCGGCGCTGCCTTGTTCGCCCAGCAAGCGCAGCAGGGCATTGCCGCCGAGCGAAATGCCCACCACCAGCAGCTTGCGCCCGTGGCCGCAGTACTGCCGGTGCAGCCGCTCCAGGATCCAGTGGAGCTCCTCGGCATCGCCCGAGTGATAGAAGCGCGGCGCCAGGTTCAACTCACCCGAGCAGCCACGAAAGTGCGGGATCACGCCCTGCCAGCCGCGCAATGCCAGCGCATGCATCATGGCCTGCGCGTAATGGCTGCCGGAGTCGCCTTCCAGGCCATGGAACATCACCAGCAGCGGGGTATCGGGCGTGACCGGGTGCGTGGTCCAGTCCAGGTCGACGAAGTCATCGTCCGGGGTGGTCCAGCGCTCGCGCTTGAAGGTCACGCGCGGCGGGCGCTGTGTGAAGCGCGCCGGAATGATGGTCTGCGCATGCCCGCCGGCGAGCCACCAAGGCATGCGGCGGCCGCCGCCGAACGAATCGGTGGCGCGGAGGTCGTCCGGCGCGGGCCGGTGGTGCGAAGGCGGAAGCTGGCTCATGCCTGCAAGGCGATAGGCGGTCAAGCGACGCGCGTGACGGGCTGGCCGGCCCGTCACGCCGCGTCCAATCCTAGTGGAGGGCCTGGCCCGGCGCCGTGCTCACGGTCGCGACCTGGGCGGCGTTGGCCGGACTGCAATGGATGTGCGCCAGGCGCCAGCCCTCGTGGTTCTGCATCAGCACATAGGTGGTGTGCACATAGAGGTCGGCTTCGACGCGGTCGTCGCCAAAGCGCAGGGCTTCGGTCACGTCGAAGATGGCGACGCCCATCGAGGTATGGCTGCTGGTCTCGATCACGTCGATCAGCACCGGCTGTACGTCCAGCAGCTGCGCAAAGGCCTGGCGCAGGTGCTCGTGGCCGATCAGGCGCTGGCCGTCCGGCATCACGCAGGTAACCGAGTCCTCATCCAGCCACAGGCGCAGCGCGCCGTCGGCATCGCGTAGCTTCATGGCCTCGCGAAAGGCTTCTACGATGTCTTCGGCGGAATCGAACAGGCGGGCAAAACGAGGCATGGTGGACTGGGCTCAGGGATTCGTTGGCCGGATAAACACGAACGGCGGGTCAGCGCTTCAGGCCCGGTGCAGGAGCTTGCGCAGCTCCACAAACACCATTTCGGGCTCGATGTCCTTCAGGCAGCGCAGGTGGCCAAGCGGGCACTCGCGCTTGAAGCACGGACTGCATTCGAGCTGCAGCCACATGATACTCGCAGCCTGCGACAGCGGGGGTGTATGGCGCGGGTCACTGGAGCCGAACACCGCCACCTGTGGCCGGTTCAGCGCCGCGGTGACGTGCATCAGGCCGGAGTCGTTGCACACGGCGGCTTCCGACATCGCCAGCAGGTCGACCGCATCGTCCAGCGAGGTCTGGCCGCACAGGTTGCGCACGAAGGGGGCGGCCTTGACGATCTCGTCGGCGATCTCGGCGTCCTTGGGCGAGCCCAGTGTGACCATTTGCGCATACGGGAACGAGCGCTTGAGCATCTGCGCCAGCTCGGCGAAATGCGCGGCCGGCCAGCGCTTGGCCGGGCCGAACTCCGCGCCGGGGCAGAATGCGATCAGGCGCGTCTGCGGCGCAATGCCGAAGCGCTCCGCGGTCTTGGCCATGCGTACCGGATCGGTCCGCAGGCGCGGCTCGGGCAGGTTCTCCGGCAGGCGGGCGCCGGGCTTGAGCGCCAGCCGCGCGTAGTGCTCCACCATGGGCGGGCGCTGGTCGCGGGGCGGGTTGCCGTGGCGGATATTGAGCAGGCCGAAGCGGGCTTCGCCGCGATAGCCGACGCGCAGCGGGATCGCGGCCAGCCAGGGGATCAGCGCGGACTTGAGCGAATTCGGCAGCACATAGGCTGCGTCGTAGCCTTCGTTCTTGAGCTGCTGGGCGAACATCAGGCGGGCCGAGAGCTGCAGCTTGCCGTGCGCCAGCTCGCTGGGGAAGACCTGGTGGATCTCGGGCATGCGGGCCAGCACCGGCGCCACCCATTTAGGGGCGAGGGCGTCGATCTGCAGGCGCGGATGGCGCGCTTTCATGAGGGTGAAGAGCGGCTGCGCCATCAGGGCGTCGCCGATCCAGTTGGGGGCGATGACGAGGGCTTTTTTCATGAATGGGGCGCTGCCGGAAGGGTGGGCGTGGCGCTTGCTGCGCGCGCCACGCACGCCGACGCTCCAGCGCGCCGCAGGGCGGGCCGGAGCATCGGGGTGGTGCGGTCAAGCGTGGGCCGTGTCAGTGGTGACCCTTGATCACGGTGCCGGGCTTGAGCTTGTAGACGGTACCGCAGTACGGGCACTTCACTTCGCCGGTGTCGGTCACGTCGAGGAAGACGCGCGGATGGTAGTTCCAGGTCGGCGTGTTGCCGGTGGGGCAGTGCAGCGGAAGGTCTTCCGCGCCGATTTCGATCAGGGAGGCGGTTTGCGTCATGGTGTTGCGGGGATGGCTTTCGTTTTTAATCTTTAGTCTGTTGGATGGACTGAAGTATGACTGGTTAACTGGTTAAACGGTTCGTGATTGCCTGGCGCGCCTTCGGGACCCGGGCGGCGCGCAGGGAGTGACCCATGTCGATGGCGGATCGCGACGGAAAAATCTGGATGGACGGCAAGTTGATCGAATGGCGCGATGCCAAGGTTCATGTGCTGACCGCTGCACTACGGCATGGGCGTGTTTGAAGGCGTACGTGCCTACAAGACGCCGGCCGGCACCGCGATCTTCCGCCTCAAGGAGCACACCCGCCGCCTGTTCAACTCGGCCAAGATCTTCCAGATGCAGATGCCTAGCCATGCAAAGGAGACATTGTAAACCCCGGGACCCCCTGTGCCAACGCGGGGGCGGGCCCGCCGGGGTCTAAAATCATCACATTGTGTATGCCGCCACTGCCGCCCGTGACCCTGCCGCCGCCGTTTGGACCCTCCGCCTCCCATCGTGAATCACCAGGCCGCATGCACGCCAGGCGGCTGCGCGAGATGCTGTTCTCAGGCGCCTCGGAGGCGGCGATCGGCGAAATGCTGGCGCCTTGGGGGCAGGGAGCCGAGCGCGCCGAAATGCTGGTGGAAGCGGCGTTGGCCAGCGGCGACGCCGCGTTGCTGGACCGGGTGGTGCCACCCTGGCGCTGGCGCATCTTGCTGGCGATCCTGGACTGTCTCTATTTCGACTGGGATCCCCGCTTCCAGCCCTACGTGGATTACGGGCTGGCCTGCCACGCCGACGATCCGCAGGCGCTGCCGGTCCCCATTCGCACCGCGCTGGCCGAGGGCCGGCTGTACGCCGGCGAGCGCCCGGCGGCCCTGGCCTTGCTAGCCACGACGGGCGACGCCGGCGGCGGCGATGGCGACGCCCTGCGTGCTTTTGCCCACTTGCAGGAAGGTGACTGGCCAGCCGCGCAGGCGGGCTTCGAGGCTGCGCTCAAGCGGCTACGGACCGAAAGGCGCCAGCGAACCGGCTTGTTGCCGCCCTCGCTGGCGCCTTGCTACCCGCTGTCCTTGCTGGCCCAGCGCACGCCGGCCCACCTCGAACAGGCCCGCAAATTCTGCCAGGCGGAAGCGGGCACGCGCAGCCCGGTGCCGACCGAGCGCTGGGGGCTGTGGTGCCACGTGCTGGCCGTGCACAAGGGGGATGCGCGGCTGGACGAGTCCGCGTTCGAATTGCGCCCCGAGGTGCCGCCGCTTGCGCAGTTCTGGCGCGTGCTGCTGCGCGCCTGGCTCGGCGACGTAAAGCAAGCCAGCGGACGGCGCCAGCCGGCGGCCGCCCGCGCCGAGGCCGTTGCGGCCCTGCGCGCGCGCCTGCAAGGCTGCGGCCTGCACTGGTTCGCGCAGCAACTGGACGCCGCGCTGGCGCTGGAAGCGGGCGAGCCGGTGCCGCAAGCTTTCTTCGCCGGCCAGCGCCAGGAAAGCTGGCGGCTCGCGCTCGAAGCGTTGCAGGCCCTGGCGGGCGAGACGCGCGCGCCCGACGGCGCCAGCGCCAGCCGCCTGTTGTGGGCGTTGACCATCGACGCCGACGGCGCGGTCGGCACCATCGAGCCGCTGGAGCAGCAGCGCGGCCCGCGCGGCTGGAACAAGCCGCGTCCCGTGCCGCTGGCCCGCCTTGCCGAAGACGACCGGCTGGAGCCGTGGGACGCCCGTGTCGCCCGTGCGGTCCGCCGCGACCAGTCCTATCACCGCCGCTACGTGCTCGATCGCGCCGCCGCCATGCTGGCGCTGGTCGGGCATCCGGGCGTGGTGCTGGCGCAGGCGCCCGAGCAGACGCTGGAAGTGGTGGAGGGCGCCCCCACGCTGGAAGTGGTGCGCCAGGGCGGCCGCTACACCTTGCGGGTCTCGCCCCCGGTGCGCGAGGCCCCGGCGATGGACAGCTTCCTGCCCGCCGGCAGCCGCGCGGACGCCGAGGCCTTGCGCCAGATCACCGTGCTGCGCGAAGGCTCGCAGCGCCTGCGCGTGATCCGCCTCACGCCTGCGCAGCAGGGCGCGGCGCAACTGATCGCCGACGGGCTGGCGGTGCCGGCCGAGGCCCATGCGCAGCTCGACGCCACGCTGCGCGCGCTGTCCGGTCATTTCCAGGTGCACTCTGACCATGACGGCAGCGCCCGCGAGCTCGAGACCGAGAGCCGGCTGCGCGCCGAGTTGTCCCCGCTGGGCGAAGGCCTTTCGCTGCGCCTGGTGGTGACGCCGCTGGGTCCCCTCGGGCCACGGCTGGCCCCGGGCAGCGGGCGCGAGCGCCTGATGGCGGCGGTCAAAGGGGAGAGCCTGGCCACGGTGCGCGACCTCAAGGCTGAGTTGGCGAGCGTGGCTGAAGTGTTCGACGCGCTGCCCTTCCTGGTGCCGCGCTCGCCCGAAAGCGGCGAATACGACTGGACCCTGGCCGACCCGGAGGAAGCGTTGTCGGTGGTCGAGCAATTGCCCGGGCTGCCCGCCGTGCTGGCGGTGGAGTGGCCCCGGGGCAAGGAAATCCGCGTGGTGGGTGCCGACATCCCGCAACTGGCGGTGCATATCGAAACCGAGAGCGAATGGTTCAAGCTGGTCGGCGAGCTGGGCGTGGCCGAGGGACTGGTGCTGCAGCTCGGCGAGTTACTGGCCTGGGCCGGCAGCCATGCCGGGCGCTTCATGCCGATGGGGCAGGGCGTGTACGTGGCGCTCACGCGTAGCCTGCGCGCCAGGCTGCGCGACCTGGCCAGCGTGGCGCACAACGTGCCCGACGGCATCAAGGTCCCGCTGATGGCGGCGCCCTGGCTGGACGACGTGCTGGCCGGCGCCGGCATCGACCCCGACCAGCATTTCCGCCAGCGCGTGGCGCGGCTGCGCCGGGCGCGCAACAGCGACGCCGTGCTGCCGGCCAACCTGGCCGCGCAACTGCGGCCCTACCAGGAAGACGGCTTCCGCTGGGCCATGTCGCTCGCCGAGGCCGGCTTCGGCGCCTGCCTGGCAGACGACATGGGGCTGGGCAAGACGCTGCAGGCGCTCGCCGTGATGCTGGCGCGCGCTGACGGCGGCGCCGCGCTGGTGATCGCGCCGACCTCCGTGTGCGGCAACTGGGCCGAAGAGGCAAGGCGCTTCGCGCCGACGCTGCGCGTGCACATCTATGCCGAGGGCGAGCGCGCGGCCTTGCTGGAACAGGCCGGCCCGCATGACGTGGTGATCGTCTCGTACACGCTGCTGCTGCAGGCGCGCGACGCCTTCTGCCAGCGCGCGTGGCACACGGTGGTGGCCGACGAAGCGCAGGCGTTCAAGAACGCCGCCACCAAACGCTCGCAAGCGGTGTTCGAGCTGCGGGCCGATTTCCGCATGGCGCTGTCGGGCACACCGGTGGAAAACCGGCTGGCCGAGCTGTGGTCGATCATGCGTTTTTGCAACCCCGGCCTGCTCGGCTCGCTGGCCCGCTTCAACGAGCACTTCGCCGTGCCGATCGAGCGCAATGGCGTGCGCGAGGCGGCCCAGCGGCTGCGCCGCATGATCGCGCCGTTCGTGCTGCGCCGGACCAAGGCCCAGGTGCTGGACGAACTGCCGCCGCGCACCGAACTGGTGTTGCGCATCGAGCAGGACCCGATCGAGGCGGCCCACTATGAAGCGCTGCGCCGCCAGGCGCTCGCCGAAGCCGAGGCCGTGGTCAAAGGCCCGAAGGCCCGCAAGACCGCCGCCGGCCAGCCCGCCGCCGAGGCGCGCATCCATGTGCTGGCGCAACTCATGCGGATGCGGCGCGCCGCCTGCGACGCGCGCCTGGTCACGCCCGAGCTGCAACTGGAACTCGGGCAGGCGGGCGCCAAGGTGCGCGCCTTCGTGCAACTGGCGGGCGAGCTGGCCGCCAACGGGCACAAGACGCTGGTCTTCAGCCAGTTCGTCGACTTCCTGCAACTGCTGCGCCAGGGGCTGGACGAGGCCGGCCTGGCCTGGCAGTACCTCGACGGCGCCACGCCGGCGGCCGAGCGCACGCGGCGCGTGGCGGCGTTCCAGGCCGGCGAGGGCGATGTCTTCCTGATCAGCCTGAAGGCCGGCGGCTTCGGCCTCAACCTGACGGCCGCCGACTACGTGATCATCGCCGACCCCTGGTGGAACCCGGCGGCAGAGGACCAGGCCATGGGCCGCGCCCACCGCATCGGGCAGCAGCGCCCGGTGACCGTCTACCGGCTGATCAGCGCAGGCACCATCGAGGAACGCATCCTCACGCTGCATCACGGCAAGCGCGCGCTGGCCGATGGCATCCTGGAGGCGGGCGAGGACGCCGGGGCCGGATTCATCGGCACGGCGGCGGCGCTGCCCGACATCGACGAACTGGTGGGGCTGCTGCGCAGCTAGGGGTGCAAGGGGCGCTTTCGCCTTTCACCTGTGCGGGTGGCGGCGGGACGCCGGTCCATGTCTGCTTATACCAACATGGCATACCTTCAAGCGAACTCCATCGTTGGTAATGCGGCGGATCGTTGGTATCTTGCTGTTTTGGCCCGGGGCGCCAGACCCCGGCCGGCAGCCCCGACCCGCATTCCACTTTTCGACGGTACCCCCATGTTCCGCACTGCTACCCGCCGCATCTCGTCCGCTTTCCATTCGTCTCGTTCGTCTCGTTCGTCCCGCGCTTCCCGCCTGGCCGCCGGCCTTGGCTTGCTGGCCGCGCTAGGCACGCTGGCCGCACCGGCCCGCGCGCAGGACCCGGCCTGGCCGACCCAGCCGATCACCATCCTGATGGGCTTTACCGCCGGCTCCGGCGTGGACATGGTAGGACGCACGCTGCAGGAATCGCTGCAGAAGTCGCTCAAGGCCACCATCATCTATGACTACCGCCCCGGCGCTGGTGGCAACGTGGCCTCCGAAGTGGTGGCCCATGCCAAGCCCGACGGCTACACGCTGCTGCTCGGCACCGCCGCCACCCACGGCATCAACCCGGCCCTGTACAAGAGCCTGCCGTTCGACGCCGAAGCCGATTTCACGCCTGTCGCGCCGCTGGTGGAAGTCTCCAACGTGCTGACCGTGAATCCCGCCGTGATCGACGTGAAGTCGGTCAAGGAGTTCATCGAGAAGGTCAAGGCCAACCCCGGCAAGTACAACTACGCGTCGACCGGCAACGGCACCGGCACGCACCTGGCCTTCGCCGAATTCAACGCGCGCGCCGGCCTGGATATGGTCCATGTGCCGTACAAGGGCGGCCCCGATGCGCTGCAAGCCGTGCTCAAGGGCGAGGTCTGCTGCATTTTTAATCAGGTGCAGAGCGTGTTGCCGCAATATCGCGCCGGCAAGGTGCGGCTGCTTGGCGTGACCACCAAGAGCCGTGTGGCAGTGATTCCCGAAGTGCCGACGATTGCCGAGAGCGGGTTGCCCGGCTTCAACAGCACCATCTGGTTTGGCTTCTTCGGCCCCAAGGGGCTGGATCCCAAGATCAGCAGGAAGATCAACGATGCGGTCAAGGTCGCGCTGGAAACGCCGGCGATCCGGCAGAAACTGATCGAGGCGGGGAATTCGCCGCGGATCGAGACGGTTGAGCAGTTCAGGACTACTGTGAAGGCGGATCGGCAGAAGTGGGCGGGGGTGGTTAGGAGTGTTGGGGCGTCTATTGATTGATATGGCGTTGGTTGTTGGGTGCAAGGGCAGAACCGTTGGATCTTGTCCAAGCTTCGGATTTGATTGATGCGGCGTTGGTTTTTGCACCCAAGGGCCATACGACATCCCCCTGCGGGGGCTGCCGGTCACTTTTCTTTGACCGGCAAAGAAAACTAACGAAAAGAAAGCCGCCCTGCCGGGGGCAGAGCAATAAGGCTTGTGGGCCTCGGTGGTTGCGTCGTACGGCCCGGAGTGTTGGCTGGCGTGTCCAACCGGCTTGGAGGTCATCGCTACGGCATGACCCAATGGTCACGGGGTGGTGCCCCTGATCGCTTTGCTCGGTGCGCGTTCGGGCATCTGCCGTTCGCGGTGCGTAGCACCACGATCCTGCCTGCCTTGGTGGTTTCGTGGTTTTGTCTCTGGCGGCGGGCGCCCGGCCATTTGATGCCCTGCCGTACCGGCGCGAGCGGTGCCTTACTCTCAACTCCCCTGGTTTCGTGGTGGGCACCGTGACCGTCCGCGAGGGCCGCGCTCACACACACGTTCGGACATCACCGCGCTCGTCCTCCGAGACAAAACCACGAAACCAGCCACACCCGAAACGGCGCAGCACTTCGCCCCGCGAACGGCAGATGTGGGAACGGTCACCGCACACGAGGTCAGGGGCTGCACGACGTAACCCATAGGTCATGCAGAAATGATGTCCTTGGGGCCGGTAGGATTCGCTAGCCAACACTCCGGGCCGTACGACGCAACCACCGAGGCAAAAACAGCCTGATTGCTCTGCTCCCGGCAGGGCGGCTTTCTTTTCGTTAGTTTTCTTTGCCGGTCAAAGAAAAGTGACCGGCAGCCCCCGCAGGGGGATGTCGTATGGCCCTTGGGTGCAAAAACCAACGCCGCAGCAAACCAACCACAAGCGCCAGCCAGCCAGCCAACCAGCCCACCCCTCAACAAG
>NZ_LZZU01000052.1:0-27649 GCF_014170355.1 Cupriavidus sp. UME77
TTGGTCGCTGTTTATTTCATCGGTGTTGGTTTTTGCACCCAAGAGCCGTACGACATCTCCCTTACGGGGTTGGTCGCTGTTTGTTTCATCGGCGATGGCATTTGCACCCAAGGGCCATACGACATCCCCCTGCGGGGGCTGCCGGTCACTTTTCTTTGACCGGCAAAGAAAACTAACGAAAAGAAAGCCGCCCTGCCGGGAGCAGAGCAATAAGGCTGTTTTTGCCTCTATGGTTGCGTCGTACGGCCCGGAGTGCTGGCTAGCGAATCCTGCCGGCCGCAAGGACATCATTTCTGCATGACCCATGGGTTACGTCGTGCAGCCCCTGACCTCGCTTGCGGTGACCATTCCCACATCTGCCGTTCGCGGGGCGAAGTGCTGCGCCGTTTCGGGTGTGGCTGGTTTCGTGGTTTTGTCTCGAAGGACGAGCGCGGTGATGTCCGAACGTGTGTGTGAGCGCGGCCCTCGCGGACGGGCCACGGTGCCCACCACGAAACCAGAGGGGGGTGAAGCAAGGCACCGCTCGCGCCGGTACGGCAGGGCATCAAATGGCCGGGCGCCCGCCGCCAGAGACAAAACCACGAAACCACCAAGGCAGGCAGGATCGTGGCGCTACGCACCGCGAACGGCAGATGCCCGAACGCGCACCGAGCAAAGCGATCAGGGGCACCACCACGTGACCATTGGGTCATGCCGTAGCGATGACCTCCAAGCCGGTTGGACACGCCAGCCAACACTCCGGGCCGTACGACGCAACCACCGCCCCACATAAGCCTGATTGCTCTGCCCCCGGCAGGGCGGCTTTCTTTTCGTTAGTTTTCTTTGCCGGGCAAAGAAAAGTGACCGGCAGCCCCCGCAGGGGGATGTCGTATGGCTTGTGGGTGCAAAAACCAACACCGATGAAATAAACAGCGACCAACCCCGCAAGGCAATGTCGTACGGCCTTTGGGTCCAAAAACCATCGCCGCCCTAACAGCGTAAAATCCCATTTAGCCGTGTGATCGCAGCCATACCTCATCACCCTTTGTACAAGGCTCCCCGCCAAGGGCATAAGTAATGGCTGCAAAAAAATTAGCACGACCGTTCACAAAATTCCGTTTCGCGGATACTATAGCTTTCGACGGGCTGGAAACATCATGAAGGTGCTCGACCTGCGCTGCGCGCAAGACCATCGTTTCGAGGGCTGGTTTGCTTCGGAGGACGACGCGCAATCGCAGATTTCGCGAAATCTCGTCCAATGTCCGGTCTGCGAAGACCATGCCATCACCCGGCTGCCCAGCGCGCCGCGCCTGAATCTCTCGGGAGCGGCCGCCGCGCCGGCGGGCAAGCCGGTAGGGGCGAAGGCCCCTGCGGCGCCGGCGACACTGCAGTCGCTTTACCTAAAGGCGGTAAAGCAGGTGCTGGCGCGGACCGAGGATGTGGGCGAACGCTTTGCCGAAGAGGCCAGGCGCATGCATTACGACGAAGCGCCGGAACGCGGGATCCGCGGCACGGCGTCGCCGGACGAAGTGCAGGCCCTTGCCGAAGAAGGCATCGATACTTTCCAGCTCGTGGTGCCGGATGCGCTCAAGCAGACGGCTCACTGAATAGCGTCCTGTGCCCAAGGCAGTGTTCTTGCCGGCGCATGACGCGCTAGCTAGAACAAACTGCCGGTCTCACACCGGCATCACTGGAGACGGGCATGGATCTCAACTATTCGGCGTCCGACGATGCCTTCCGCGCCGAAGTGCGCGGCTGGCTGGAGGCCAACCTGCCGGCGGAAATCAGCAGCAAGATTCTGAACCACCGCCGCCCCAACCGCGACGACCTGGTGCGCTGGCACAAGCTGCTGGCGGGCCGTGGCTGGTCCGCACCGCACTGGCCGGTGCAGTATGGCGGCACGGGCTGGAACGCCACGCAGCGCCATATCTGGGACGAGGAAAATGCCCGCGTCGGCGCGCCCGGCGTGCTGCCCTTCGGCGTGGCCATGGTCGCGCCCGTGATCATGAAGTACGGCAGCGAGGAGCAGAAGTCGTACTACCTCCCGCGTATCCTGGATTGCACCGACTGGTGGTGCCAGGGTTACTCCGAGCCGGGCTCGGGTTCCGACCTGGCATCGCTGAAGACCCGCGCCGAGCTGACCTCGGACGGCAAGCATTACATCGTCAACGGCCAGAAGACCTGGACCACGCTCGGCCAGCACGCCGACATGATCTTCTGCCTGGTCCGCACCGATTTCGAAGCCAAGAAGCAAGAAGGCATCTCGTTCCTGCTGATCGACATGAAGACCCCGGGCATCACCGTGCGCCCGATTATCATGCTCGACGAAGAGCATGAAGTGAACGAAGTGTTCTTCGACAACGTCCAGGTGCCGGTGGAAAACCGCGTCGGCGAAGAAAACCGCGGCTGGACCTACGCCAAGTACCTGCTCGGCCATGAGCGCACCGGCATCGCCCGCGTGGGCAACTCCAAGCGCGAGCTGGGCTTCCTCAAGCGCGTGGCCAAGCAACAGCAGAAGAACGGCCGTCCGCTGCTGGAAGACCCGTTGTTCGGCGCCAAGGTTGCCGCGCTGGAAATCGAGCTGATGGCGCTGGAGCTGACCGTGTTGCGCGTGGTGTCGAGCGAGAGCGCTGGCAAGGGCCCCGGCCCCGAGGCATCGATGCTCAAGATCAAGGGCACCGAGATCCAGCAGATGCTGACCGAGCTGATGGTGGAGGCCGTCGGCCCCTATGCCCAGCCGTTCGACACCGCCTACCTGGAATGCGAACACGAACACGCGGTGACCGGCTACGACGACGCCGCGCCGCTGGCCGCTTACTACTTCAACTATCGCAAGACCTCCATCTACGGCGGGTCCAACGAAATTCAGAAGAACATCATCAGCCAGATGATCCTGGGGCTGTGAGGAGACACGCGATATGAACTTCAATCTCAGCGACGAACAGAAGCAACTGGCTGACGCCGTCCACCGCTTCATCGACAAAGACTACGATTTCGAGACCCGCAAGAAGGGCATCAAGGCCGAAGCCGGCCATAGCGATGCCGCTTGGGGCGCGCTGGTCGAGCTTGGCCTGACCGCGCTGCCGGTGCCGGAAGCGCAGGGCGGCTTCTCGGGCACGCCCATCGACATGATGGTGGTGATGCAGGAGCTGGGCCGCGGCCTGGTGGTCGAGCCGTACTTCGCCACCGTGGTTGCCGCCTACGCGCTCAAGCTGGCCGGCGGCCAGGACGCGCTGCTGGAGCAGGTTGCCGGCGGCGAGCTGAAGCTGGCCACCGCCTTCAACGAGCCGCATGCCCGCTATGCGCTCAACGATGTGCGCGTGACGGCCAAGGGCGGCAAGCTCAATGGCCGCAAGGTCGTCACCATTCACGGCGCGCAAGCCGGCAAGCTGGTCGTCTCGGCCCGCACCAGCGGCGCCGATGCCGATACCAATGGCATCTCGCTGTTCCTGGTGGACCCGAAGGCGGCCGGCGTCAGCATCACCGACTACCGCACGATCGACAACCTGCGCGCGGCCGATATCACCTTCAAGGACGCACAGGGCGAACTGCTGGGCACCGAAGGCGCGGCGTTTGCGCTGATCGAGCAAGTGGCCGATTACGCCGCCGTGCTGCTGTGCGCAGAAGCCGTTGGCGTGATGGACACGCTCAACGCCGCCACGCTGGAATACGCCAAGACCCGCCAGCAGTTCGGCGTGCCGATCGCGCGCTTCCAGGCGCTGCAGCACCGCATGGTGGAGATGTTCATCCACGCCGAGCAATCGCGTTCCATCACGTTGCTGGCCGCCGCCAAGTTCGACGAGGCCAGCCCGGAAGAACGCCGTCGCTTTGCCTCGGCGGCCAAGGCACGCGTGGGCCAGGCGGCTCGCTCGGTCGGCCAGGAGGCCGTGCAGATCCACGGCGGCATGGGCGTCACCGACGAACTGCCGGCGGCGCACATGTTCAAGCGCCTGACGCTGATCAACACCACCTTCGGGGATGTCGATCATCACCTGTCGCGCTTTGCGACACAGCCGGGCTTCCTGGAAACGGTCTGATCCAGGTTGAATCAAAGAACCGCGCCGGTTGTCCGAGGCGCGGTTTTTTGTTATGAATTGATCGCGTATTTTCTGCCGCGATTCTCCCACCTCGCATCTCGCATTCATCGTTGACGGAGCGATTCATGTCCACCCTGTATTTCGAAGATTTCGCCGTCGGCAGCAAGCGCGACCTCGGGTCCCACCTGGTGACGGAAGAAGAGATCCTGACCTTCGCCCGCCAGTATGATCCCCAGCCTTTCCACATCGACAAGGAAGCCGCGCAAAAAAGCATCTACAAGAACCTGATCTCCAGCGGCTGGATGACCTGCTCGATCATGATGCGCCTGCTGGTGGACAACATGACCTCCAAGGCCGCCAGCATGGGCTCGCCCGGCGTGGATGAAATCCGCTGGCTCAAGCCGGTCTATGCGGGCGATACGCTGAGCGTGTCGCTGGTGGTGCTGGATGCGCGCGCTTCCTCGTCCAAGCCGGACCGCGGCGTGGTGCACACCCAGTGGGAAGCCACCAACCAGCGCGGCGAGCTGGTCTGCACCGTCAAGGGCATGGGCATGTACGGACGGCGGCCCGCCTGACGTTTCTCAAGCATCATCCCGGCCATCCCGGCCACTACAGACAACACGTACAACAAGGAGACACCATGCGTACCATCGCTTCGCTCGAAGAACTGGAAAGCCTGCAAGGCCAGGAAGTGGCCGTCAGCGACTGGATCGAGATCACCCAGCAGCAGGTCAACCAGTTCGCCGAAGCCACTGGTGATCACCAATGGATTCACGTCGACGTGGAGCGCGCCCGCCGCGAATCGCCGTTCGGCGGGCCGGTGGCGCATGGCTTCCTGACGTTGTCGCTGCTGCCGGCGTTCATGCACAACGCGCTCGATATGCCGGGCGTGAAGATGGGCGTCAACTATGGCCTGAACCGCGTGCGCTTTACCGCGCCGGTGCCGGTCGGCAGCCGCCTGCGCGCTCGCGTGAAGCTGCTCTCGGTGGAGCGCCTGGAGCCGTTGCCGAACGCGCCCGCGCTGGTCGGCGCCCAGTCCAACTGGGAAGTCACGGTAGAGCGCGAGGGCAGCGAGCGCCCGGTGTGCGTGGCGGAATCCATCAGCCGCCGTTACTCGTAAGCCTGACAGGCCGCCACCGCCGTCGCGGCCTGGTGGCGGCTGTCCCGCCACGGCGCAGCTCAGGCCGGCGAACGTGCGGCCGCTATATCTCGCGGCGAGGCCGCCAGCGCCTTTGCGGAACGCTCGGGATTGATCCAGCACAAGCCAATCACGCCACTTGCCAGCAGCAGCAGGGCGTTGATCGTGAAGCCCACGTCAAAGCCGCCATTCATGCCATGGCGCTGCACCAGTTGCCCCACCACCGCTGGCGCTAGTATGCCGGCCAGCGTGACCAGCGCCGTGTGGATCGACAACACGCTGCCGCGCTGGCCCTCCGGCACGATCTGCGCGAGCATGGCCGGCGTCAGGGCGAACGCCACGGGCGGCAGGCATGCCGCCACGGCAATCAGCAAGGTCTTGGGCACCGGCGCCAGCGTGATCGACGCGATCGCCAGGTACACGCCGCCACCCGCCAGCGCGGCCAACGAGATGAGCACGCCACGCGCAAGCCGCGACGATGCGCCCGCACGCAGCATGCGCTGCGACAACCAGCTAAGGATCAGCGTGACGGGCATGGCCGAGGCCACGATGGCCGCATACCAGCGCCCGGTGGTGACCGGGTCGAAGCCCAGGCCCTTTTCCAGGTAGGCGGGCAGCCACGTCAGCCCCAGCGCGAGCGCCCAGTATGCGCAGAAGCCAATGGCCAGGCAGGCCAGCACGGTCGGGTCGCGGAAGATGCGCAGATAGGGCAGGCGCACGGGCGTGGCCGCGGTGCCGGCGCGTGATGCGCTTGCCTGTGTGATCGGGCCCTCGCGTCCCACGCAGAGCCACATTGCGCTCCACGCCATGCCGATGCCGGCCAGGATCATGAAATTGGCGCGCCAGCCCCATCGCATCGTCACCAGCGGGATCAGCAGTCCCGCCAGCAGCAGGCCTACGGTGGCCCCCTGGTTGATCATCGCCACCGGCAGGTTGCGCTTGTGGTCCGGAAACCATTTGAACAGCGCGTGCACGGAGATCGGGAAGGCCGGCCCTTCGGCCGCGCCAAGCAGCATGCGGCACACCAGGATGGTCATGGCCGATCCCGCCAGCGCCAGCGGGACCTGCAGGACGGCCCACGACAAGCCCATCGCCAGCAGCAGCCAGCGCGCGGCCACGCGATTGGACAGAAAGCCGACCAGCACGGTGGATAGCGAGAACAGCCAGAAGAAGCTGCTGGCGATCAGGCCGAACTCGGCCGGCGGCAGCCTCAGGTCTGCCATCAGCGGCACGGCGACCATGCCCAGCACGATCTTGTCGAGGAAGTTGATCAGCGAAAGCCAGGTCAGCATCGAGGCCATGGCCCAGGCGCTGCGTGGTTGGTAGGACGCAAGTGTATTCATCGGTTAGCCTCAGGATCGGTTCAACGTGTTGACTTGGCGCTCGTTTTCCCTGGTGGTCGCGCAATCCAGGTGCTGCTCGATCAGTGCGAGCAGGCGCTCGGGCTGTTCCAGCATCACCAGGTGCCCGCTGTCGATCTCCGCGTAGCCGGCGCCGCCGATCGCCGCGGCGAGCGCCTGGCAATGCGCCGGCGGCACCATCTGGTCGTGGCGCATGCCGATCACGAGCGTGGCGGCGCGGATGCGGGGCAACAGCGGCGTGATGTCGATGATGGCGTCGAGCCCGGCCTGGCGGTCGCTGCCGGGCGCCAGGCTCGCGCCGAAGCGCCGCAGCATGCCCTCCACGGTGGCGTCGTCCATGCTCGCGATGAACCGCTCCGATACGCCATTGAGCAGGACCATGCGCGCCAGTTGATGGCGGTCCGACCGCGCCAGCGACTGCCACAGCGCGAACAGCAGGCGCATGCGGCTATCGGTCCGCGCCCAGGCGCCGAACAAGACCAGGCGCCGCACGCGCTCTGGCATCAGCGCGGCCGCGGCGGCGGCCACCACGCCGCCTAGCGAATAGCCCACCAGATCCACGGGCAGGTCGCCCGCCAGCGCCATGCAGTCGCGCACCTGTCCGACCAGCGCATCGAGCGTCAGCGGCCCGCCGTCGTCACGGGTTTCACCAGAGCCCGCAAGATCCAGCGCCAGGCAGCGCCTGCGCTGCGCGAGCCCGGGCAGCAGCGCGGCCCAGTTGGTTTCCGCGCTGGAACTGGTGCCGTGCACGAGAAGAGTCGGCCGTCCGGTGCCGGCCTCGATCAGGCTGGTTCGGATGGGCTCCGACGCGATTTCCAGGCGTTGCATGTGGAACTCCCTTGGGTGCGCTTGGCGGGCAGCGTGGAGACAGGCTTACTGGGCGGTGATGCCGCCATCGACCGTGAACTGCGAGGCTGTGATGTAGCGGCCCTCGTCGCTGGCCAGCAGCAGGAACACGCCGACGATTTCCGCTGGCGTGGCCAGGCGGCCGCGCCTGGCACTCGAGCATGAAAATGAGGGAGACGATCTGGTCCGCGCCGGGCGTCGTTGACGCTTTCAATGGGTTGTCTCCGTCGTGCTTTTTTATGGGTAGTCGCGGCGCATGCGGCAACACCGTGGCGCGCAATCGAGAGGCCACCTTAGAGCCGATTGCGGATTCGGGCAAGGCACGGCGCAACATGCGTGCCGCCATGTGCCCCAATCTGAATCAGCCGGCAGCGGCGCACAGGCTTGGTGCGTGACGCTTGCGCACTATCGTGGTGCGATGGGTGGCCTGGCGGCCTCCGGAGGCTCGCCGGGCCGTGTGCACAGCCTTGTATACAAGCTTGTATGCCATGGCATGCTAGTTGCAGAAGAAGTACCTGGGGTGCGTTGTTCCTTTATCCAACACGACAATCTGGGAGCTGCAATGAAAAGACGTGACATGCTGAAGCTGTCGGCGGTAGCCGCCGCGGCCTTGTTTGCAACGGCAGGCGTGAGCCCGCTGGCATTGGCGCAGTCCAAGGAGCCGATCAAGGTCGGTATCCTGCATTCGCTGTCCGGCACCATGGCCATTTCCGAGACTTCGCTCAAGGACGTGGCGCTGATGACCATCGACGAGATCAACAAGAGCGGCGGCGTGCTTGGCCGCAAGCTTGAGCCGGTCGTGGTCGATCCCGCTTCCAACTGGCCGCTGTTCGCCGAGAAGGCGCGCCAGCTCATCACCAAGGATAAGGTCGCCGTCACGTTCGGCTGCTGGACCTCGGTGTCGCGCAAGTCGGTGCTGCCCGTCTATGAAGAGCTGAACTCGCTGCTGTTCTATCCGGTGCAGTACGAAGGCGAGGAGATGTCCAAGAACGTCTTCTACACCGGCGCGGCGCCCAACCAGCAGGCCATTCCCGCGGTGGAATACCTGATGAGCAAGGAAGGCGGCGGCGCCAAGCGCTTCTTCCTGCTGGGCACCGACTACGTCTACCCGCGCACCACCAACAAGATCCTGCGTGCCTTCCTGAAGAGCAAGGGCGTGGCGGACAAGGATATCGAAGAGGTCTACACGCCGTTCGGCCACAGCGACTACCAGACCATCGTCGCCAACATCAAGAAGTTCTCGCAAGGCGGCAAGACCGCCGTGATCTCCACCATCAACGGCGACTCCAACGTGCCCTTCTACAAGGAACTGGGCAACGCCGGCCTGAAGGCCAAGGACGTGCCGGTGGTGGCGTTCTCGGTGGGCGAGGAAGAACTGCGCGGCATCGACACCAAGCCGCTGGTGGGCCACCTGGCCGCATGGAACTACTTCATGTCGGTCAAGAACCCGGAAAACGAAGCCTTCAAGAAGCAATGGGCGGCGTGGGTCAAGGCGAACAACCTGCCGGGCGGCGACAAGCGCGTGACCAACGACCCGATGGAAGCGACCTACGTGGGCATCCATATGTGGGCGCAAGCCGTCAAGAAGGCCGGCACGACCGATCCCGACAAGGTGCGTGCCGCGATGTATGGCCAGACCTTCAAGGCCCCGGACGGCTTCACCCTGACCATGGGCGAGAACCATCACCTGTACAAGCCGGTGATGATCGGCGAGATCAAGGGCGATGGCCAGTTCACGGTGGTGTGGAAGACGCCCAAGGCCGTGCGTGCGCAGCCGTGGAGCCCGTTCATCGCGGGTAACGAAGGCAAGCCGGACAAGGTGATGTAAGCAGGGCTCCCGCCTGGCGCTCTCCTGCTCTCCCGCTTGCTTCGCGGCGGGTGAGCGAGGGGAGGGCGCCGGGCAGTGTCTTAGCCTCCTCGCATGCTGTCCGCCGCTTCGGTGCGGTGGCGGCAAATCGTCATGCCGATCAAGGTGACGCGCGTGCTTCGCCGCGCGCGACTCGCAAACCTTATGCACCGACCCTTATCGTTCTCTCTCGCTTCACGGTTGCGCGCCATGCTGGCCGCGCTGCTCCTGCTGGCCGCGTGCCCGCTGTGGGCCGCGCCGCTCACGCAGGCCGACCTGAAGCCGCTGGCCGAAGACGACTTCGACGCCAAGACCGCCGCGATCACCGCACTGACCAAGGCGCCGGTGGCGCAGGCCGGCCCCATCCTCAAGGCCTTGCAGGACGATACGCTGCAATACGCGCCCGGCGTCGGCATGGTGCGCCAGGACGGTGACAAGCTGGTGGACGCGATCAGCGGCGCGCCGGTCACGGTCAAGCCCGACGCGCTCGAAGCGCTCACCCTGAACAACAGCCTGCGCGCGATGGTGGACAGTGCCGCCAGCAGCACGCTGCTGCAATCGCCCGATGCGGCGGTGCGCACGCAGGCCGTCAATACGCTGCTGGACCAGCCGGGCAGCGCATCGCGCCCGGTGGTGGAGGCCGCGCGCAAGGCCGAGGCCGATGCCGGCCTGCGCACCAAGCTCGATGTGATCTGGGCCAATATCGTGCTGGCCGAGGGCAGCCGCGACGATCGCCTCGAAGCCATCCGCATCCTCGGCCGCGACAGCAATCCGCAGAGCCGCCAGAAGTTGCAGCCGCTGCTGGAAAAGGACGCAGCCGGCAACTTTCGCGAGCCCGACGCCGAACTGCGCGGCGCCGCGCAGCAGGCGCTCGACGCCCTGCGCGGCGACCAGCGCCGCGCCGAGCTGATCGGCAACCTCTTTGCCGGCCTGAGCCTGGGCAGCGTGCTGCTGCTCGCCGCGCTGGGCCTGGCCATCACCTATGGCCTGATCGGCGTCATCAACATGGCGCACGGCGAATTCCTGATGATCGGCGCGTACGCCACGTACATGGTGCAGGGCGTGTTCCGCGCGCACTTCGCCAGCGCGTTCGACTGGTACCTGCTGTTCGCGCTGCCCGCATCGTTCCTCGCCTCCGCCGTGGTTGGCTTCGTGCTGGAGCGGCTGGTGCTGCGCCATCTCTACGGCCGCCCGCTGGAAACGCTGCTGGCCACCTTCGGCGTGAGCCTGCTGCTGATGCAGGCGGTGCGCACGCTGTTTGGCGCGCAGAACGTGGAAGTGGCCAATCCATCCTGGATGAGCGGCGGCATCGAATGGCTGCCCGGCATGGTGCTGCCATACAACCGCATGGTCATCATCCTGTTTGCGCTGGCGGTGGTGGCGGTGGCCTGGGCGGTGCTCAACCGCACCCGCCTTGGCCTGTTCGTGCGCGCCACCACGCAGAACCGCACCATGGCGGCTTGCGTGGGCGTGCGCACCTGGAAGGTGGATAGCTACGCCTTTGCCTTTGGCGCGGGCATCGCCGGCCTGGGCGGCTGCGCGCTGTCGCAGATCGGCAATGTCGGCCCCGACCTCGGGCAGGCCTACATCATCGACTCCTTCATGGTGGTGGTGCTGGGCGGCGTGGGGCAGCTCGCGGGCACCATCATCGGTGCTTTCGGGCTGGGCCTGATCAACAAGTTCATCGAGCCGTTCTATGGCGCGGTGCTGGCCAAGATCTTTGTCCTGGTGCTGATCGTGCTCTTCATCCAGAAGCGCCCGCAGGGACTGTTCGCGCTCAAAGGGCGCAGCGCGGAGGCATGATGAAGACTTCACTCCCGAATCCATCCACGGCGGGTTTCCGGCTGGCCGTGCCGGAGCGCCAGCCGCTGTTCTCCGCGCGCAGCTGGACGGCGTTGCTGGTGATCGCATTGGTGGTGGGCATCGGCGTGCCGGTGTGCGCGCTGCTGGTGCCCGAAGGCCATCCCATGCATCTGTCGGCCTATGCGCTGACGCTGATCGGCAAGATCATGTGCTTCGCGCTGGCCGCGATCGCGCTGGACCTGGTGTGGGGCTACTGCGGCATTCTCAGCCTCGGCCACGGCTTGTTCTTCGCGCTCGGCGGCTACGCCATGGGCATGTACCTGATGCGCAGCATCGGCCGCGAAGGCGTCTACAAGAGTGACCTGCCCGACTTCATGGTGTTCCTCGACTGGAAGGAGATGCCGTGGTTCTGGCACGGCACCGAGCATCTCGGTTACGCGATGCTGCTGGTGGTGCTGGTGCCGGGCGTGCTGGCGTGGCTGTTCGGCTTCTTCGCCTTCCGCTCGCGCATCAAGGGCGTGTACCTGTCCATCATCACGCAGGCCATGACATACGCCGCCATGCTGCTGTTCTTCCGTAACGAGACGGGTTTTGGCGGCAACAACGGCTTCACCGATTTCAAGCGCATCGCTGGCTTTGCCGTGGCCGCGCCGCAGACCCGCACGGCGCTGTTCGTGCTGACGTTCCTTGCCCTGCTGGCGGGCTTCATCGCCTGCCGCTACATCGTGACGTCCAAGCTCGGCCGGGTCGTGACCGCGATCCGCGATGCCGAGATGCGCGTGATGTTCTCGGGCTATAACCCGCTTGGCTACAAGCTGTTCGTGTGGACCTTTTCGGCCGTGCTGTGCGGCATAGCCGGCGCGCTCTATGTGCCGCAGGTGGGCATCATCAACCCGGGCGAGATGTCCCCGGCCAACTCCATCGAGATGGCGGTATGGGTGGCCGTGGGCGGACGCGGCACGCTGATCGGCCCGATCATCGGCGCCTTTATCGTCAACGGCGCCAAGACCATGTTCACGGCTTACTTCGCGGAGTACTGGCTGTTCCTGCTGGGCGCGATGTTCGTGCTGGTGACGCTATACATGCCGGACGGCGTGATCGGCCTGCTCAAGCGCGCGCGTGCCATGCGCGCAAGCCCGCAGGCCGCGCCGGGCAACGCGGCGAATGCGCCGGCTGCCGCCACCCGCAGCGGAGGGGAAGCATGAACGCAGCACTGGGAGCACAACAGGCCGAAAGCGGCGGCACCACGGGCCTTGGCCGTGTCATGGAGCCGGGCGTCATCGACGTCTCGCACGGCCCCATTCTTTACCTGGAAGACGTGACCGTGCAGTTCGACGGCTTTCGCGCGCTGAACAAGCTGACGCTGTCGATCGACCACGGCGAGCTGCGCTGCGTGATCGGGCCCAACGGTGCTGGCAAGACCACCATGATGGACGTGATCACCGGCAAGACCGGGCCGCGCAACGCCAACGTGAGCGGGCGCGTGTTTCTCGGCCAGAGCATCGACCTGATGCGCATGACCGAGCCCAAGATCGCGCAGACCGGCATTGGCCGCAAGTTCCAGAAGCCCACCGTGTTCGAGCAGCACGAAGTGTGGGAGAACCTGGAGCTGGCGACGAAGGGCGACAAGCGCTGGTTCACTTCATTGCGCGCGCGCCTGGGCGCCGAGGGGCATCGCCGCATCGAGGAAACGCTGGCGCTGACGGGGCTGGAGGACGAGGCCTATCGTCCGGCCGGCTTGCTGTCGCACGGGCAGAAGCAGCGGCTGGAAATCGGCATGCTGCTGATGCAGCAGCCGCAGTTGTTGCTGCTGGACGAGCCGGTGGCCGGCATGACCGATGAAGAAACCATGCAGCTGGCCAAGCTGCTCAACAGCCTGCGCGGCACCTGCTCGATGATGGTGGTGGAGCACGACATGGAGTTCGTCGCCGCACTGGCCGGCGATGTGGGCAAGGTGACGGTGCTGGCCGAGGGCAGCGTGCTGGCCGAAGGCACGCTCGACGCCGTCAAGCGCGAGGAGCGCGTGATCGAATCCTATCTCGGCCGCTAGGCGCGGGGCCGGATCGAAAAAGGAACGAGACTATGTTGCAGGTCAATGCACTCAACCAGTTCTACGGCGGCAGCCACATCCTGCGCAACGTCACCTTCGAGGTGCCGCAAGGCAAGCTGACGACCCTGCTTGGCCGCAACGGCGTGGGCAAGAGCACCCTGCTCAAATGCCTGATGGGCGTGGTGCCGACCAAGAGCGGCAGCATCAGCTGGGCCGGGCAGGCGCTGGAGAAAAAGCCGCCGTACGAGCGCGTCGCATCGGGGCTGGCCTACGTGCCGCAGGGCCGCGAGATCTTCCCGCGCCTGACGGTCGAAGAGAACCTGCTGATCGGCGCGGCCAGCCTCAAGAGCCCGTCGGGCGTGCCGGACCGCATCTACCAGTTGTTCCCGGTGCTGCGCAGCATGCGCCAGCGCCGCGGCGGCGATCTCTCCGGCGGCCAGCAGCAGCAGCTGGCGATTGGCCGCGCGCTGATGAGCGAGCCGGAGCTGCTGATCCTGGACGAGCCGACCGAAGGCATCCAGCCCTCGATCATCCAGGACATCGGGCGCGCGCTGCGCCTGCTGGTGGATGAGTTCGGCATGACGGTGCTGCTGGTGGAGCAATACTACGAATTCGCCCGGCACCTGGCGGATCACTACGTGGTGATGAGCCGCGGCGAAGTGGTGGCAAGGGGCGAGGGCGCGAAGATGGAAGAGGAGGGCGTGCGGGAGCTCATCGCGGTGTGATGTGACACGCGGTGCCGCATGATCGTAGTGCTGGTGTGTTCCCCCTCTCCCGCTGTGCGGGAGAGGACGGACGCTTGCCGGCGGCCGATTGAGTGCCGTCCCGAATGCCACCCCGAATGCCACCCCGAATGCCGCTTCGAATACCACTTCCAGTGCCCCCGGCCGCGCGCTATGATGCGCGCATCCAGCGCACGATGCATTGCCGGCCGCCTCCGCCATTCCAACATTCATGCGTCATCCAGACTTTCCTTCGACCCTCGCCGTGCCACCCGCATGGGAGGCCAGCCTGCGCCTGCGCTTTGCCGCGCGTGCCGAGCGCAGCGCGCTGGTAGAGCGCCGCCATCAGGGGCCGTTGCTGGTGCAAAAGCCACTCTATCCCGAGGGCTCGATCTGCCACGTGGTGATCCTGCATCCGCCCGCGGGCGTGGCCGGCGGCGACAGCCTGGACATCGGCGTGACGGTGGGCGCCGGCGCGCATGCGGTGCTGGCGACGCCTGGCGCCACCAAGTGGTACAAGTCGCTCGGCCGGGAGGCCGCGCAGCGCGTCACGCTGACGCTGGAAGCCGGCGCGCGGGTGGACTGGCTGCCGCAGGAGAACATCGTTTTCGACGACGCGCACGCGCGCCTTGCCACTACCGTGACGGTGGCGCCCGGTGCCAGCGCGATCGGCTGGGATGCGATCGTGCTGGGCCGGCAGGCCAGCGGCGAGACCTGGAGCCGCGGCACGCTGGGCATGGAGACCCGGGTGCAGGGCGGCGGCAAGCGCGCGCTGTGGATCGAGAGCGCGCAGCTGGACGCGGCGTCTGCGCTGCGCCAGGCGGTGGCCGGGCTGGACGGGCTCAATGTCATGGGCACGCTGTGGGCGGTAGGTGACGGTGCCACGCAGGAACTCGCCGAGACGCTGGCCGAGCAGCTGCCGTACCGGCCGGACCTGCGCGCTGGCGTGACGCGGCTCGCGCAGGACGGCCAGTCGATGTTGCTGCTGCGCGTGCTGGGCGCGCAGATGGAAGCGGTCAGGCACTTGATGGTGACGGCGTGGAGCGCGCTGCGCGAACCGATCCACGGTGTGCCGGCCAGGCCCCTGAGGCTGTGGGCGACGTAGGTGCCGGCGCAGGCATTGATCATCGCGCGCCGCACGGAGAACACAAAAAACAACGGGAAACCCAAGATGGAACTCACTCCGCGAGAGAAGGACAAGCTGTTGATCTTCACCGCAGCGCTGCTGGCCGAGCGCCGCCGCGCGCGCGGGCTCAAGCTCAACTATCCCGAGGCGGTGGCCTTGATCACCGCCGCCATCATGGAAGGCGCGCGCGACGGCCGCTCCGTGGCGGAGCTGATGCATGAGGGCACGACCGTGCTCGCGCGCGAGGACGTGATGGATGGCGTGGCCGAGATGATCCCGGATATCCAGGTGGAAGCGACCTTCCCCGACGGCACCAAGCTGGTCACCGTGCACCATCCCATCGTTTGAACAAGACACGAGGTCAAGACATGAACCACTCCAACCGCTCGCGCGCCGTGAGGCTCGCCACTGTGGGCGCTTCGCTGGCGCTTGCCAGCGCCGCCGCCGTCGCGCATCCGGGCCATGACGCCACCACCGTTGGCGCCAGCCTGTTTGCCGGCTTGCTGCATCCCTTCACTGGCATGGATCACTTGCTCGCCATGGTGGGCGTGGGCGTGTGGAGCGCGCTGGGCGCGCGCTCGCCGCGCGAAGCCTTGCGCATGCCCTTTGCCTTCGTGGCCTTGATGCTGGCCGGCGCGCTGCTCGGCCTCGCCGGCATGAGCCTGCCGCTGGTGGAGCCGATGATTGCCGCGTCGTTGCTGGTGATTGGCTTGCTGGTGGCATTGCGCGCCCAATTGCCGGCATGGGCCGGGATGGCCATCGTGGGCGGTTTTGCCGTCTTCCACGGCTATGCGCACGGATCGGAGTTGCCGGCCACGGCCGGCGCCTTGCCCGCGGTAGCGGCCTATGTGGGCGGCTTCAGCGTGGCCACGATGGTGCTGCACGCGGCCGGCATCGGCCTGGGCGGCGCGCTGCGCCGCCACGCGGGCTGGCTGGCGCGGCTCGCCGGTGCGGGCGTGGCGCTGTATGGCGTTGGCCTGATGGTTGCCTGAGCGCACTGACCTCGACAAGGAACCCATCATGATCCCCGGTGAACTGATGCCCGCGCAGGGCGAGATCGAACTGAACGCTGGTCGTGCCACGGTCAGCGTGGCGGTGGCCAACACCGGCGACCGCCCGGTCCAGGTCGGCTCGCATTTCCATTTCTACGAGACCAACCCCGCGCTGGATTTTGACCGCGAGGCCACGCGCGGTTTCCGCCTGAATATCGCCGCCGGCACCGCCGTGCGCTTCGAGCCGGGCCAGAGCCGCACGGTGGAACTGGTGGCGCTTGCTGGCGCGCGCATCGTCTACGGCTTCAACGGCAAGATCATGGGAGCGCTGTGATGAGCGTGAAAATCTCCAGGCAGGCCTATGCCGAGATGTTCGGCCCCACCACCGGCGACCGCCTGCGGCTGGCCGACACCGGGCTCATCATCGAGGTGGAGAAGGATTTCACCGTCTACGGCGAGGAAGTGAAATTCGGCGGCGGCAAGGTGATCCGCGACGGCATGGGGCAGAGCCAGCGCATGGCCAAGGACTGCGTCGACACCGTCATCACCAATGCGCTGATCGTCGATCACTGGGGCATCGTCAAGGCCGACATCGGCCTCAAGGACGGGCGCATTGCCTCCATCGGCAAGGCAGGCAACCCGGACATCCAGCCGGGCGTGACCATCGTCGTCGGGCCGGGCACCGAGGTGATCGCGGGCGAGGGCATGATCGTCACCGCTGGCGGCATCGACAGCCACATCCACTTTATCTGCCCGCAGCAGATCGAAGAGGCGCTGATGAGCGGCGTCACCACCATGATCGGCGGCGGCACCGGGCCGGCCACCGGCACCTTTGCCACCACCGTCACGCCGGGCCCCTGGTTCATGGAGCGCATGCTGCAGGCCGTGGAAGCCTACCCGATGAATATCGGCCTGCTCGGCAAGGGCAACGCCAGCCTGCCGGGGCCGCTGATGGAGCAGGTCGAGGCCGGCGCGATCGGGCTCAAGCTGCACGAAGACTGGGGCACCACGCCCGCGGCCATCGACAACTGCCTGAGCGTGGCGGATGCCACCGACACGCAGGTGGCGATCCATACCGATACGCTCAACGAGGCCGGCTTTGTCGAAGCCACCGTGGCCGCGTTCAAGGGCCGCACCATCCATACGTATCACACCGAAGGCGCGGGCGGCGGCCATGCGCCCGACATCATCAAGGTGTGCGGCGAGCCCAACGTGCTACCGTCGTCGACCAACCCGACGCGGCCGTACACCGTCAATACGCTCGACGAACACCTCGACATGCTGATGGTCTGCCACCACCTGGACCCGTCGATCGCCGAGGACATCGCCTTCGCGGAAAGCCGCATCCGGCGCGAGACCATTGCCGCCGAGGACATCCTGCATGATCTCGGCGCGTTCTCGATGATCTCCAGCGATTCGCAGGCCATGGGCCGGGTTGGCGAGGTCATCATCCGCACCTGGCAGACCGCGCACAAGATGGCCGCGCAGCGCGGCAAGCTGCCCGGCGACCCCAACGACGCGCGCGGCGGGCATGACAATTTCCGCGTCAAGCGCTACATCGCCAAGTACACGATCAACCCGGCGCTCACGCACGGCATCGCGCACGAGGTAGGCTCGATCGAAGTCGGCAAGTGGGCCGACCTGGTGCTGTGGAAGCCGGCCTTCTTCGGCGTCAAGCCGAGCCTGATCTTGAAGGGCGGGATGATCGCCGCGGCAGCGATGGGCGACCCCAACGCATCGATCCCCACGCCGCAGCCGGTGCACTACCGCCCGATGTTCGGCGCCGCCGGACGCGCCCTGCACAAGTCATCGCTGACCTTCGTTTCGCAAGCGGCGCTGGCCGCCGATGTGGGCGGGCGCTATGGCCTGAACAAGGTGCTGTCCGCAGTACAAGGCACGCGCACCGTGGGCAAGCGCGACATGGTGCACAATGACTGGCAGCCGAACGTCACGGTGGATCCCGAGACCTACCAGGTGGTGGCCGACGGCCAGCTGCTGATCTGCGAGCCGGCTACCGTACTGCCGATGGCGCAGCGTTATTTCCTCTTCTGAAGGGCCGCTTTGCAAAAGATCGACAAACATCTCGCCGCGCCGCATGGCATCGCCGCCGTGCTGGTGCGCCGCGCGCCCAAGCTGGTGCTGCCTTTTTCCGAACGCAGCAAAAGCCGCCTGCGCGCCACGCTCGACAACGGCGAAGAAGTGGCGCTGTTTCTTGCGCGCGGCACCGTGCTGCGCGGCGGCGACCTGCTGGTCACCGAAGGCGGCGTCTTTGTCGAAGTGCAGGCCGCGCCGGAATCCGTGCTGCAAGTCGGCGCCAGCGATCCGCAGGCACTGATGCGCGCGGCCTACCACCTCGGCAATCGCCACACCCCGGTGGAAGTGGGCCGCGACTACCTGCGCCTGGAATTCGACCCGGTGCTCGCGGACATGCTGGCCCGCCTCGGCGTGCAGGCCGAACGCGCGGAACTGCCGTTCGAGCCGGAAGCCGGCGCCTACGGCGGCGGGCACAAGCATGGGCACGATGCAACGTTTGCAGAGGACTACGCCGCGGCGCAGGCCGTGTTCCATGAGCATCATGGGCACGATCACGATCACTCGTACGATCACGGTCATTCCCATGATCACGATCATGCGCCGCATGTGCATGACGAGCATTGCGGGCACAAGCACTGAATTCCTGCCCTCGACGCATGAGCAAGCCACCGCGCCCCCAATGTCCAACGCCAGACCCCCCCTCTCCCGCTTGCGGGAGAGGGGCAGGGGGAGAGGGCGGGCGCGTACCGAAGGCACAGTTCGCAAAGTCGCTGCGCGCCAGCCAGACAGAGGCGGAGCAACGCCTGTGGTACCACTTCCGGGCGCATCGGTTCATGGGGCTGAAGTTCAAGCGCCAGAAGCAGGTCGGGCCCTATATCGCCGACTTCGTGTGCATGGAGCTGAAGCTGTTGATCGAGGCTGACGGCGGGCAACACGGCGACGAGTCTGATGCGGCACGCGACGTCTGGTTTAAGCGCAGCGGCTATACCGTCCTGCGCTTCTGGAACAATGAAGTGCTTGGCCAGACGGATGCCGTGTTGGAAAGAGTGCGTGAGGTAGTTTTGGAACTGGGGCATCTGGATGCGCCCGCCCTCTCCCCCGACCCCTCTCCCGCAGGCGGGAGAGGGGAGCAAACCGGCTGCTCATCGGAGCATGCTAGATCGACATCCTCCACTTCGCCAACGCACCCCTCTCCCGCGAGCGGGAGAGGGGTGGGGGGAGAGGGCGGGCGCTCGCCGAAGCCTGCGGCCTCCGAGTCCCCGGGCGACGCAAGTCAGCGCCCTCTGCGGAAGCGCCCATGACCCAGCTCTCCCAACTCATCTCCCTGCTGCACCTCGCCTCGCCGGCGCTGCCGATCGGCGGCTTCAGCTATTCGCAAGGGCTGGAGGCTGCCATCGAGTGCGGCATGGTGCGCGATGCCGGCAGCGCGGAGCAGTGGGTGCGCAGCAACCTTCTGCACGTGCAGGCGCAGTGCGAAGCGCCCGTGTGGCTGTTGCTGTATCGCCATTGGCGCACGCTGGATGCAACGCGCCTGGCCGAATGGAACGACTGGTTCCATGCCACGCGCGAAAGCGCCGAGTTGCGGCTGGAGACCGAGCAGATGGGCTGGTCGCTGGCGCGGCTGGTGGCGCAGATGGAGTGGGGCGATGCCGCGCTGCGCACGCAGCTGGCGGCGTTGTCGCCGGTGTGCCTGCCTACTGCTTTTGCCGCGGCTTGCGTGGCGCTGGACGTGAATGAGCGCGACGGCCTGGCAGCTTATTGCTTCAGCTGGGCGGAGAACCAGGTGTCGGCGGCGCTCAAGGCGGTGCCGCTGGGGCAGGTGGCCGGGCAGCACATCCTGCGCAGGCTGCATCCCGCGGTGCTGGAGACCGTCGATGAAGCCGTGCGGCGCGCCGATGCCGAGCCGCCGCTGCTGTCTACTTTTTCCCCGATGCTGGGGCTGCTGTCCGCGCGCCACGAGACGCAGTACTCGCGGCTGTTCCGTTCCTGAAGCGAACCACGGCAGCATTCAAACGATTCCCCAAGACAAGATGTCCACCATGACCCAGGCTCGTACCAAGAAGAATCCTCCGTTGCGCGTCGGCGTGGGCGGCCCCGTCGGTTCCGGCAAGACCACCTTGCTGGAGATGCTCTGCAAGGCCATGCGCGAGCGCTATGACCTGGTCGCCATCACCAACGATATCTACACCAAGGAAGACCAGCGCTTGCTGACCATCTCCGGCGCCTTGCCAGCGGAGCGCATCATGGGCGTGGAAACCGGCGGCTGCCCGCACACCGCGATCCGCGAGGATGCCTCGATCAACCTGGAAGCCGTCGACCGCATGCTGGGCAAGTTTCCCGATGCCGACATCGTCTTCATCGAGTCCGGCGGCGACAACCTGGCGGCCACCTTCAGCCCGGAGCTGTCGGACCTGACCATCTATGTGATCGACGTTGCCGGCGGCGAGAAGATCCCGCGCAAGGGCGGACCGGGCATCACCAAGTCGGACCTGCTGGTGATCAACAAGACCGACCTTGCTCCTTATGTTGGCGCTAACCTGGAAGTGATGGAAAGCGATGCACGCAAGATGCGTGGCGCGCGCCCGTTCGTGATGGGCAGCGTGAAGTCGGGGCAGGGGCTGGATGAGGTGATCGCATTCATCGAGCGCCAGGGCATGCTGGGGGTGTAACGCCGGGCTGCCACAACCGCGCCCTCAACGGCGGGGGGGCGCTGCGTGCACAAGGCACGGGCGGCACGCTACGCCCTCGCATTCCACGCATGCCGCCATCACGCCGCGGCTTGTGGCATACTTTGCGATCCATGACGTTCCATTCACTCGCCCCTTCCTCGCTGTGCCGTACCACCGATACCGGTGGCGCTGCTGCATGCGTGGGTGCCGAGTTGCCGGTCGGGGTTGCCTGCACGTCCGGCGCGTCGTCGATTTCCTTCTCGTTCTCCATTATTCGAATTATCCGGGGTCGCTGAGCTGCGGCTTTGGCTGGTGCTCGGTGGCCCGTGGTCCCTCCCTTGCCGTGCACGGCCATAGGGGCCTGCACGCGACCAACCGATTCGATGGAGAACACCCGATGTCCGATCTTTCCGACCTGCGCGCGCACGCCCGCTATCCCTTGCTGACCGAAATCCAGAGCACCGCGCGGCGCCTGCAAGGCAAGGTGCTGGAGACGCCCGTGTGGCGCTGGCAGACCGGGGCAGCCCTGCAACTCGATGCCGGCACGCAGGTCTGGCTCAAGCTGGAACTGTTCCAGATCACCGGCACCTTCAAGGTACGTGGCGCGCTCAACAGCATCGAGCATATGGATGCATCTGCGCGGGCGCGCGGTGTGGTGGCGGCCAGCGCCGGCAACCATGCCATGGCGGTGGCCTATGCGGCCAAGGTGGCCGGCGTCGGCGCCAAGCTGGCCATGCCGGCCACCGCCAGCCCCGCGCGCGTGGCGGCCTGCCGTGAGGCGGGTGCCGAGGTGCTGTTGCTGCCCGACGTGCATGCCGCCTTTGACCACGCGCTGCAGCTGGTGGCCGACGAAGGCCGCACCATGGTGCACCCCTACGACGGCCCGCTGATCGCGCAGGGCACCGCAACGGTCGGGCTTGAGCTGATGCGCCAGGTGGCCGGGCTGGATGCGGTGGTGGTGCCGGTGGGCGGTGGCGGCCTGTGCGGCGGTATCGCCGCGGCGGTCAAGCAGATCAATCCGGCTTGCCGGGTCTATGGGGTCGAGCCGGAAGGCGCCGATGCCATGAACCGCAGCTTCGAGGCCGGGCGGCCGCAAACGCTGGAGCGCGTCACGACGGTGGCCGACAGCCTGGGCGCGCCTTACGCGCTGGACTACAGCTACGGCGTGTGCCGCCAGTTTGTCGACGGCATGGTGCGCGTTTCCGACGAGGCGATACGCGCGGCCATGCGCATCCTCTATCGCGACATGAAGCTGGCCACGGAGCCGGCTACCGCGGTGTCCACTGCCGCGCTGCTGGGGCCCCTGCGCCAGACGCTGGCGGGCAAGAAGGTCGCGCTGATCGTGTGCGGGTCCAATCTCGACGCAGCGCGCTTTGCCGAATTGCTGGCAGTGGACGAGCCCGCCAGCGCCAGCTGAATCCGGCGCCGTCAGGCCTGTATGGCCCTGACGGCGATCGTGCGCGCCACCGATGCGATCACGTCCTGCTCTGCATCGGTCATCAAGGCCATGTGGCGCACCGTGACACGCTGTGCCGGCGTGATGTTGAACTCGGCGCAGCGTTGTTCCAGCACGAGCGCGCCGCCGCGGCCGCCGCTGTCGGCCTCGCTGAAGTTGAGCATCTCGCTGGCGTCCACGCCCAGCGTGCCGGCCAGCGCGCAGATATTGATCAGGGAGACATTGCGCACGCCGCGCTCGATACCGCTGAGGTAGGAGCGCGCCATGCCGCTTTCGAGCGCGAGCTTTTCCTGTGACCAGCCGCGCTGTTTGCGCAGCTCGGCAAGGTGCAGCCCGAAGAGCTTGAGGGGATCGGCGACCATGGCTCTGTACGTGATTGAGAACGGATCGAGGCTAAGGGTTTGACCTCTTTGTAGCGACGCCTTATAGTAGTACGCACTATAGGTCACTGGCCTGACACTCGTAGCAAATAGCCGCATGTAGCCGTGTAGCCGTGTAGCCGTGTATCCGCACGTCGGTATCCGCACGTCGTTGCGTGCCAGACGGAATGCGGCGCCAACACGTTGCCGACAACCTGCGGATGATGCCCGTCGGCGATGGGTAAAACCTTGTCCAAGTGTTACGAATGGGCTTTGCAGCGACAAGGAACGAGGCGCCCCGCCTCGGCATCTTGTCAAGGCGGCGAGGCACCAGGCCAAAAAAAGGATCACGACCTTGGTATAGGGGTACTCCAATCCCCGGGGAAGCGCGGCGCTGTATTTTTCCATTTCGTGGAGAGTGGGTGCCATGCGTATTTTTTCGTTGTTCGACGCGCAGATGCGCGGCGAAATCCTGCCAGGCGGAACCGCGTCGCAGTTGCGCGTGGGCCTGCAGGTGAGGGTGGTGCCGGAAGCTGCCGGCCTGGGCAGCAGTGGGGACTACATCTTTTTGCGGCAAGGCGCAATGCAGTCCGGCATTGTCACCACGCGCGCCGAGTGGTGGGCTTGCCTGCACGGCACGATCAAGCTGACCCCGGTAGGCGGCGAGCCGGTGCTGGTGTCGGTGGGTGGCGTGTATGCGCTGCGCCAGGCCGAGCGCGTGCATCTGGCGGTGCTGCAGGACACGGTATTGATGCGTGCGATCCTGGACCCGAATGCCGTCGGGCTGGTGGGAGCTGGCATGACCACCAGCTACGATGCCTTTGCGGTGGGCCAGGCGGATCTCTGGCAGGCCGATGGCGCACGGCACGGTGGGGCGGATGGCGCACCGCGCGCCAATGCGGCCTTTGTCTCGCTGGGCGAGGGCGAGCCTGAATGGGCGCTGCGCCTGCGCGCGGCCGGGCTGAACTGGGCGGCCTGCCATGCGGGCACGCTCTGCCTGCAGTGGCATTCGCCTTGGCCGCATATCGAGCGGCAGGTGGCGTACCTGCAGCCCGGCATGGTCTTCGCTCCGGATCCCGGTGAGGCGTACCGGATCGAGGCGCTGCATCCCGTGGCGAGCCTGTTGTGCTGCCTGCAGGCACCGGCGCGCGTGGCCGGCGCTGGCGAGATGCAGGTGGTTTCCCTGCATTGACCGCCGGGCGCCATGGCCGCGCCGGCGGGCCGCTCAGCGGCGCTGGTACTGCGTGGCGCCGAACAGGATTTCCCGTTCCTTGTCGCCGCTCAGCGGCTTGCGTTCCCGCGCCAGCAGCGCGACGCCGCGCTGCACGGCGGGCCGCTCGGCGATCTCAAGGAACCAGCGCTTGAGGTGCGGATAGTCGTCCAGCTCCACCCCCTGGTTCTGCCAGCTGCGCAGCCACGGGAAGGTGGCGATATCCGCCACGGAGTATTCGCTGCCGGCCAGCCAGGCGTGTTCCGACAATTGCTTGTCGATGACGCCGTACAAGCGCTTGGCCTCGTTGGTGTAGCGGTTGATGGCGTACTCGATCTGCTGTGGCGCATACATGCGGAAATGGTGCGCCTGGCCAAGCATCGGGCCGACGCCGCCCATCTGGAACATCAGCCATTGCAGCGCGTCGTACTTGCCGCGCACGTCCTCGGGCAGGAACTTGCCGGTCTTGCCGGCGAGGTAAAGCAGGATGGCGCCGGACTCGAACAGCGAGATGGGTTTGCCGTCCGGGCCATCGGGGTCGACGATGGCCGGGATCTTGTTGTTCGGGCTGATCTTGAGGAAGTCTTCGCCGAACTGGTCGCCGGCGCCAATATTGATGGGGTGGACCTTGTACGCGAGGCCGCACTCCTCGAGCATGATGTGGATTTTGTGGCCGTTGGGCGTGGGCCAGCTGTAGACGTCGATCATCGGGAAGGGCTCCTGGCTGCGATCGTGCAAACGGTGAATCGCCACATCAACCACTCGCGTGGCGAACCGCGCGATTTAAGCACAGAAGAAAAAAACGCGCAGACTGGCTGCGCGTTTTCCATGTTGCCAGCAGGGCCGGCGGTGAGGCCCGTCGTGGCCGGCTGTGGCGGCTTGCGGAACGTTGCGGCTCAGAAGCCGCGTGCCACCGGCATGCTGATGTCGTCCGAGCTCACGCCCATGTGCTTGGCCAGCTCCAGCTTGGCGATGGCGTTGCGGTGCACCTCGTCGGGGCCGTCGGCCAGGCGCAGGGTGCGCTGGTGCGCCCACCAGTTGGCCAGCGGGAATTCGTCCGAGACGCCAGCGGCGCCGTGTACCTGGATGGCCCAGTCGATTACCTTCAGCGCCATGTTGGGGGCGACGACCTTGATCATGGCGATCTCGGCCTTGGCCACCTTGTTGCCGGCGGTGTCCATCATGTAGGCGGCCTTGAGCGTCAGCAGGCGCGCCATTTCGATTTCGCAGCGGGCTTCGGCGATGCGCTCGCGCGTCACGCCCTGGGCGGCCACCGGCTTGCCGAAGGCGACGCGCGACAGGGCGCGCTTGCACAGCAGTTCCAGCGCGCGCTCGGCCACGCCGATGCTGCGCATGCAGTGGTGGATGCGGCCCGGGCCGAGGCGGCCCTGGGCGATCTCGAAGCCGCGGCCTTCGCCCAGCAGGATGTTGGCTGCCGGCACGCGCACATCCTTGAGCTCGATCTCCATGTGGCCGTGCGGCGCGTCGTCGTAGCCGAACACCGGCAGGAAGCGCTTGATGGTGATGCCTGCGGTGTCGGCCGGCACCACGATCATCGATTGCTGCTCATGGCGGCCAGCTTCCGGATCGGTCTTGCCCATCACGATATAGACTTCGCAACGGGGGTCGCCCGCGCCCGACGACCACCACTTGGTGCCGTTGATCACGTATTCGTCGCCATCGCGGCGGATGCTGCAGCAGATGTTGGTGGCGTCCGACGAAGCCACGGCCGGCTCGGTCATCAGGAAGGCCGAGCGGATCTCGCCGCGCAGCAGCGGCTCAAGCCACTTGTCCTTGAGTTCTTCCGACGCGTAGCGCTCCAGCGTCTCCATGTTGCCGGTGTCGGGCGCCGCGCAGTTGAAGACTTCGGCCGACCAGGGCACCCGGCCCATGATCTCGCACAGCGGTGCGTATTCCAGGTTGGACAGGCCTTCCGGGGCACGCTTGGAGTGGGGCAGGAACAGGTTCCACAGGCCGGCTTCGCGCGCCAGCGGCTTGAGTTCCTCGATCACCTTGGTCGGGACCCACGCGTTGCCGGCCTGGCGGTTGGCCTGGATCTCGGCGTAGAAGCGCTTCTCGTTCGGATAGATGTGCTTGTCGAAGAAGGCCAGCAGGCGAGCCTGCATTTCCTTGACCTTGGGGGTGTACTCGAATTGCATGTTGTCTCCTCCACCTCTGAATGAGGCCGGTATCGGTTGGGCCGCCGCGGGTTGCGGTGGGCCGTTTGCGGCACCGGCGGACGCGGTTTGCGCCGACTGGAGAGGACTGTACCGCAATCCAGGTAATTAGAAAAATGAATTTTCTGGATTTGCCAGTATCAATACCATGCATTCCATGCCAGAATGCCCGTCATGCAGCTATCCCGCATCGACCTGAATCTCTTCGTGGTGTTCGACGCTATCTATAGCGAAGGCAGCATCACGGCCGCCGCCCGCCAGCTTAACCTGACCCAGCCCGCGGTCAGCCACGCGCTGGGGCGCATGCGCCTCTTGTTTGACGACCCGCTATTCGAGCGGCGGGGGCAGGGCATGGCGCCCACGCCGCTGGCGCGCTCGCTGGCCGCCGAGGTGCGCACGGCCCTGCAATCCTTTGCCCGCACCTTGCAGGACACGCCGCATTTCGATCCGGCGGCCACGGTGCGCCGCTTCACCATCGGCATGCGCGATGCGCTGGAGTCCACCCTGCTGCCGCCCCTGATGGCACGCGTGACCGCGATGGCGCCGCAGGTGGAGATCGCGGCGATCCGCTTCGACCGGCGCGAGATGGAGTCGGAACTGCTGGCCGGCACGCTCGACGCCGCCATCGATATCCTGCTGCCGGTGTCGCCGGCCATCCATCACACGCCCTTCATGGCCGACCCGATGGTGGTGCTGGCCCGCCGCGACCATCCGCTCATGAAGAAGGAGCTGACGCTGGAGCGCTACCTGGCCGCCGAGCATGTGCATGTGTCGTCCCGCCGGCGCGGGGCCGGCCTGGAAGACCAGGCGCTGCACCGCATGGGCCTGACGCGCCGGGTGCGGTTGCGCTGCCAGCATTACGCCGCGGCCTGCCGGGTGGTGAGCTGCACCGACTTGCTGGCCACGCTGCCACTGCGCTACGCGCGCATCGCCAACGAGCCGTATGCCAACCGCCTGCTCTCGCTGCCCTTCAAGGTGCCTACGCTGGAACTGCACCTTTACTGGCATGCCGGCGGCGAGAACGATGGCGCCAATCGCTGGCTGCGCGAGCAGTTGCTGGCGGTAATCAACTCGCTCGGTGGTGGCGTGGGCGAGGTGGCGCAGGACTGAGCGCGTCCAGCTTCGTCCCCTGTGCCTACCAGGGTGCGCTGTCGGCCTGGCGCTCGATGCGCACGGTGGCTGGCGGCAACGTGCTGTCGGCCTGCACCGCATAGGGCAGCGGCGGCCGGTATTGCGCCGGCACCGCCTGCCATAGCCGCTCGACCCACGCCCTGACCTCGGGGCTGGCCGGCGCCGACGCCGTGACACGCAGCGCCAGCTGCGCCCCGGCGGCGGGCTCCGCCCCTGTCGGGGCGGACAGCAAGCGCTCCACGGCTAGCTGAGGTTCTTCCCGCAAGCTCATCGTCAACGTTCCCGCTCTTTGCGTGCGTGCGGCAGGCGCGGGTGCGCGTGCCGCATCGGCCTGCTGCGATGGGCCGGCACGCAGCGCCAACCTGGGTGCATCGATGGTTGGCGCTGGCGCTGGTGGGGCGATGGGGGCTGGCGGCGCAATGGCCGCCATCGGCGCGATCGGCGCCATGGATGCCATGGGTGCCGGGGCACGTACCGCTGCCGCTGCGGCGGGAGGCGCTCCGGCAGAGAGCGAGCCTGCCATGCCTGCTGCGTTTTCCCTGGGTTCAGGTGCACGCTGTTCCGCTAGCCGGTCCGGCTCGCGTGGCGCGGCCTTGGCCTGTGCCTCGGCGGGCGGCGGGCGCACGGGCTGCGCGTTCGCCGTGGCGGGCGGGCTGGCCGGTACAGGCGCAGGCTGTGCGGCTTGAGTGGCTTGAGCGGCGGGCGGAGGCACT
>NZ_LZZU01000053.1:0-6392 GCF_014170355.1 Cupriavidus sp. UME77
CCACAACAGCATTCCCCACCCCAGCCACTCACCGAGCTTTCTACCGCCACCACAAAACCATGAAGGAGACAGACATGACAGCCAACGCATCCGGTACCACCGGGAACACGCTGCCCCTCGACAAGCAGGAACTGCTCGCCGTTTATCGCAGGATGCGCACCATCCGCGATTTCGAAGAGCGCCTGCACGTGGACTTCGGGCGCGGCGATATTCCCGGCTTCGTCCACCTCTACGCCGGCGAGGAAGCCGCCGGGGTCGGCATCCTGCACCACCTGGGCGACGGCGACCGCATCGCCAGCACCCACCGCGGCCATGGCCACTGCATTGCCAAGGGCGTTGACCCGGTGGCGATGATGAAGGAGATCTACGGGCGCAAGGGTGGCTCCTGCAACGGCAAGGGCGGCTCCATGCATATCGCCGATCTGTCCAAGGGCATGATGGGCGCCAATGGCATCCTGGGCGCGGGCGCACCGCTGGTCTGCGGCGCCGCGCTGGCCGCCAAGTTCCGCGGCAAGGGCGAGATCGGCATCACCTTTGCGGGTGACGGCGCGTCCAACCAGGGCACGTTCCTGGAGAGCCTGAACCTGGCCGCGGTGTGGAACCTGCCGGTGATCTTCGTGATCGAGAACAACGGCTACGCCGAATCCACCGCGCGCGACTACGGCACCGCGGTGGACAGCTACGTGGACCGCGCCGCCGGCTTCGGCATCCCCGGCGTGACGGTGGATGGCACGGATTTCTTCGCGGTGCATGAGGCGGCGGGCGAAGTCATCAAGCGGGCCCGCGAAGGCGGTGGCCCGGCCCTGCTGGAATGCAAGATGGTCCGCTTCTACGGCCACTTCGAAGGCGACGCGCAAACCTATCGTGCCTCCGGCGAGCTCGACGACATCCGCGCCAACAAGGACTGCCTGAAGAAGTTCACCGCCACCGTGACCCAGGCCGGCGTGATCGCGCTGGACGAACTCAAGGCCATCGACGAGCAGGTTGCCGCACTGATCGAGGACGCCGTGCAGCAGGCCAAGGCGGCGCCGTTCCCCACGCCCGCCGACCTGCTGACCGATGTGTACGTCAGCTACTAAGCGCACGCCCTCAGCCATTCCGAGACAGAACGACAGCAAGCACGATCAGGAGACCACACCATGTCCCGCAAATTAAGCATGAAGCTGGCGATCAATGAAGCGATCGACCAGGAAATGACCCGTGACCCGAGCGTGATCATGCTCGGCGAAGACATCGTCGGCGGCGCCGGCGCGGACGGCGAGAAAGACGCCTGGGGCGGCGTGCTCGGCGTGACCAAGGGCCTGTACGCCAAGCACGGCGACCGCCTGCTGGACACGCCTTTGTCCGAATCCGCCTATGTGGGCGCGGCCATCGGCGCCGCGGCTTGCGGCATGCGCCCGATTGCCGAGCTGATGTTCATCGACTTCATGGGCGTGTGCTTCGACCAGATCTTCAACCAGGCGGCCAAGTTCCGCTACATGTTCGGCGGCAAGGCCGAGACGCCGGTGGTGATTCGCGCCATGGTGGGCGCGGGCTTTCGCGCCGCCGCCCAGCACAGCCAGATGCTCACGCCGCTGTTCACGCATATCCCCGGCCTCAAGGTGGTGTGCCCCAGCACGCCATATGACACCAAAGGCCTGCTGATCCAGGCGATCCGCGACAACGACCCCGTGATCTTCTGCGAGCACAAGAATCTCTATGGCTTCGAAGGCGAGGTGCCGGAGAACTCGTACGCGATCCCCTTCGGCGAGGCCAACATCGTGCGCGACGGCAAGGATGTTTCCATCGTCACCTATGGGTTGATGGTGCACCGCGCGCTTGAGGCGGCGGCGACACTGGCCAAGGAAGGCATCGAAGCGGAGATCGTGGACCTGCGCACGCTCTCGCCGCTGGATATCGACACGGTGCTGGAGTCGGTGGAACACACCGGCCGCCTGGTGGTGGTGGATGAAGCCAGCCCGCGCTGCAACATCGCCACCGACATTTCGGCGCAGGTGGCGCAGCGCGCGTTCGGCGCGCTCAAGGCCGGCATCGAGATGGTCTGCCCGCCGCATACGCCGGTGCCGTTCTCGCCCGCGCTGGAAGACCTCTACATCCCCAGCGCGGCGCACATCGCCGATGCCGCGCGCAAGACCGTGAAAGGAGGGAAACACTGATGGCCGAGATCACCCCGATCGTCATGCCCAAATGGGGCTTGTCGATGAAAGAAGGCACGATCAACGACTGGCTGGTGGAGGAGGGCGCGCAGATCACGGTCGGCATGCCGATCCTCGACGTGGAGACCGACAAGATCGCCAACGCGGTGGAAGCGCCGGACGCCGGCACCCTGCGCCGCAAGGTGGCGGCCGTGGGCGACATCCTGCCGGTCAAGGCGCTGCTGGGCGTGCTGGCGCCGCCCGAGGTCAGCGATGCGGACGTCGACGCTTTTGTCGCCGCCTATGAAACGCCGGCGGCCGATGAGGAAGAGGAGGGCGTCGCTGCCTCGGCCTATCAATTCATCGAAGTCGACGGCATCCGCACGCGCTACGCAAAGCGCGGCGAGGGCGCGGACACTGTGTTGTTCATCCATGGCTTCGGCGGGGACCTGGACAACTGGCTGTTCAACCTCGACGCGCTGGCCGATGCGCACACCGTCATTGCGCTGGACCTGCCGGCGCACGGGCACGCCACGCCCAGGCTGCCCGGCACCACGCTGGCATCGCTGGCAGGGTTCGTCGCGCATTTCATGGATGCACTCGACATCGGCCAGGCCCACCTGGTGGGCCATTCGATGGGTGGCGGCGTAGCCGCGCAACTGGCGGTGGACGCGCCGCAGCGCGTGCGCTCGGTCGCGCTCGTATCGCCAGCCGGCCTTGGCGAGGAGGTCAACAGCCAATACACCGAAGGCTTCGTCAACGCGCAATCCCGCCGCGACCTCAAGCCGGTGGTGGAACTGCTGTTCGCCGATGCTGGGCTGGTCAGCCGCCAGATGCTGGACGACCTGCTCAAGTACAAGCGGCTGGACGGCATTACGGAAGCGCTGGGCACACTAGGCGCGAGCCTGTTCGGTGGCGGCCGGCAAACCGAACTGCCCGGTCACAGGCTGGGGGATACCGGCAAGCCTGTGCTGGTGATCTGGGGCGCGCAGGATCAGATCATCCCCGCGTCGCACGCGGCCAACGCGCCAGCCGGCGCGACGGTGAAGGTGTTCGACGATGCCGGCCATATGAGCCAGATGGAGAAGGCCAACGAAGTCAACGCGCTGCTCAAGCGGCATATCGGCGGCTGACGAGTCGGAGTCCTGCTGGTTTGCTCTCCCCCTCCCGCAAGCGGGAGGGGGAGCAAGCCAACGCGCCGCGCGACGTATTTCGTGGCGGTATGCACTGAAGAAAATCAACAAAACAAGCCTAGGAGACCACCCATGGACGAACCCCTGAAGGGACAAGTCGCCGTCATCACCGGCGGCGCGCGCGGCATCGGCCGCGGCATCGCCCTGACACTCGCCAAAGCCGGCGCTGATATCCTGATCGCCGACCTGCTCGAAGACGCCATGCGCGAAACCGCGGAGGACGTGCGCGCGCTCGGCCGTCGGGTAAGCACCCTCAAGGTCGACGTGACAAAGCCTGAGATGCACCGCGCGATGGTCAAGCAAGCACTTGACCAGCTCGGCGGACTGGATATCCTGGTCAACTGCGCAGGCGTCATCAGCATCCACCCTGTCGATGCACTCAGCGAGCGCGACTGGGACTTCGTCATGGACGTCAACGCCAAAGGCACCTTCCTCGGCTGCCAGGCGGCGCTGGAACACATGAAAGCCCAGCACAAGGGCCGCATCATCAACGTTGCCTCGATCGCCGGCAAGGAAGGCTTCCCCAACCTTGCCCACTACAGCGCCTCCAAGTTCGCGGTGGTCGGCTTCACCAACGCCCTGGCCAAGGAAGTTGCGCGCGACGGCATCACCGTCAACGCGATCTGCCCCGGCATCGTGCGCACCTATATGTGGGATCGCCTCTCCGACGAATGGAAGGCAGAGGGCGAATCGGTTGAGGATTCCTGGGCCCGCCACCAGCTCACGCTGATCCCGCAGGGCCGGGCGCAGACGCCGGAAGACATGGGCCGGATGGCGCTGTTCTTCGCGACCATGGACAATGTGACCGGGCAGTCGGTCAACGTCGACGGTGGCTTCACCTTCCATTGACCGGCACCGGGCCGCGGTGCGGCCCGGCGTGTGCGCGTTCGGTCGCGCGTTCCGTCCCGGCGCTTACCGGTCATGCCATGCGATTTGAATTCCTCGATCCCGATCCCACCGACCCAGATCCCTTGCACGCCGAGCAGGCGCTGCTGGAACAGGCATCCGCCGGCCGCTGGCTGGCGCACCTGTGGCAGGCGCCGGTTTCTCTGGTGGTGCCGCGCAGCTACCTGCGGCATGCGCAACTGGAGGCCGCGCGCGCCGATTTTGCCGCGCGTGGCTGCCCGGTCTGGCTGCGCTTGTCAGGGGGCGGGCTGGTGCCGCAGGGCCCGGGCATCGTCAACCTGAGCCTGGCCTATCCGGTGCGCGGCGGCGCCGGGACCCATGCCGAGCCGGCCTATCTGCACCTGTGCGAGGTGCTGGCCGCCGCGTTGAGCCGCCTTGGGTTGCAGACGCACTGGCAGGCGGTGGATGGGTCGTTTTGCGATGGCCGCTTCAACCTGGCCTGGGGCCCGCCGGAGCAGGCCCGCAAGATTGCCGGCACGGCGCAATACTGGCGCCGCGTGGTGGGCGCGGGCGACGCCAGCCTGCACGTGGTGCTGGCGCACGCCGTGCTGCTGGTCAGCGCCGATCCTCAGGAGATCAATGGCCGCGCCAACGATTTCGAGGCCGCCATCGGCAGCGGGCGCCACTACCGTGCCGACAAGGTGGTCAGCGTGGCCCAGGCACTGGCCGACAGCGGGCAGCCGGTACCCGGCGACCTCGCCGAGCGCACGTCCCAAGCGCTCGCCGAGGCGCTTGCCGCGACACCGCCGGCTTTCGCGGCAAAGGGCCCGGCCTAGGCCCAGGCCTTTGTTGCGCGCGTATTCGCGCGTTCGCGTATCCACGTATTCGTCGTTATTGACGATTCCACATCCCGGCGAGCGTGGCAAACTGACCGGCAAGACGCTTCCCACGCGGAAGCAGACAACCGGAGACAGGATATGGCGGGACCGTTGGCTGGACTGAAAGTGGTGGAAATGGTTGGGATCGGCCCGGCGCCGTTCTGCGCGATGATGCTGGCCGACCAGGGCGCCGAGGTGATTCGCATCGACCGCCCCCGCCCGGCCAAGCCGGGCGAGGCGCCGGCCACCGGCGCTGGCCGCGCAAGCTGCGACGTGACCGCGCGCGGCAGGCGCTCCCTGGCCATCGACCTGCGCAAGCCCGGCGCGGCCGAGGTCGTGCTGGACCTGATCGCCAAGGCCGACGTGCTGATCGAAGGCTTCCGACCCGGCGTGATGGAGCGCCTGGGCCTGGGGCCTGAGCCTTGCCTGGCGCGCAATCCGGCGCTGGTGTACGGCCGTATGACCGGCTGGGGCCAGCACGGCCCGCTGGCCCAGGCCGCCGGCCACGATATCAACTACATCGCCATCGGCGGCGCCCTGCACGCCATCGGCCGGGCGGGGGAGCCGCCCGTGGTGCCGCTCAACTACGTCGGCGACTTTGGCGGCGGCGGCATGCTGCTGGCGTTTGGCGTGATGTGCGCCATCAACGAAGCCCGCAACTCCGGCAAGGGGCAGGTGGTGGACGCCGCCATGACCGACGGCACGGCCTTGCTGTCGGCCATGATGTACGGCTTCAAGGCCGCCGGGCGCTGGACCAACCAGCGCGGCGACAACCTGCTGGATGGGGCGGCGCATTTCTACGACACCTATGCTTGCGCGGATGGCAAGTACGTCGCGGTGGGCGCCATCGAGCCGCAGTTCTACGCGCTGTTGCGCGAGCGCTGCGGCCTGGACGATCCGCTCTTCGACAAGCAGCTCGACAAACGCCACTGGCCCGAGCTCAAGGCCCGCATGACCACGCTGTTCCTCACCCGCACGCGCGCGCAGTGGTGCGAGCTGCTGGAAGGCAGCGACGCCTGCTTTGCCCCGATCCTGGACTGGGACGAGGCGCCGCAACATCCGCATAACCGGGCGCGCGAGACGTTTATCGAGATCGACGGGGTGATGCAGCCGGCGCCGGCGCCGCGTTTCAGCCGCACGCCGGCGGGGGTGCCTCAGGCGCCTGCGGAGCCTGGTGCGGATACAACGTCTCGCGCGCCCGGTTATGCGGATGTTGCGGCGCCTCGTCCCAGTCCAGGATCGGGGCAAAGCAGGCGTCGCTGCCTTCCAGCAGCTCGCACCACTGCGCGCGCGTGCGGGTGAGGAACAGCGTGGTCATGCGGGCCTTGAGCTCGGGCCAG
>NZ_LZZU01000054.1:0-149522 GCF_014170355.1 Cupriavidus sp. UME77
CCCCCGGTTCGTCTTACCCCGCGCCGTCATTCGCGCACCCCACGAACACTGAGGTTGTCATGCATTTCGTCCGCATTCTTGCGGCGGCTTGCCTGGTGCTCGGGCCGACCTTGTCGTCGGCCCAGTCCAGCGCACCCGCCGCCGATCCACTCGATCCGCGCGCATCCGTGCCGCCGTTGCCGGCGCCGGACGTGCTGGCGGGCTACGTGCCGTTCCAGGCGCAAGCCATCGCCCCTTGGCGCGAGTCCAACGCGCAGGTCACGCCGATGGCGGGCAAGGACGCAACGGGCGCCAATGCGCCCATGTCCATGCCCGCGTCGACACCAGCGGCCAAGCCCGCTGCCGCCGGCCACGGCCACCACCACTAAGGAGGCCGCATGTCTTTCCCATTGCCAATCCGGCCGGGACTGGCCGCGGCGGCCTGTGCCCTGCTGCTGGCCGGCTGCGCCGGATTTACCGCCGATGGTGGCTTCAGCACCGCGGCCACCGCCGCGCGCGAGCGCCTCGGCAAGGATGCCATCTGGGTCCGCTCCGACCAGGACCGCGCCGCCGTCTACGAGCGCACCCAGGCCTTGCTGGCGCAGCCGCTCGACGCCGACAGCGCTGTGCAGATCGCGCTGCTCAACAACGCCGGCCTGCAGGCGGCCTTTGCCGACCTGGGCATTTCCGAGGCCGAGTACGTCCAGGCAACGCGCCTGCCCAACCCGGGATTCTCCTTCAGCCGCACGCGCCAGGGCGACGACCTCAAGATCGACCGCGCCATCTCCGTCGGCCTGATGAACCTGCTGGTGCTTCCGCTGGCGGCCCGCATCGAGCAGGACCGCTTTACCCAAACCCGGCTCGCCGTGGCCGACACCTTGCTGCGGCAGGCGCTGGAAACGCGCAAGGCATTCGTCAACGCGGTGGCCGCGGAGCAATCGGCGCGCTATGCGGAGCAGGTCAAGAACGCCGCTGAAACAGGCGCGCTGTTTGCCCGCGACCTGGCGCGCGCAGGTAACGTCAGCGCGCTCGATCACGCGCGCGAGCAGGCCTTTTACGCCGAGGCCGCGACCCAGCTGGCCCGCACCCGTCAACGGGCACTGGCCGCGCGCGAGCAGCTCACACGCCGGCTTGGCCTGTGGGGCACCGGCGCGCAATACCGGCTCCCCGAACGCCTGCCGGACTTGCCGAAGGGGCGTCCCGCCATGGCGGACCTGGAGGGCTATGCCATCGCCAGCCGCCTCGATCTGCAAGCCGGCAAGCTGCAACTGGGTAGCCTGGCGCGCTCACTTGGCCTGACCCGCGCTACGCGCTTTATCAGCGTGCTGGACGTGAGCTACCTGCACAACTCGGAAACCGGCAAGCCGCGCGAGACCGGCTACGGCATCGATATCGAGATCCCGTTGTTCGACTGGGGCGGCGCCCGCGTGGCGCGGGCCGAGGCGGTCTACATGCAGGCCGCCAGCCGGCTCGCCGAGAGTGCCATCAATGCGCGCTCGGAAGTGCGCGAAACCTACGCCAGCTATCAGGCGCGCTACGACATCGCTCGGCATTACCGCGACGAGGTAGTGCCGCTGCGCAAGCGCATCTCCGACGAAGGCATGCTGCGCTACAACGGCATGCTGGTCAGCGTGTTCGAGCTGCTGGCCGACGCGCGCGAGCAGGTCGGCGCCGTCAACGGCTATCTCGATGCGCTGCGCGAATACTGGGTGGCCGAAACCGAGCTGCAAGGCGCGCTCGGCGGACGGCTGCCGGACGGCAGCGCATTGCCTCTGCCTGTATCCCCCTCCCCGCCCTCGCCGGCCACGCCCGCCACGCCCAAAGGACAATGACCATGGTTACCCGAAGACAATTCCTGCATGGCTCCGGCGCCACCATGCTCGGCGCGGCGCTGGTGACGCGCGCCGGCGCCGCGGTGCTGCCCGAGGCCGCGCTGCAAGCCAGCCCCGCCACCCAGCCGCCGCTCGCGCCTGCCACCGGCCGCCCGTACAACCCGGTGGTGACGCTCAATGGCTGGACCCTGCCCTGGCGCATGCGCCAAGGCTGGAAGGAGTTCCACCTGGTGGCGGAGCCCGTCGAGCGCGAGTTCGCGCCCGGCATGAAGGCGCACCTGTGGGGTTACAACGGCCAGAGCCCCGGCCCTACCATCGAGTGCGTGGAAGGCGACAAGGTGCGGATCTTCGTCACCAACAAGCTGCCGGAACACACCACCGTGCACTGGCACGGCATCATCCTGCCGGCTGGCATGGACGGTGTCGGCGGCCTCTCGCAGCCGCATATCCCGCCCGGCAAGACCTTCGTCTACGAGTTCGAGATGAAGCACGCCGGCACCTTCATGTACCACCCGCATTCCGACGAGATGGTGCAGATGGCGATGGGCATGATGGGGTTCCTCGTGGTGCATCCGAAAGACCCGGCGCAGATGCGGGTCGATCGCGATTTTGTGTTCCTGATCTCCGCCTACGACATCGACCCCGGCTCCTACACGCCGCGCGTGGCCGAGATGACGGATTTCAATATGTGGACATGGAACAGCCGCGTGTTCCCGGGCATCGACAGCCTGCCGGTACGCCTGGGCGATCGCGTGCGGATCCGCTTCGGCAACCTGACCATGACCAACCACCCGATCCACCTGCACGGGCACCGCTTTGAGGTGAGCGGCACGGACGGTGGCTGGGTGCCCCCGTCCGCGCGCTGGCCGGAGGTAACCACCGACGTGGCGGTAGGACAGATGCGCGCCATCGAATTCATCGCCGACAACCCCGGCGACTGGGCCTTCCACTGCCACAAGTCCCACCACACCATGAACGCGATGGGCCATCAACTGCCAACCATGATCGGCGTCAAGCAAAAGGACCTGGCCAAGCGGATGAACGCGCTGGTGCCGGAATACATGGCGATGGGCGAGGCAGGCATGGCGGACATGGGCGGCATGGAGATGCCGTTGCCGGACAACACCTTGCCGATGATGACAGGACAGGGGCCATTCGGGCCGATCGAGATGGGCGGCATGTTCACGGTGCTCAAGGTGCGCGCCGGACTTGGCCGCAACGACTACCGCGACCCCGGCTGGTATCGCCACCCCAAAGGCACGGTTGCCTTCGAATACGCCGGCACGCCGGGCGCCAGCCAATGACCAAGCCAGCCAGAAAAAGGAAAGACAACATGCGAAACAGGACATCCCGCGCCGCTACCGCCTGGATGGCGGTGGCCAGTGCCATTGCCCTCGCCCTCCCGTGCGCCGGCGCCTTCGCCGCCGGCAACCACGGCGGCCATCATGCCGGCGAGGCCACCAGCGCCGCCAGCCCTATTGGCGAACCTGGCGACGCGGCCAGCGTGAGCCGCACCATCCAGGTGAACATGACCGACAACATGCGCTTCAGCCCGGCCGATATCCAGGTCAAAGCTGGTGAGACCGTGCGCTTCGTGGTGCGCAACGCCGGCAGGCTCCGGCATGAGATGGTGCTCGGCACCGAGGCCGAACTGAAGGCGCACTACGCCGAGATGCTGAAGCTGCCCGAGATGGAACACGCCGACCCGAACGCCGTCACGCTCGAAGCCAGCCAGCGCGGCGAAATGGTGTGGCGCTTTACGCGCAGTGGCCGGGTGGACTTTGCCTGCCTGCAGCCCGGCCACTTTGACGCCGGCATGCGCGGCAAGGTCAGCGTGCGCTGAGCGATTTCGCGGCGCGGCGACGCCGCGCCCTGTATTCAATACCAGCCAACCAGGAAGGAGTGCAAATGAACCCCAGCAAGAACCTGCTCTCGCTGCTGCCGCTACTGGCAGCCTTCGCCACCTTGCCGGCCCAGGCCGCCACCGATGCCGGCAACGCTCTCGCCCCGGCCAGCGCGGCGCAAGCCGAGGCTTTGCCAATGACCGATGGGGAAATCCGCAAGGTAGACGCCGCGGCCGGCAAGTTGACCATCAAGCATGGCCCCATCGCCAACCTGGATATGGGCGCCATGACAATGATCTTCCGCGTGCAAGACCCAGCCCTGCTGGGTCAGGTCAAGGAAGGCGACCAGGTGAGGTTCAGCGTGATCCGGGCCAACGGCGCGCTGACGGTAACCACGCTGGTGGTGCTGCCGCCGGGGAAGTGAGAGGATTTCTATCCGATGTTTATCCGACCCGGAAGAAATCGACCGTCTGCCCCGCGTTGACTGCCCGCTGCAGCCACTCCGGACGCTCGCCGGTACCGTCCCAACTCTGGCCCATGGCGTTGCGGTAAAGCGCCCGGGCTGGCTTTTCCGCATCGGGGGCTGCCGCCGGCGCGGCGGCCGTGGACGTAACGGCCAGCGTGGCCCTTGGCACTGCCTGAGCCGGTGCCGGCGGAGCCGGGGGGGCAGCGAAACAGCCCGCTTCGAGTAAATCGTCGAGCGTGAGGCCGTGGCGATCCATCTGCTCACGGACCCACGTCGCCGCGGCTAGTTTGGCTTCATCAGACTCTGACATGACTTTCGTAATTGACTTTGCCGCCGGACAGATGGCCGGCAAAGCGGAGGAAGGGGGGCAATCCGGCGGGTCAAGCCGCCTGTGAGGCAGGATTTTACAGGGTCTTGTGTCTTTGCTGGCGTAGACATTTCCTAAGCGTTAATGCCAGTTGCCGCGCGGCCCCTGGCACTCCCTCAGATCCCGCCAATGCACTGCAAGGTGCACACTCCGTCTCTCGACGCGTGGCCTGATGCCAAGGCAGCGGCGACGCTAGGCCAGGCAGGCGGCATTGACGATGCCCGCCGCCAACGATACCACCCCCATCAGCGCCCCCATGCCGCGATTATCCGCGGTGATTTCCTCGCTGACGCCGCGCAGCGCCCGCGCCACCAGCACATAGGCCAGCCCCTGCACCACGAACGCGCCGAAGCCCCACAGCACGAACATCGAGAAGGCGGCATTGTGCTGGATGCTGGCCGAGAGCGTCAGCGAAAACCCTAGCACCGCGCCGCCCAGCGACAAGGCCGCCGCCACATTGCCCCGGCGTATCAGTTCGAACTCGCGGTGCGGCGTGATCCGCGTGTACACGAGCAAAAACAGCCCCAACATGGCGAAGCTGGAGAGAATGTAGATCAGATAGGCATAGACGGGTTGTAGGGGCAATGTCATGTGGATTCCTGGTTGGGTTGGACCGGATTTCGAGCGAATCTGAAAGGATGCGATGCAGCCTTAGCCGCCGGCTGAGCGCCCAGACCCGCCAAAGCGGCTGGTAAAGCCGCCGCGCGAGGACACCGCGGGCGCCCGGCTGACAGCAGCCGCGCGCATCGACATGCCGCTGCTCGCGCCACGCCCGAGACTGCCGCGGCTAAGCGTGGCCTCCTCGACCATCGTCGCATGCGGCGTGCCCGGCGCCTGGCTCACGCGGGTCAGGTTGCCGTTGCCGTCATAGACGCCCATGGGCCGTGAATTGCCGCTCGACATGTCGCGCCGGGTCTGCGTGCCGTCTGGGTGGTAGACGGTGCCGGACTCGGTGTAGTACGGGCCGTACCAGCGGGCCATGCTGTTGTGATAGCCGCCGTAGTAGCCGCCGCCATGGCCACCGCTGCTCGTGCTGGCGCTGCTGCCATCGCTGCCAGCCGTATCCGCCAGGCTGGAGGCGTAGATGTTGTCGACCGGCACGCCCTCGCAATCCTCGGGCGCATTCCAGTCAGCCACGCAATCGGCTTGCGAGGCATAGCTGGCACGCCGCACGGTGACGGCTTCGTCGTCGCCATCATCGCTGCATGAACCGATCACCGCCACGCCGGCTGCCAGCGCGCAAGCGCCGATCAGCCACAGCGCCGGCGAGCGGGACTTGCGCCGGAGCGCGGGCTGGGCGGACCATGCCGACTGGCTGGAGCCGCTTGCCCGCGGCTGGTAGGCGCTGCCGTACTTTGACGGCTGGCCGCCCTTCTTGCCTTTCTTCTTGGCCATTGCGCTGCGTTTCTCCTTTCTTCGGACTAGCCGTGCTGAAAATAATGCGGGACGAAGAAGCTGGTGTTCTTGGCGATCGGTCCCAGTTCCTCGCGCACGCACAGGCCACTGGGCACGTCGTCGACCAGCCATACGCCGAGCGTGGTGTAGCGATCGTCAAAGCGCTGCGCGCTCGCGTAGGCCTGGTAGATAAAGCCCTCCTCGCCGTACTCGCCGGGATTCTCGAAACGCCCCTGCGGGGTCACCAGCGCCACGCTCTCGCCCTCGCGCGACAGGAACGGCTTCTTGGCATAAGAGCGCCCGGCAAAGGTGCCTTCGCGAAACGAGGCCTCGAGCAGATTCGGATGGCCTGGGAACAGGTCCCACAGGATCGGCAGGATGGCCTTGTTGGAGAGCACGGCCTTCCAGGGTGGCTCCACCCATCGCACCGCGCTGCCTGCCAGCTCCGTGCGATAGTCGGAAGTGGCCATCCATTCCCACGGGTAGAGCTTGAAGACCAGCTCCATCGGCTGGTCGTCGCCGTCGTAGAAGCCGCCGCGCCCATCGGAGCCGACCTGCTCAAGGTCGGTCAGCTTGACCGACCACCCTGCCTGCAGCGCCGTGTCCATCAGGTACTCGACATTGCAGACATCCTCCTGGCTGTCGAACATGCAGGCGAAATGCAGGACCTTGGCGTCGCGATAGTGGCGGCGCAGCCATTGCCAGCGCGACACCAGCGCTTCATGCAGGCTGTTGAACTGGTCGGCATCCGGCCGCACCGCCTCCTTCCAGAACCATTGCGCCAGGCTCGATTCGATCAGCGAGGTGGGTGTATCGGCGTTGAACTCGTACATCTTGGGCATGCCAAGCGCATCCATGGTCATGTCGAAGCGGCCGAACAGCGTTGGCTCGTCGCGGTCCCAGGAGGTACGGATCAGCTCGGCAAAATCCGGGGCGATGGCGAGCCGCGCAAACAGGTCGTGGTCAATCACGTGCTGCACGGCTTCCAGGCAGCGCTGGTTCAGATCGAGCGCGGCGGCATACAGCGCCTCGATCTCCTGCGCCTCGAACTCGTAGGCGACGTCTTCGCGCCAGTAGAAGAACGTGTTGCGATCCACCTGGCGCGGCAGGTTCTGCTCGTCGAGCGAGTGGAAGTGAAAACCGATGCGCTCAAGCTGCTGCGGCCAGTCGGCACGCGGGGTCTGGGCAATGCGTTTCATGGCAGGGCGATCTCCGCGGCGCTCGGCGCTGGCGCCGGCGCGGATGCGGTAATGAGGAATTCGTCGAAGGCCAGCGAGCGACGGCCCGGCCTGGGGGTCCAGTCGGTGAAGCGCGTGACGAGAGGCGCCCACCAGTCGGCTGCGTGCTCCAGCACCATGTGGTGATCCATGGCATCGGACTCGGTCACGCCGCGCGCCGGATTGGCCTGTGCCCAGCGCATCGCGGCGACGATGCTGGAGGCCACCTGCAGGCTGGTGGCGGAGTTGTGCGGCGCCAGCGCACGTGCCCGGTGGATGTCGAGCTGCGAGCCGTGCCACACCGCGCCATGGCGCCCGCTCATCAGCAGCACGCCAAGCTCATCCACGCCATCGACGATCTCGTCCTTGAGGATGCGGTGGCTGGCAATGCGGCTGGCGTCGCGCTCGCCCAGCCACTGCATGGATGCCATCGTGGCGCGGGTGGGGCGGTAGGCATAGTAGGCCGTGGGCCGGTATTGCGGCTCGCCGGGCGTGGCACAGCTGAAATACTCGGCGATCGAGATCGATTCGTTGTGCGTGATCAGGTAGGCATCGAACGGACCGTGCAGCGCGGACCAGGAGCGCACACGGGTACGGTGCCCGGGCCGGTCCAGCACGATCGCCGCATCGCTGCCGTAGCCATGGCGCCGGCCACCGGCAGGCAGCGCGGGCTCGTGGCTGCCCCAGCCCAGTTCGGCGTCCTGCAGGCATTCCGTGATGAAGCCCTCGGCCGACCAGGTATTGGCAAATTCGCCGTGCGCCGGATAGCCCGGGGCGCACTGGCTGTCGTGCTCCGCCACCTGGATCACGCGCACGTCGAGCCGGCGCGCGAGCCGGGCCCAGCCAGCCTGGTCCTGCGGTGGGGTGTCCGGCACGTCGGCGTGCCGCGCGAGTTTCAGCAAGGCGGCCTTGACCAGCAGCGAGACCAGCCCGGGATTGGCGCCGTGGGCAACCAGCGCGGTGGACATCCGCTCGCGGCCGCGGGCGAATGCCAGCATCTCGCTGCGCAGGGCATAGTTGCTCAGATGGGACGCGGCCGCGCCGTCCTCGTAATCCCATGGCTCGATGCCGCTATCCAGGTAGAGCGCGTGGTGTGCCTGCGCCAGCGCGATCAGGTCGCGGCTGCACACGGCGGGCGCCAGGTTGAGCAGGCAGGTTTGCGCCCCCAGCAGCGGACTCAGCACCCGTGCAAAGTTGTCCGGCGCCACCGTGGCATGCAGCGGCGTGACGCGGTATTGCCGGGCCAGCGCCAGGCGGTGGGCGTCCATGGCCCGGTCGACAACCGTAACCGCCGCTTCCGGGTGAGCCCGCGCCAGCAACGGCAGGATGGCCTGGCCGATGCAGCCAAAACCGACAATGACGATATGCTCGATGCGCTTGCTAGACATGATGACAACGTGCCGGGCCAACACGCAGGCTGGACCGGCAAAATTCAAGAAAAATAACGATGAAGGCGATGGACCCGCTCAGGGCACCCACCAGTACCGCGTGATGTGAAAGAAGATCGGCGCGGCGAACACCACCGAGTCCAGCCGGTCAAGCATGCCGCCGTGGCCCTGGATCATCTGGCCCCAATCCTTGATGTTGCGGTCGCGCTTGATCGCCGACATCACCAGCCCGCCCAGGAAGCCCATCAAGGCGATCACCAGCGCGATCAGCCCCGCCTTCCAGGGCGAGCCGTACGGCGTGATCCACCAGAGCGAGGCGCCCAGCGCGGTGGCGCTGGCCACGCCGCCGACAAAGCCTTCCACGGTCTTGGACGGCGACAGCAACGGCGCGATCTTGGTCTTGCCTAGCAGCTTGCCCCACACGTACTGGAGCACGTCGCTGCCCTGCACCACGATCACCAGGAATGCGATCAGCAGCAGGTTGCGATCCTCGAAGCCGGGAATCGGCAAGGTCAGCAACGCCGGCACATGCGATACGCAGAACACGCAGATCATCACCGCCCACTGCACCCCCGCGCAACGTTCGAGAAAGCGCGTGGTTTCCGCAGACAGCGCTGAAAGTATGGGGAGGATCAGGAAAGCGTAGACCGGGATGAAGATGGAAAACAGCCCATACCAGCCGGTGTACACCAGCACGTATTGCAACGGCAGGAAGACGAAGAAGGCGGCGACGATGGCGCGATGGTCCCCCCGCCGCGTGGTGGTGATGGTGATGAACTCACGCAAGGCGAAGAACGACAGCAGGTAGAACAACACGATGATGGCGGTGCGCCCCATCACGAACGCTACCCCTAGCACGCCGATCATCCACCACCATGCCGATACCCGCGCGGCAAGGTTGTCGATGACCGCGTGCGGGCCGCCCCGGGCCACGCGCCAGCGCAGCAGCGCGGTCACCGTGGAAGCCAGCACGAGTACGCCCAGCACGCCGCCAAACAGCAGCCAGGTCTCATGCATCATGGTCAGGTGAGGAAAGGTCATGGGTTCTTAGTCCAGCGCGGGAGCCAGCGTCAGCAGGCCGTCCCGGCAGCGCGCCAGGAAGTCATCCTTGGCTTCTTCCGCGCCCAGGGTCAGCGGCTTGCCGAAAGTCACGGTGCACAGCAGCGGCACCGGCACGATCTCGCCCTTGGGCATCACGCGGTTGAGGTTGTCGATCCACACGGGCACGAACTCGATCTCCGTGCAAACCTTCGCCAGGTGGTAGATGCCGCTCTTGAAGGGCAGAAGCCGTTCGTCGGTGGTATTGCGCGTGCCCTCGGGAAACAGGATCAGCGAGTCGCCTTTGCGTACCGCCTGCTGCATCAGGGCCACGGGATCGCTGCCCGGCTCGCTGCGGGTGCGATCGATCAGCAGCGCGTTGAATACATCCTTGCCGATAAAGCGGCGCAACGCCGACTTGTTCCAGTAGTCTGCGCCGGCCACGGGCCGTGTGAGCGAGCGCAGCTCCGGCGGCAGGCAGCCCCAGATCAGTACGAAGTCGCCATGGCTGCTGTGATTGGCAAAATAGATACGCTGCGCCGCGGCGGGCAGGCAACCGTTCCAGCGCGCCTGCATGCCGGTCAGCAAGCGCGCGAACAGGATGATGGCGCGCGCCACCAGTCTGGAAATCCACATCGTGTGTTATCTCAGCAGCAGTAGCAGCAAGGCCACCAGCAATTGCAGGGCCGCGAGTCCCGCGCCCCAGTGGAGAAAGCGCAAAGCGCCGCGAACGCGCCGCGCCAGGGATCGCCCGGCGGCCTCGGGAGCCGCCCATCCGAGCAGCGCCAGCGCCTGGTCCAGCGAGGCCAGCGTCGAGACTGGATCGGCGATGCGCAAGGCCTCGGCAAGCGCGGCAAACAAGCGGCGGTCGATTGCCACGCGGATCAGCAACCACAGCTGGACCGCGCCGAGCAGCGCCGCCACGATGCCAAGTACCAGATAGATCTGCCCCGCCGGCGACAGGGTACCGGCCAGCAGCAGATTGATGAGTGCCAGCACCAACCCGGCCCAGAGCACGCGGCCCGCGCCATCGAGGCCACCCACTGCGGCCTGCGCCATCCAGTGCCCGGCGGCGGCATCCAGGTGATGGGCGTCATGCATCGGAACGGACATGGCCTGCTCCCCCAGAAGACTGTGCGGCCGCCTGCCGGCGGCGGATGAATTGCGACAGCGCCGCCACGCTATCCGGGCCCAGCACCACGGCCGGACGCCCCTTGCGCAGCAGGGCCAGCGCCTGCCCGGCATCGCGCGCGCCGGCGTGGCCTGCGAGCCAGGCGGCGGCCACCAGCGCGCTGCGCGAATAACCCAACGCGCAGCATACAAGCACCTTGCGGCCATCGCGATGCCACGCTTCTAGCACGGCCACCGCTTCATCCAGCTGCGCCGGCGCGGGCACGGTCAGGTCCAGCACCGGCACGCAGCGGTACCAGGCCGCATCCGCCAGCCGCGGCAGCTCGGCGGTCAGGTCGAGCACGGCGTCGGCCCCGAGGCGGCGCAGTTCGGCGCCGCCAGGGAAGCGGCCGACCCAGAGGCCGGGCGCGATCTGGCTGGCGCCGGGCTGGCGGCGCGTCCACCAGCGCGAGTTGGCCAGCGCGCCCAGCAGGTAGGGTGCGAGCACCCAGCGCGCGGCCATCGCCATGGTGCCGTCGTGGCGCTTCTGGAACATGGCCGGCGCGCCCTGCCGGTAGATCGCCGCGACGCAAGCCAGCGACAGGGCCAGCCAGCCCAGCAGCAAGGCGGCGAGGGCCGAGGCGGGCAACAGCGCCAGCGCTACCACCCCGACGGCCAGTGCGCCCACTGCGTAGCGCCCGGCCAGTTGCCGCGTGCGCACGCGGGCAGCGGGCTCTGCATTGCCCTGCCCCATCCCGAAGGGAAACAGGAAAACGCAGAACCAGCCCACCAGCCAGCCGGTGGGCACATCGATGACATGGTGCTGGTACGTGGTCAGCACCGACACGCCGATCAGCGCGAACCAGCCGTGCAGCAGCCAGCGCCAGGCGCCGCGCGCGTGCATGGCATAGGCCACCCACAGGATCACCAGCAGGCTGATGTGCAGTGACGGCGCCTGGTTGAACGGCTTGTCGAAGCCGCCCAGCAGCGTGAAGAGGTGGCCGGGCACGCCGTCGGCCTGCGGGCGATCAAAGGCGAAACGCAGCGGAAAGGCAATGAAGCAGGCAACCGAGATCAGTTGCGCCGCCAGCAAGCGCTTGGCATGGACAAGCAGATCGGCACGCGTGCGCCAGAGGAAAAAGGACAGTCCGTAGAGCAGGTCGATCGACCAGTACGGCACGATGCTCCAGGGCACAAAGGGAATGTGCCGCTCCCATTCAAAGTAGAAGAACGGGACCTCGGCACGCTGGCTCGCCAGCCAGTTGGCCAGCCCATAGGACGAGAAAAACAAGGCGCCCATGCCAGCCAGCAGGACCAGGGCAAGGCCCCAGGGGCGAGCCTGGGCAGCGCCCGGCTCCCCTGCGGCCATGTCCGCGGCCCGGTCTTCGGCCTGCTGGCGCAGCATCACGCGACCCTGCGCGCCAGGCTGACCGTGAAGATGCCCCACGGGTCGATGCGCTGCGCGATCTTCTCGAAGCCGGCTTGGCGCACCAGCTCATCCATCTCCGCCTGCGAGCGGCGCCGCATTACCCAGGCCGAGCCTGCGCGATGGCTGGTGAGCGCGCGCGCGATGAACTCGAGCTGCGGGTGCCAGGGCTGCCCGGTATAGACGAGGTAGCCGCCCGGCGCCACCGCCCGCGACAGGCCGCCAAGCGAACGAGACACCATGCCGTTGTCGCCGAACAGCTCATACAGGCCCGAGACGATGGCCAGCGTGGGGGCCGGATCGAGCGCGGCGAGATCGTCGCCGTCGAAGGCGTCGCCCTTCTCGAAGCGGGCAATGTCGGACAGGCCCTTGCTGCGGATCAGCGCGCGGCCCTGTTGCACGTTGATATCGCTGTAGTCGCGCAGCAGGATGCTCTGTACCTGTTGCGCAGCCGCTGCGTTGATGCCCTTGGCGGCCAGCGCCTCCAGCACATAGCGGCCATGGCCCGCGGCGATATCGACGATGCGCACCGGCACGCCGGCGGCGCGCAGGCTGCCGATGGCAACGCCAAGCAGCTCCTCGATGTTCACCTTGCGCTGGCGGATGCCGCGCCAGCCGATCGCGTCCAGGTAGTTGCGGTCGACCATCGGGCCGACGCCAAACCGCCCCTGCGCCTTGTTGCAGTAGACGTAGTCGAGCGTGGAGCCAGAATCGAAACCGGTCTTGTGCCCGAGCCGCACCCCGTCGGACAGCAGGCCGCCGAACTTCAGGCCAGCGCGCGCGAGGCCCCAGTAAATGCCTGCCGGGCTGGCCGGGGACAGCGGCTGTGCCAGCCGGTCGGACTCATCCTTGAAAGCACCGCCGCGATCAGCGTTCAGCAAGGAGACCGGCGCCGATGGCGTCTCGAACTCGCGCACGATAAAGCGCCTCGCCGCCACCACGGCCTGCGCGCGGTCGCGCTCGCCCAAGGTGTCGTGGTAGAAGCCGTCCAGCACGATGCGCTCCTTGACGCTGGAACCCAGCCGCTCATAGAACGCATCCTGCGGGCCGCGATGCACCACCCAGTCCGCGCCGGAGATCAGCAACTGCGTGGGCACGGTGATGGCGGCCGCGTCGGCCACGATGCGATCGGCCGTCTCGTAGAGATCCAGCAGGATATTGACGGCAATCGGGCGCGTAATCAGCGGATCTTGCTGGTAACTGGCGATACGCTCGGGATCGTGCGTGAGGAACCTGGCCTTGACGTAGCTGTTGACGAAGAACTTGCCCCGCAGCTTGTGCATGAGCTTGAGGCCCGGCCGCGCCAGCGGCACGTAGAGCTTGACCTTGAACGCCGGCGAAGCCAGCACAAGCGCGCGGATCCGCGGCGCGTAGTCGTGCACCCAGGTTGACGCCAGCACAGCGCCAACGCTCTGCGCGACCACGGCGATGCGTTCTACCGGAATGCCGTGCTCGGTGGCGATGTGGTCGATGAACGTCTGGATATCGCGCACCGACGTGGCCAGGCTGGGGCTATAGCCGCGCTCGCCCGGAGAGCGGCCATGGCCGCGCGCGTCCCAGGCGAAGAAGGCGTGGCCGGGCAAGCCCAGTTCGTCCACCAGGTGGGCGATGCGGCCCGAATGCTCGTGCCCGCGGTGAAACAGCACAACGGCGCCCTGCGGCGCCTGGCCCGTGGCAGGCGCCGCAGGCCAGTGGCGATAGAACAGCGGCTGGCCATCGTGGGTTTCGAACTGTGACTCAACAGCGGTACGGCCGGTTTGACTATCCACGTAGTATCACTCCACGGGTTGGGAAGACGATTTGGCGTGCGGGGCTGCCTGCGCACGGGCCTGGCGTGCCTGCTCGCCCTCGGCCACGCCGCGGCGCACCCGGTTGGCGATGGTCAGCAACGACAGCAGCGACAACAGCACCCACAGCCAGTGAGCGGCGTGCGCCAGGCTCAGCCCGAGGCCGGCCCATAAGCCCAGCGCGCCCAGCACCAGGGCCCGGTCGCTCTTGCCCAGGGGGCCGTCGTAGCGCCGGCTGGCACCCGCCAGCGGCCCGATCAGGCCAGCGCACTCGACGATGACGGCCAGCAGCGCAAACACCATGATCTCGCCGGCACCAAACGGCGCAACGAGGGCGAACGGCAGGATCAGCGCAATATCGGAGACGATGTCCCCAAGTTCATTGAGATAGGCGCCCAACACGCTCTGCTGCCCGTGTTCGCGGGCCAGCATGCCGTCGATGGCGTTGAGTGCCATGCGCACGAACAGCCAGAGCGGCATCAGCAGGAACACGCCCGGCAGCCAGGCTAGCGCGGCCACCAGCGCCCCCACGACCAATGACCCGCCAGCAGCCGCCAGCGTGACCTGGTTGGCGGTGACGCCGCGCGCGGCAAGGCGCTTCACCAATGGCCGCAGAAGGGCCTGGAACTTCGGTTTGATCTGGTAAAGCGTCATGTTTCACGACCTTTTCAGGCCTTATGTCACTCTCGGTCGTCGTTTTTGGTCGTCATTTTGGGCCATGGTATCCGCGCCCGCGGCCACTGGCCATGCCAGACCCGTTGCCCAACCTCCCTGCAGCCGCCTTTGACGGCCGGATGGTGTGCTGCACGCCCGACAATCGGGCAAGCATAGCTTGATTGCGCGTTTTCGCCAATCATTAAGAATTTATGAGATTTTTGGCACATTTTCGACACAGTTGGGGCGTGCCGAGCCAAGTTACTACCCGCCAGGATTGGCGAGTCACGCCAGTTGGCAAAAATTGGGCCACCGCGGGAAGAAATTGCGCGAACTTCGAAGGCGTTGGAGCTTGTGGCAATCACGTGGCGGCGGACAAGGAATGCCGCCGAGGCAACGCCCGCTGCATGACAGCATTGTCATGTGCCGGTCATGTTGTCGTGGGTGCCTGTTTCTTAGACTGCCAGCACGGTCGATCGAAAGAGATCGCCCGCCCCTCGAATCCTCGGAGAGAAACAATGCGTACACTCAAGCAAGCCCTGCTCGCCACGGCGCTGGCCGCCACCCTTGGCGGTGCCGCCGGCCTCGCCAGCGCCGCCCCGCGCAGCGTAGACCCGTATCTCGATGGCGCGGCCACCGGCCAGGCGCGGGACATCTACACCCAGGGCGCCAACAAGCTCGGCCCGCGCGACCCGTTCACCGACGGCGCACGCAGCGGCACGCGGGACCCGTTCACCGACGGCGCGCGCAACGGCACCCGCGACTCGTTCAGCGACGGCGCGTAAGCATCGGCGCCGAGCGCCGCCAATCAGCGGATCTCGCTGTAGATTTGCCTGGCTTCGTGGGCCGAAGCTAGCGGGCGCCCAAGCGTGCGCGCGCCTTCGGCCGCCTGCCCGACAAGTGCCGCGTTGCCTGGCGCGGTGCTGCCGTCGCGCAGCTTCAGGTTATTCTCGAAGCCCACCCGCACGTGCCCGCCAAACGCGGCGGCCGTGGTCACGCAGGCATTCTCCTCTCGCCCGAAGGCGCAGATTGCCCACGGCAGCGCGCCGTCATAGACCTGCAGGAACGGCAGCAGGTCGCGCGGCGACGATACCTGTCCCGCCGAATACCGGCCCAGCACAAACAGCACCGACCACGCGCCCGGCGGCACCAGCCCGCGCGCGCGCAGCGCTTGCCAGCGCGCCACGTCGGCTGCGTCGTACAGGATGATCTGCGTCATCACCCGCTCGCGTGCCAGCCAGGCCAGGAAATCGGCTAGCTCGGCCTCGGCAATGTCCGGCACGGCGATCTCGCGCAGCCCGATGGAAACCGCCTCGGGCCGCAGCTCGCGCACCATGGCGATCTGCTCGGCCGCGCGGTAGATGCCGGCGGCTTCGCTGGTCACCTGGACCAGCAAGGCGTCGCCCACTTCCTTCTTCACCACGGCAAGCGCTTCGCGATAAATCTGCGGATCCAGCGAATGGCGGCCGTCGGGCTGGCGCACGTGCATGTGCATCATGGCCGCGCCGGCTTCCAGGCAGGCCCGCGCGTCGGCCGCCAGTGCCGCCGCGGTCAGCGGCACGGCCAGGTGGTCCTTGGCGGTCTTGTAGGCGCCGTTGGGCGCGACGGTAATGATCAGCGGCGAATCCGCCAGCAAGGTGTGTTCACTCATAGTGCGCTCTGGTCTACCAAATCGATCTAATCGATCTCTTCGGTTTAGTGAATCTTGTGGATCCGGTGAGGTTCAGGGTTCGATCTTGGGCAGTTCCGGCGCGATCAGGTCGAGCCCCGCGCGCAGCAGCCGGTCATAGCGCTCGCGTTCCGCGGCGATGGTCTGCGGCGTCCACTGGTAAAAGCCCTCGCCGCTCTTCATGCCGTGGCGGCCGTCCGACGCGCGCTCGGTCAGGCACCGGGCCGGCTCCGCCGCATTGTTGAACGTGGGATACATGGTAGCCCCGGCCGCAGCGTGTACGTCGATGCCAGCGTGGTCGCGCTGCATGACCGGCCCGGCGGCCAGGAAACGAAAGCCGAAGCCAAAGCGCACCGCCGCATCCACATCCTCGGGCGAGGCGATGCCGCGGTCGATCAGGTCGAAGGCTTCGCGCGACAGCGCGTGCTGCAGGCGGTTGGCAAGGAAACCCGGCAGGTCCTTCTTCACCTTGACCGGCACCATGCCGCAACGGCGCATGAAAGCGATCAAGGCGTCGGCGCCGGTCTCGGCGCTGCCCTCGCCCAGCACCACCTCCACCAGCGGCACCAGGTGCGCGGGCATGAAGAAATGCAGGCCGAGCATGCGTTCGCGGGTGGGCAGGCCCGCGCCGATGGCGCTGATCGGGAAACTCGAGCTATTGCTGGCGAGGATGGCATCCGGGCGCGCACGCTGGGCCAGGTCGGCGAACAGCGCGCGCTTGATGTCGAGCCGCTCGGGGATGCACTCGATCACCAGGTCGACCGTGCTCCAGTCGACTGCGTCGAGCCCTGCGGCTACCGTCAATCCCGCCAGGCCAACCTCGGCCGCCGGGCCGATCGCGGCGAGATTGGCGGCTACCCTTGCGGCGACCGCTTCCGCGCGCTGCGTATCCGGCTCCACCACGGTGGTGCGGCAGTGCGCGCGGGTGAGCACCACGGCCACGTCGGCGCCCATGGTGCCGCCGCCTACCACCACGGCGTGCGCGGTGCCGGGAGCGGCTAGCGAAAAGTGGGCGGCGTCGGGCATGGCGTTCCTTTGAACTGTCTGGTGTCGGGATTGAGCATGAGTGTAGACAAGCCGCTTTGATTGATGAATCAGATTTTCCGGATAAAATGATCGACAATCAAGATCAATCCGCCATCCATGCCGTGAAAATCAACCTGTCGATGCGCGATGTCGAGACCACCCTGGTGCTCGGCCGCACCCTGAACTTCCGTCAGGCAGCGGGGCAGTTGCACCTGTCTCAATCAGCGCTGTCCACCCAGGTCCTGCGCATCGAGGAATCCCTCGGCGTGCGGCTGTTCGATCGCACCACCCGCACCGTGCGGCTGACCGCGGCAGGCGAAGTCTTCATGCAACAGGCCGCGATCCTGCAGGCGGCCTTCCGGGACGCCATCGACGCCGTGAGCGGCATTGCCAGCGCCGAGCGCGGCCATGTTGCGGTGGCCGCCCTGCCCTCGCTGGCCGCCCGCCTGCTGCCGCGCGTGCTGATGGCCTATCGGCGGGAGCATCCCAAGGTCACGCTCAAGGTCTTCGACACGCTCTCCGGCCCGGCCTTCGACCTGGTGCGTGCGGGCGAGGTGGATTTCGCGCTGACCGCGGCCGACCCGCAGCAGGCGGACCTGCACTACGACCCCATGATGTCCGACCGCTTCGTGCTGCTGATTCCCAGCGAGCACCCGCTGGCCCACGGCAAGGGGCCGGTGCGCTGGGCCGATACGGTGGACGCCGGCCATGTTTCCATGACGCACCCCAGCAGCGTGCGCCAGTACGCCGAATGGGCCTTCCTGCAGAACCGTATCCGCTTCCAGCCGGTGTTCGAGGCCGAGCACCTGGCCACCATCGCGGCCATGGTCGAATGCGGCTTCGGCGTGGCGGCGCTGCCTGAGATTGCTGCCGGCACCGTGCGCCAGCCCGGCATTGTCGAGCGCTTGCTCACCGCGCCGGTGACCGAGCGCTCGATCGGGCTGGTGACGGCACGCAACCGCAGCCTGTCGCCCGCGGCGGTGGCGCTGGTCGGCGTGCTGCGCGCCCACCTGGCCCAAGCCGGCGGCGGCGTGGCCGATCCGGCATGAGCGAGCGGGGACGGGATCGCGCGCAGTGGCGAGCAAGGTAGTGAGCCAAGCGCACGAGGCTTGAAAGCGCGCGCCATATCGCGGTATGTTCGGAGCCCGCAGCCACCTAAGCGTAAGGATCCCTCAGTGACACTGTCGTCGCCCACAGTACAACCCGGGCCGTTCCGCGCCCGGCAACGGAGGCGAGCTTGAATATCGTCGTTGACGTGCTCATCCTGGCGGGCGCGCTGCTGGCCATCGTGGCGGTAGTGCAGGTCGCCGCCGCCAAGCTGGCACTGCCTGAGTCCACGCTGCTCTCGGCCATCGGCATCGCCATCGGCGCGGGCTATGTGGCCATCGACGCCGCCTACCCGCAGTTCGCCTTGCACTTCCTCCATCCCCTGATCGACCCGGCGCTCCCGCCCGAGGCCTATCTGTGGATCTTCCTGCCGCCTTTGCTGTTCCACGCCGCGCTGACCGCCGACGTGCGCAGCATGCTGCCGGACGCCGCGCCGATCCTGCTGCTGGCCATCGTCGCGGTGATCGTGGCCACCGGCGTGATCGGGCTGGTCACCACGCTGGTCAGCGGCGCCAGCCTGGTGGTGTGCCTGCTGCTGGGCGCGGTGGTAGCCACCACCGACCCGGCCGCGGTGATCGCCATCTTCCGCGATGTCGGCGCACCCGGCCGGCTGATCCGGCTGGTCGAAGGCGAGAGCCTGCTCAACGACGCTGCCGCCATAGCCATTGCCGGCGTGCTGGTGGCCATGCTGACCGGCCATGGCGCCGAGGCCACGCTGGCCGCTGGCGCGCGGGAACTGGCCTGGTCGTTCGTGGGCGGCGTGCTGTGCGGCACGATCGCCGGACGCCTGCTGGCCGACCTGCTGCCGCGCCTGGCCGGGCTGGCCATGGCCGAGGGCGCGCTGACGCTGGCGCTGCCCTATCCGCTCTACCTGCTCGCCGACCAGTTGCTCGGCGTGTCGGGGGTGGTGGCCGTGGTATGCGCCGGCCTGATGGTGAGCGCGCTCGGGCCCACGCGGCTGAGCCCGCGCAACTGGAACCACATGCGCATGATCTGGGAGCAGTACGCCGGCATTACGGGGGCCGTCGTGTTCTTGCTGGCGGCGGTGCGCGTGCCGTCCATGCTGGCCGGGGTGACCGTGCATCACGGCTTGCTGCTGCTGGCACTGGTAGTCGCCGCGCTGGGGGCGCGCGTGCTCACGCTGTTCGGCCTGCTGCCGCTGCTCTCCGGGCTGAAGGTCAGCGCGCCGATCAGCAATGCCTACAAGCTGGCCATTGCGTGGGGCGGCCTGCGCGGCGCTGTGACACTGGTTCTGGCGCTGGGCATCGCCGAGAACGAGGCGCTGCCATACGAGGCCCGGCATTTCATCGCCATCCTGGCCACCGGATTCGTGCTGGTCAGCCTGCTGCTGAACGGCACTACCTTGCGCGGGCTTATCCACCGGCTCGGGCTGGACCAGCTCACCGCCCAGGACCGGGCATTGCAGCAGCAGGCCATCCAGCTCTCCACCGAGGAGGTCGAAACCACGCTCGACCACATCGCGCAGACCTTCGACCTGCCTCCCGCGGCAGCGCGCGAAGTGGCGCAGCACTATCGGCGCGAAATCGAGCTGGGCGCGCTGGAGTTCGATTTCGACGCCGCGCTATCCGAGCGCGACCGCGTCACCATTGGCCTGGTCACGCTGGCCACGCGCGAGCGCGAACTGATCCCGGAATACGGCGACGGCGTAATCTCGGTAGCCAATCTCGACGCCATGATGCGCAACACCACGCTGATGATCGACGCCGCGCGCGAGCATGGCCGCCTGGGCTACAACCGCGCCGCCCGGCATATCCTGGATTACCAGCGTGGCTACCGCGTGGCGCTCTTCCTGCACCGGCACCTGTCGATCGACCGGCCACTGGCCCACGCGCTGGCCGACCGCTTCGAGCTGCTGGTCTGCCGCCAGACGGTGCTGGAGCGGCTGCGCCAGTACAACCGCTCGCTGCTCACGCCAGTGTTCGGAGCGCGCATGGCGACCCTGCTGGACGGGGTGCTGGAGGAGCGCGTCAAATCGGCCGGCGGTGGCCTGGATGAGATGCGCGCGCAATTCGGCGGCTACACGGTGGCACTGGAAAAGCGCCTGTTGATGCTGTTTGCCCTGCGCAAGGGCCAGCGTTCGCTGGAGGCCATGCGCGAGGAAAAAGTCATTTCCAGCCAGGCCTACAACCAGATCGCGCAAGTGATCCAGCGCGCCTGGCGGGCCAACCTGGCGCGTCCGCCGCTGCGCAGCGCGCTGTCCGCGCAGCCGATGCCAGCTCCGGAGTCGCCGGCGCGCGAATGAGGGCCGCCATGCGTCGCGCAAGTTATCGCGCCAGGCGCCGCCGGCGCGATCAGGTTGAATCCGCCTGCACGGCCGGTTCCCGCTGGTACCGGACCGTGTTGTTGCGTCCGTTGCGCTTGGCCTGATAGAGCGCGATATCCGACATTTTCAGCACCTCGCCAACCTCCTCCGCCGACGAAGGAAAATGTGCGACGCCAAGCGAAACCGTCACGACGCCACCGGTGGGGTTAGGCGTCTTTTCCACGGCCTCGCGCAAGCGCTCCGCAATCAGGAACGCATTGTCCGCGGTCGTGCCGGGCAGCAAGATGACGAACTCCTCCCCGCCGCTACGGCATGTCACGTCGCCGCCCCGGGAACTGGCCCGCATCAGGCCTGCGATGTGCGTCAGCACCTCGTCACCGACATCGTGCCCGTAGCGGTCATTGATCGACTTGAAGTGGTCCACGTCGAGCGTGATGACGGCAAAGGACTGCCCGCCAAGCTCGTACAGGCTGAGCGCATTGCCCAGCCCGCGGCGATTGCGCAAACCCGTCAGTGCGTCGGTGATGGATTCATGGTTGAGCCGGTCCAGCTTGCTGCTGGTCAGGCTCATGCCCCGCAGCAGCGCTTTCTTGAGGCGATCGGCTTCGATATACCTGGCCTGGATCCGCTCGATCCGCTCCATCCCGTCGGGCGTGGTCCCCATGCGGGCGTCGTCGGCCAGCTGCCCCAGCGGCCGCGAGATCCAGCGGGAAAACCACAAGATAAGGACCAGCGACAGGAGCAGGATGGGAATGCTGTTGCGGAATGTCACCAGCACCAGGTCATTCAGATCAGCCAGCGTGGCTTGCGTGGATCTCTGCACCACGATGCCCCACCCGGTGGACGCGACCGGCGCATAGCCTGCAAGCATCTCGACACCGTACTGGTTCACTATCTGCTGCGCGCCCGCTGCGCCGCTGGTTACCGCCAGCACGACTGAATTCTTGAAGATCGACTTGCCAACATGGGAGTCGTCCGGATGAAAAATCACGGTGCCGTTACGATCCACCACATAGACATAAGAGCTATCCCGATAATAATGGCTATCGAGAATCTCATGCAGCAGGTTCTTGGCATTCAGGTAAATCGTGCCTCCGACATAACCAAGCAGCCGCCCCTGCGCATTAATGATGGGATGGGAAATAAAGATAATCAGCCGCCCGCCGGAGGTTGTAAAGGGCTCGCTGATCGCCGGGGTGCGGGTGGTCAGGAGCGTGTGCCCCCAATCGGTCTTCACGCTCTGTCCGCTCCGGCGCAAGGCCGCTGGCGACACGGATAGCACCATGCCATCCTGGCGGACGATGGCCACCGAATTCAGGCTCCTGGTCTGCAAACGCAAGCGCTCGGCCTCCTCGTTCACACGGGCCGGATTATCCATGGCCTCAGCAAGCAAACTGGCGCTGTAGGCCAACTGCTGCATGGTGCTTTCAATATGGGCTCCCGTGGACTCCGCCAGCTTGGCCGCATAGACACGGTTGGCTTCCAGCGTATTGCGGACCAGCAGGTCACGCTGCACGCGGTAACTGGAGTGGAGCGCATTGGCCATGGTCAGCAGGACCGATCCCAGGGCCAGGAGCAGGATCAGACCACCTAGCCCTATTTTGGGCGAGCGCTCCGGAAGTGGCTTACACGGTTGCGCTGACATCTCTTTTGCGGGCCGACAATCGTCAGAACTTCAGAAGGGGCCGATCTTAGCACGGTCCGCCGGCTAATATTCCTGCTGCAACGCGCAAATGCAAGCCCGCGCGGTTAAAGATTGGGAAAGGGATTTCAAGTTTCCCCTCGAGTGGCGTATTGATTCCCCCCAATATTTCCATTAACCACGCTTGAGAGATAATTAATATAATGTACTAAGCAGGCCCTCCGGCACGCTCCCGTTCTGCCGCGAGATATGCATCGCGCGAGGGCAGCAGATGGCTACGGCATAGCGCGACAAGATCCTCGCGCCGGCCCTCGCGCAGGGCCTCGATCATGGCCCAGTGCTCCTGCCTGGCACGCTCGCGATAGCCCGCTGCAGCCAGCGACCCAAAGCGGATCGGATGGGCGCGGCGCGCGTATTCCTCGATGGCCTGCCGCAGCACCGCATTGTCGACCAGGGCGAACAACTCCCGGTGAAAGCGCTGGTTGATGCGGAACACCGCGCGCGCATCGCCCGCGGCCACCGCAACGTCGTGCTCCTGCTGCACGGCCACCAGCGCCTGCAACCGCGCTGCGGGCACCGGCAGCGCGATCAGGCTGGCGGCATGCGTTTCCAGCACTTCGCGCAGTGCGTATAGCTCCATCACCTCGCGCGCCGGAAAGGCGCGCACCACCGCGCCAACGTTGCGCTTGCGCTCGACCACGCCCATGCCTTCGAGCGTGACGAGCAGCTGGCGCACCACATGGCGCTTCAGGTTGAAGCGCGCCATCAGGTCGTCTTCGACCAGCCGCTCGCGCGGACTCAGCAAGCCAAAGACGATGTCTTCCTCAAGGATCGCGGCGGCGGCGAGCATGGCTTGGGCGCCGCCGGCGGTATCGTCCTGAGCACTATGCGCCGCTTGCGCGCGCGTTCCTGCACGGGTTGGTTGATCCATGACTGGACGCTCAGGACTTGCGCGGCACGGTTTCGCTGGTCCGCGCGGCACGCAGGAAATCGAAGTCCACGCCCTGGTCGGCCTGCGTCACCGTGGCCAGGAACAACTTGCGATAGCCGCGCTCGGCGGTAGGCCGCACCACTTCGTGCTCGGCCGCGCGGCGGGCCAGCTCCGCGTCGTCGATCAGCAGGGAGATTTCGCGCCGCGCCACCGACAGGCGGATGCGGTCGCCGTTGCGCACGTGCGCCAGCGGGCCGCCGATGGCGGCTTCCGGCGTCACGTGCAGCACGATGGTGCCAGCCGCGGTCCCGCTCATCCGGCCGTCCGAGATGCGTACCATGTCCTTCACGCCGGCACGCGCGAGCTTCCTGGGAATCGGCATATAGCCGGCCTCGGGCATGCCGGGCGCGCCGGTCGGCCCAATGCGCTTGAGCACCAGGATATCGTCGGCGTTCACGTCCAGCGCATCGTCGTCGATGCGCAGCGCCATGTCCTCGGCATTTTCGAACACCACGGCGCGTCCTTCATGCTCCATCAGCACAGGATCGGCGGCGGATTGCTTGATGATGGCGCCGCCCGGAGCCAGGTTGCCGCGCAGCACGGCCAGGCCACCCACCGGATAGATCGGCGCGTCGAACGGGCGAATCACATCCTGCGCGAACGGCGCGGGCGCGGCGTCGAGCTCCTCGCCCAGCGTGCGGCCAGACACCGTCAGCGTGTCAAGGTGCAGCAGCGGGCGCAGCTCGCGCAGCAGCGCGGGCATGCCGCCTGCCGCGTGGAAGTCTTCCATGTAGTGCTGGCCGGAGGGCTTCAGGTCCACCAGCACGGGGGTCTCGCGGCTCATGCGGTCCAGCCCGGCCAGGTCGATGTCGATGCCCAGGCGCCCTGCGATGGCGGTCAGGTGCACGATACCGTTGGTGGAGCCGCCGATGGCCAGCAGCACGCGGATGGCGTTCTCGATCGCGCGGCCGGTGAGGATGCGGTCCGGCGTCAGGCCGGAGCGGGCCATGGCCACGGCAGTGGTACCGGTGCGCTCGGCCACCCGCACGCGGTCGGCGGTGACCGCCGGGGCCGATGCGCCGCCGGCCACCATCATGCCGAGCGCTTCGGTCAGGCAGGCCATGGTGCTGGCCGTGCCCATCACCGAGCAGGTGCCCACGCTGGCAACCAGCTGGTTGTTCACGTCGGCAATCTCGGGCGCATCGATCTCCTCGGCGCGGTAGCGGCCCCAGTAGCGGCGGCAATCGGTGCAGGCACCCACGCGCTCGCCGCGATGCGAGCCGGTGAGCATGGAGCCGGTGACCAGCTGGATCGCCGGCACGCCGGCCGAGGCCGCGCCCATCAGTTGCGCGGGCACGGTCTTGTCGCAGCCTCCAATCAGCACCACGGCGTCCATGGGCTGCGCGCGGATCATTTCCTCGGTGTCCATCGACATGAGGTTGCGCAGGTACATGCTGGTGGGCGCCGAGAAGCTCTCATGCACGGAGATGGTGGGAAAGTCCACCGGCAGGCCGCCCGCCAGCATGACGCCGCGCTTGACGGCCTCCACCAGTTGCGGCGCGTTGCCGTGGCAGGGGTTGTAGCTGCTGTTGGTGTTGACGATGCCGATCACCGGGCGCGACAACGCGTCGTCGGTATAGCCCGCGCCCTTGATGAAGGCCTTGCGCAGGAACAGCGAGAAGCCTTTGTCGCCATAGTTGGTCAGGCCCTTGCCCAAGCCGCTCTCGGCGTCTTGCGCCGGCTCGAAGGGGTCCTGGCCGGCCTGTGCCGAAGCGGAAGGGTCCTTGGGGGAATCGTGGGAGCCGGCCATGTACATCTCCAATAATATTATTGATAATCTTGGCAGGCATCATATCTGGCCTTGCCATCTCGCCGCAACGGAAAATTCAGCCTCGCACCTTTAATTGAAGATTCAGATCAGTCGATAGAAAACTTCTGATTCTTCTATCAAGAGACGCCCCCTACACTCTGCCATAGCGACGAGCCGGGCGTCCCGCGCTGCACAGCCTTGCTGTGCCATCCCATCCATACCAACCCGGCGCAGGAGATTCCCCTATGACCGGCATTCGACGCCACGCGCGAACGCGCGTTTCCGCGCCCAGGCGCCATCTGATTCTCTGCGCGCTCGCCGGCGCCATGCTGGCAGGCACAGCCGCCTTCCCTGGCCTGGCCGCTGCCGCAGACTATCCCACCAAGCCGATCCGCCTGGTCGTGCCCTACCCGCCGGGCGGCGCCACCGACGTCATCGGCCGCACCCTGGCGCAGCACCTGTCCACCGCACTGGGCCAGCAGGTCGTGGTCGACAACCGGGCCGGCGCCGCCGGCAATATCGGCGCGGAACTGGTCGCCAAGTCGCCCGCTGACGGCTATACCCTGCTGATGGGTGCCCTGACCAGCCACGCGATCAACGCGGCGCTGTACAAGAACCGCGTCTCCTACGACATCGAGAAGAGCTTTGCCCCGGTGGCCATCGTGGGTACCGTGCCGCTTGTGTTCGTGGTCAATCCCAGCGTCAAGGCCAACAGCCTGCCGCAGTTGATCGCGCTGGCAAAAACCACCCCTGGCGCGATTACCTTTGCCTCCGCCGGCAACGGCTCGCCGCAGCACCTGGCTGGCGAGATGTTCAAGCGCATGGCCGGCGTGGACATGCTGCACGTGCCTTACAAAGGCAGCGGCCCCGCCATGACCGACCTGATCGGCGGGCAGGTGCTCAGCATGGTCGAGACCGTGCCGGCGGCGCAGTCCTACGTCAAGGGCGGCAAGATCCGCGCGCTGGCCGTCACCACCAGCGAGCGCGTGGCGGCGCTGCCCGACGTGCCGACGGCGAATGAAGCGGGCCTGAAGGACTTCGAGGTCAACTCCATGTTCGGCATCGTGGCCCCGGCCGGCACCCCGGCGCCGGTGGTGGACCGGCTCAACGCCGAACTCAAGAAGATCCTGGCCGAGCCCGACGTGAAGGCTTCCCTGCTCAAGCAAGGCGCCATCGCCACCTGGACCACGCCGGCGCAGACCCAGGCCCGCATCAAGTCCGAGCTGGCCAAGTGGACCGCGGTGATCCGGGAAGCAGGCGTCAAGCCAGAGTAAGCGGGCCAGCGGCCCAGCAGCCCCGAAGCCCCGAAGCCCGATCCCGGATCGCAGCTTGCCCGCCACGCCCTGATGTGACGGGGCGGGCGCCTGCCGTCGCGCGCCTTGACACCCTGACGATTGCGCCTATGATGACTAGCGCAATGCTGCGGCGCAGCAAGTGACGATTGCCACCGGCGAAATCCCTCGGACGCGTTGCCTCGTCATGAACTATCGGAGACGCTCATGGCTACCCTCTCTCACGCTGAACACGTCGAGGCGCCTCTGCCTTACCCCGTTATCGATTTTGGCCTGGCAAGCCCCTGGGCACAGGTGGCGCAGAAGATCGGCGCGCTGAACCTGCAAACGGCAAAGACGCTCATTGCCGAAGGCACCGACTACCTGCGTGAGGCGGCCGCGCAACCGTTCAGCTTCACCACGTTCCGGCCCGAGCTGGCCGACGTGATGGCGCAGCACATTGCCGCCTATACCCACAGCCTGATCGAGATCGTGTTTGGCGCGAACGCTGATTTTTCCGACAACGTCCAACGCCATTTCGCCGCGATCGGCGGCCAGGATCCGTTTCAATGGTGCCTGATGGGCCGGGATTTCCTGCCGGAGTACGGCAACGGGCTGCCCACCATGGGCGCGGCGATGACGGGATGGGTCGCGGCCTACCTGCCAGGCGGCAAGCTGCTGCCGGAAGTCAACGCCGAAGCCGCGCCGCGCAAGACTGCGCTGCTGGCGGCACCGGCCGACGTTGTGGAGCCCGTCGTGGAGCCGATTGTGGAGCCAGTCGTAGAGCCGGCCAAGCCAGCCGAATAAGCCCGGGGCCCGCTTTGAGCGGGTGGCGCGAACCGGCGTGGCGAAATTTCAATGACAACCCGCCCTGAAGTGGGGCTCCCCGGCCCCGCCGTCCTCCTCGCGTAGAAAAAGGCGCCGATCCAATGCGTCTGAATCAGCGCTTGCACAGCACTCCTGGCTACGTCATTGGCAGGCGGTGCCGGGCACAGGCTTGCCCGAGTTGGTCATGCCCTGGCAGGCGTCGCCAACGATGGTGTCGGAGTCGAAGGCGGCGTTGTTATATGGCTTGAGCCTGCCCGCTACCGTGCAGCAAAAGCGCGGCTCGCCCGGCACGGGCGTTGCCGGCGGCGCGCTCTTCGCCATGCGGGAGGACGCAGGCACCTGACTGGCGGCGGGAGTTGGCGCGGGAGCAAACCGAGAGGCTGGCGGCTTGGCAGGCTGGTCGGCGCTCTGGTCGTCGTCATCCGGAGACACGCACTGGCCCTTTTGGCAGAGCCGCTCCCCTTTGCACTGCATGTCATATTGGCAACCCGCTGCGTATGCGTGCAGCGGCAACGCCATCGCCAACGTGGTGGCGAACAGCAAGCCCAGCGTTCTCATGTTTCCTCCTACTCGACTGCCAGCGCGAATCGTACGAATCGCCCGCACCGGATCCTATATTCCGGCACTGGCGAGCGCCGGGCATCGTGCTGCTTTGCACGGGATACCCGACTCCGGCGTCGACCGCCACGTCAGCCGAAGCGATCCACCGCCACCTCTAGCATAGGCATCGGGACCCGCCAGAGGGAACCCCGCCATGCAAGCGTGTGAGCGCCGCACCACCAAGGGCGGCGACAGCCAAAGAGCGCTGCGCGCCGGGCCCGGCCAGCAGGTCCAAACGCCCGTGTGAAACCGCTTGCGACCGGCGCGCGCACGCTGCAAGTCCTTGTATGCTTGTCGCTGGATTCATTGCACCGACCTGCCCCACCGACCATCCGATCCTCCGATCCTCCGATCCTCCAGAGGCAAGCCGAATGATGTTTCGCACCGTTGAGTCAGAGTTGCTGAACAAGCCGGTGCCGGCGCCGGTGCAAGCCGAGTTTGCCCAGCATGAATTCGAGAGGCTGCAGCGCTTTTGCCTCATGACCTTCGCGGCCAGCGTGGGGATCTGGCTCGTGTTCGATCTGCTGGTCAGCTTCAAGGGAGGCCAGGGTTTCACGATCAACTCGATCCTCCACCTTGCCCTGTTGTCGGCGCTGACCGCGGCCGTGCCCTTCGTGCGGCGCGCGCAGCAATTCCAGATCCTCAACTTTGCCTTTGTGGTGGCCTTCTGCGTGGGTGCCCGCCTGGTGCTGGACGGCACGCCGGACGACACACGTCCGATCTGGTCGATGCTGGTGGCGGCCAGCGTGCTGTTCTGCGCCTCCACGCTGCCGCTGAGCCCCAGGGCGTTTTTCGGCGTCATCGCGCTGGCCTGGGTCCTGCTCTTTCCCGTGATGCCGGCGCAGGACCTGCTGGAACTCAAGGGCATCCTGGTCGTCTGCTACGCGCTCTATTTCAGCGGCATCACGGTGTACACATTCATCACGCTACGGCGCGCGAAGCTGCAGAACTTTGTCATGGCGAAGACCTTGCTGCAGCAGGCTTATGTGGATGCGCTGACTGAGATTCCCAACCGCCGTGCCTTCATGCTCAACGTAGGCAGCCTGGTGCCGCGCGCCACCGCGGAGCAAGACCACTACCTGGCGATGGTGGACATCGACGACTTCAAGAAGGTCAATGACCGCTACGGCCACGATGTTGGCGACGAAGTGCTCAAGCACGTGGCCGCGGGGATCAAGCTGGTGATGGGGGACTGCCAGTATGCGCGCCTGGGGGGAGAGGAATTCGGCATCTATCTCAAGGGGATGACGCGCGCCGAGGCGGAAATCCGCATTGGCCTGCTGTGCCGCAGCATCCGGGATGCGCCATCGGAGCCCCCCGTGACCATCAGCATTGGCGTCACCCACATGGTCAGCGGCGACACGCTCACCAAGGCGCTCATCAAAGCCGATGAAGCGCTCTATGATTCAAAGAGGACCGGCAAGGACAAGTACACATTCCACCAGGAGCCCTGCCAGCCCGAAGGATCGCCATGACCCATACCAACCTGCTTTGCGCTGCCTGGCTGGCATCCGCCTGCCTTGCCGGCGCGGCGCTGGCTCAGTCAAGCACCGTGGTAATCAACCAGAGCGGCATTTCTGCCTCGGGCACGTCCGGGAGCAGTGTCGTCATCGTCAATGGCCAGGTGGTGACTTCCCATGACGCCACCAAGGGAAGCGGCCCCGAGAAGACAGAGCAACGCATGGTCGGCGCATTCTCCGGCGTGCAGCTCAATGCCCCGGCCGATGTGGTGTTCTCGGTTGCGCGCGCCTACTCCGTTTCCATCACCGGCCCCGAGGACATCCTGCCGCTGGTGCTCACCAGCCTGGACGACGGCAAGCTGACCATCGGCCTGAGCGCGCCAGTCGTGCTCGCGGCGCCGCTCAGGGTGGCCATTACGGGGCCTTCGCTCCAGGCGGTCAGCATTCCCGGCGCCGGCACCCTGCGTGCGTCCGGCCTGCACGAGGCATCCATCGACCTGCGCCTGTCCGGTTCCGGCTCGATCGTGGCCGAGGGCACCGTGGGCAGCGTGCGCGCCGCCATCTCCGGCTCCGGCGAGGTAGATGCCAGCGCCTTGCGCGCGCAGCGGCTGGACGCGCAGCTCAGCGGCTCGGGCCGCATCCTCGGCTACGCGTCGGATGCGGCCAGCGTGGCGCTGACGGGATCCGGCGACATCATCGTTGCCGGCAAGCCGCACCAGCGCGCCGTCAGCCGGACCGGTTCCGGCCAGGTATCTTTCGAATAGCCAGCCACGCCGGACCTACCAGGCCGCCAGCCCGTCCACCGCCTGCTGGGTGATGGCGACGCCATGCCGCACCGTGGCGTCGCGCCACGGCCGGCCCACCGGGATGAAGGCATCGAGCATGTCGGCACGCTCGCCAGCCACGCTACGGCGCCCACGGCATCGGCCGCCGCGCGGAACTTGTTGCGGGCGCCGGTGTAGTCCAGCGCGTAGAAATCCGTGAAATCCATCGGGATACCGTCCGCGCTTATTCGGTAAAGGCAAGGGTGACGCCCGCCGCCTCGGCAGGCGGCACCACCAGCAGGCCCTCAATCTCCTCGACGCCGCGGATCTCGCCTGCCGCCAGCGCGGCGCTTGCCGTTGCCAGCGCCGTGGTGCGCAGCACCAGCGCCACCATGCGGTCGCGGCCATCAATCAGCGGCGGCACGCTCGTGCCGAAGCGCCGCGCCGCCGCCTCCGGCGTCAGCACCACCACCGATGCACCGCCGGCGCGCAGCAGCTCGCCGTGCGCACCCTTGCCCACATGCTCGGCGCCGAACAGGCGCGACAACAGGCCGATGGTGCGCGCCGGGTCTGCAGCCGCGATCACGTATTGCGCCACGCCGGTCACGCCGTTGGGATGGACTTGCCAGTGCCCGCGCCAGACCAGTTCCGGCGTGAAGTGGTGGCAGAAGTAGAGGCGCCCGTTTGGCACCAGGTGCGCGGCCAGCCGCACCGTGCGAAAGCGCGCTTCGCCGGTGGCGCCGGGCAGATCGACCGGGCGCGTGAACTCACGCGGCGGCCCTTCCACTTCCAGCCCGCGCGCCAGGATCTCGCGATGCAGGCCGGTGGAGTCGGCGCTCTTGAAGACGAGCCCGGTCAGGCCAGCCGGTTCGGCCAGCAGGTCCGCGCGGCCGGTCGTCGCCTTGCCGGCTTCAAAGCCGAGCAGCTCCAGGTAATCCGTATCGAAGATCGCTAGGTGGTTACTGGACCCGAGCGAATGATGGCCGCGCGGCGTTAGCTGGAAACCCAGGCGGCGATAGCGGGTGGCGGCGTCGTCCAGGCCCTCGTGGACATTGACGACAACGTGGTCGAGCAGCGGGATCAGGTTTGGCATGAAAGGGGTTCCGTTGGAATAAGCGAGCGATGGGCGAGCGTACGCGAGCACGGTGCGATCCCCAACTGCGCGTTTCGTCTTTGCATATGCGCGCCGCGCGCGCCTGCCGGGTGCGCCGCGCGCCGCGCAGCCAACGTCTTTGCTTAGACGAAAAGCGCGTTTCCCTCGCGCGGCGGCGCCCCCTACACTCGCTGGCTGCCCAGCCTTCGTGCTCCTGCTTCCTGCATTCCTTCGATTACCGTGGAACCCCTGCCATGTCCCTGACGCGACGCGACTTCCTGATTCAATCCGGTGCCCTTGCCGCTGGCGCTTCCCTCCCGGGCACGCTGTTGGCACAGGCTGCCGACACGCCGCGCAAGGGCGGCGTGCTGACGGTGCTGCTGGGCGGCGAGCAGCGCATCCTCAACCCCGCGCTGCGCGCGTCCACCGGTGTCTACGTGGTGTCCAGCAAGATCATCGAATCGCTGGTGGACCTGGATGCCAGCGGCAAGCCCGCTCCCGTGCTGGCCACCAGCTGGAGCAGCTCACCGGACGGCAAGACCATCACCTTCAAGCTGCGCGAGGGCGTGACCTGGCACGACGGCAAGCCCTTCACCTCGGCCGACGTGCAGTACAACGCGATGGAGCTGTGGAAGAAGCACCTGAACTACGGCACCGCGCTGCACCTGTACCTCGATGCCGTCGATACCCCCAACGCACAGACCGCGGTATTCCGCTATTCGCGCCCGATGCCGATCGAGCTGCTGCTGCGCGCGCTGTGCGACCTTGGCTACGTGGTGCCGCGCCACAAGTTCGAAGGCACCAATGTGCTGGAGAACCCCGCCAATACCGCGCCGATCGGCACGGGGCCGTTCCGCTTCACCCAGTACGAACGGGGCCAGTTCGTGATCGCCGAGCGCAATGCCGCATATTGGCGCAAGACCGCGCCGTACCTGGACCGTGTGGTGTGGCGCATCATCACCGACAAGTCCGCCGCGGCTGCCTCGCTCGAAACCGGCGAGGCGCAGCTGACCACCTATTCGCATGTCGGCCTGGCGGATCTTGAGCGATTCAAGAAGGATGGGCGCTTCAAGGTGTCCACCAAGGGACTGGAGGCCAACTCCTACAACAACACGCTGGAGTTCAACGTGCGCCGCAAGGAGCTGTCGGACGTGCGCGTGCGCCGCGCCATCGCGCACGCCATCGATGTCGACTTCTTCATCAAGAACTTCCTGTACGGCACCGCCAAGCCGGCCACCGGCCCGATTCCCTCGACCTCGGCGTTCTATCCGGGCGGCAAGCAGCCCTATCCGTTCGACCGCAAGCGCGCCGAAGCCCTGCTCGACGAAGCCGGCTTCAAGCGTGGTGCCGACGGCAACCGCTTCACGCTCAAGCTGGTGCCGATCCAGAACGGCGAGGACGTGCCACTGTTCGCCACCTATGTGCAGCAGTCGCTGGCGCAGGTGGGCATCAAGGTCACCGTGCAGCAGCTCGACATCGCCGGTGCGTTGTCGACCGTGTACCGCGACTGGAATTTCGACCTTGCCACCGGCTGGCACCAGTACCGTGGCGACCCCGCGGTGTCGACCACCGTCTGGTACCGCTCCGGCAGCCCCAAGGGCGCGCCCTGGACCAACCAGTACGGCTGGCAGTCCGCCAAGGTGGACAAGCTGATCGACGACGCCGCCTCGGAGATCAACCCGGCCAGGCGCAAGGCGCTCTATGCCGAGTGGGTCAAGGAGGTCAACGACGAGTTGCCGGTCTGGATGGTGACCGAGCGCGAGTTCTACTCGATCACTAGCAAGCGCGTGCACAACGACCACAACACGCCGCGCTGGCCGTCCAGCAGCTGGTACGACACCTGGCTGTCGGCCTGAGCCGGCCATGCGCATCTTGTCACTCGCCCTGCGCAGGCTGGCAGCCAGCCTGCCCTCGTTGCTGCTGATCCTGTGCGGCCTGTTCCTGCTGCTGCAATTCGCCCCGGGAGACACCGTCGATGCCCTGGTCGCCGAGATGGGGGGCGCGGATGCCGCCGTCATCGGCCAGCTGCGGCAGTTCTACGGGCTCGACGCCTCCACCACGGTGCAGCTTGGCCGCTACCTGTGGCGTCTGGTGCATCTGGACCTGGGCTACTCCGCCATCTACGGCAAGCCGGTGGCCACCGTCATCCTGGAGCGCCTGCCCGTCACGCTGCTGCTGATGGGCTGCGCGCAGGTGCTGGCCGCCGTGTGCGGCATAGCGCTGGGCGTGGCCGCGGCGCATCGGGTGGATCGCTGGCCGGATACGCTGGTGTCCATGCTCGGGCTGGTGTTCTATGCCACGCCTTCGTTCTGGTTCGGACTGATGGGCATCGTGGTGTTCGCCATCCACCTGGGGTGGCTGCCGCCCGGTGGCTACCAGGACGTCGCCGCCGGCTACACGGGCCTGGCGCGCCTGCCCGACATCGCCTGGCACCTGGTGCTGCCCACCGTGACCCTGGCGCTGATCTACCTGGCCATCTACCTGCGCATCATGCGCGCGTCGATGCTGGAGGTGTTGACGCTGGACTTCGTGCGCAGCGCGCGCGCCAAGGGCCTGTCCGAGTACGCCGTGCTGGTGCGCCATGTGCTGCGCAACGCGCTGCTGCCGCTGCTCACGCTGGCCGGGCTGCAGTTCGGCACCATGCTGGGGGGCTCGGTGGTGATCGAAAGCGTGTTCGCGCTGCCGGGGCTGGGCCGGCTGGCCTATGACTCGGTGGTCCAGCGCGACCTGAACACCCTGCTGGGCATTGTCTTTATCAGCGCGCTGCTGGTGATCGCCATCAATTTCATCGTCGACATGCTGTATGCGCTGCTCGACCCCCGCATCCTTCACGAACGCAAGGCATGAAGCTGCTCCGACGTTACCTGCGCAACCCGGCCGCCGCCTTCGGCCTGCTGGTGTTGCTGGCGGTCATTGCCATGGCGGCCTGCGCCTCGGCCGTGTTTCCCGCCGATCCCCTTTCCCTTGCCGGCCGCCCGTTGCAATGGCCGCTGGAAGATCCGCATTTCTGGCTAGGCACCGACCAGACCGGGCGCGACATCGCCGCCCAGATCTTTCATGGTGCGCGCGTCTCGTTGCTGATCGGCTTCGTGGCCACACTGATTGCCGTGTCCATCGGCATCCTCATCGGTGCGTTCGCGGGCTACTACGGCGGCTGGACCGACAACCTGCTGATGCGGCTGACCGAAGGCTTCCAGACGCTGCCCAGCTTCTTGCTGCTGCTGGTGCTGGTGTCGGTGTTCGGCTCCGGCATCACCACCGTGACCCTAGCCATCGGGGTGGTGTCCTGGCCTGCCACCGCGCGGCTGACGCGCGCCGAGTTCCTGACCCTGCGCAACCGCGACTTCGTCCACTCCTGCCGCGCGCTGGGCATGCGCGACCTGCAGATCATCTTTCGCGAGATCCTGCCTAACGCGCTGCCGCCGGTGGTGGTGTACGCCAGCGTGGTGATGGCGCTGGCCATCCTGCTGGAAAGCGCGCTGGCCTTTCTCAACCTGTCGGACCCGAACGTGGCCTCCTGGGGCAACCTGATCGGAGGCGGGCGCAGCGTGCTGCGTTCGCAGTGGTATGTCTCGGCCATTCCCGGCGTCGCCATCCTGCTCACCGTGCTGGCTGTGTCGCTGGTGGGACAGGGCCTGAACGACGCACTCAACCCCAGGCTGAAACGCGCATGAGCGGACCGTTGCCCTTCCTTCTCAGTATCGACGCGCTCAGCGTCGCCTTGCCCGCCGGCGCCGACCGCCCGCTCGCGCTGGATGGCGTCTCGCTGGCGCTGGCGCCAGGCGAAATCCTGTGCGTGGTTGGCGAAAGCGGCTCCGGCAAGTCCATGACCGCCGGCGCCGTGCTTGGGCTGCTGCCCGATGGCGTGCGCCGCAGCGCCGGACGCATCCTGTTTGAAGGCCGCGAGCTGACGGCGCTGTCCGAGGCGGATCTGCGGCGCATACGCGGCGCCCGTATCGGCATGATCTTCCAGGAGCCGATGACAGCGCTCAATCCGCTGCGCACCATTGGCGACCAGATCGGCGAGGTGTTCCGCACCCACACCCGGTTGCCCAAGGCGGAAATCGCGCGCAAGGTGCGCAGCCTGCTGGAAGACGTGCAGATCCCGCAGCCGCTTGCCGCCGCTGGCGCCTATCCGCATGAGCTGTCCGGCGGGCAGCGCCAGCGCGCCATGATTGCCATGGCGCTGGCGCTCGAGCCCAGCTTGCTGATCGCCGATGAGCCCACCACCGCGCTCGACGTCACCACCCAGGCCCAGATCCTGCGGCTGATCCGCGAATTGCAGCAACGCAAAGGCACGGCGGTGCTGTTCATCACACACGACTTCGGCGTGGTGGCGGAGATTGCCGACCGCATCGCGGTCATGCGCCAAGGCGAGGTGGTGGAGACCGGGCCAGCCGCCGAGATCCTGGCGCGGCCGCAGCATCCCTACACCCAGGCGCTTCTGGCCGCCGTGCCCGCGCTGGAGCCGCCGCCGCGTGGGCAGACGGGTGACACGCTGCTCGCCATCGACGGCATCGGCAAAACCTACCGCGGCGGCGGCTGGCTCGGCCGGGGACGGCGCCAGGTGCAGGCGCTCGACCAGGTATCGCTCGCGCTGCCGCGCGGCGGCGCGCTCGGCATCGTGGGAGAGAGCGGCTCGGGCAAGAGCACGCTTGCGCGTTGCCTCGTGGGCCTGCTCGACCCGGATCGCGGCAGCTTGCGGCTCGATGGCGCCGATCTGCTGGCCGGCAGCGCGGGCCAGCGCCGACAGCGAGCCCGGCGCATCCAGATGGTGTTCCAGGACCCGTTTGGCTCGCTCAACCCGCGCCGCCGCGTGGGCGAGCTGGTCGCGCAGGGGCCGCTGACCCATGGGGAACATCCGCTGCGGGCTCGCCATCGCGCCGCCGAGCTGTTCGAACTGGTAGGGCTGGATCCCAGCGCCCTTGACCGTTATCCGCACGAGTTCTCCGGCGGCCAGCGCCAGCGCATCGGCCTGGCCCGGGCCCTGGCCCTGTCGCCCGACGTGCTGGTGGCCGACGAGCCGGTGTCCGCGCTGGATGTCTCCGTGCAGGCACAGGTGCTGGCGCTGCTCGACGACCTGCGCGCGCGCACCGGCTTGTCGCTGATCCTGATCACGCACGATTTGCGCGTGGCGGCCCAGGTCTGCGACCGGGTGGCGGTCATGAAGGACGGCCGCGTGGTGGAAGAAGCCGATACCGCCACGCTGTTCGGCGCGCCCCGCCACCCGTACACGCAGGCCTTGCTGGCAGCCGTGCCGGGCAGGCGGGCGGTGGGCCGGGCAAGCGCAGCTGTCAGCTAGCGCAGCCTGCGCTAAGGCTTGTTGACCGCCTCGCGCCGCCCGACATGCGCGTGCGCACAACAATTTTCCGCGCCACCGCTTGTTGACGTTGCAGTGCAAGAATGGCAGCATTCCCGGCTTCGGTGGGCTGCCCACCTGGCCAACCACTCGCCCGCCGCCAATCGCGGGCTTCGGAGTATTCAAGTCATGCGCGTTGCATTTATCGGCCTGGGTGTCATGGGCTATCACATGGCGGGCCATCTCGCCGCCAAGGGCCATCAGGTCACCGTCTACAACCGCACGGCTGCCAAGGCCGAGCAGTGGGTCGCCGCATTCGGCGGCAAGTCGGCCGCCACCCCGGCGCTGGCCGCGCAAGACGCCGAAGTGGTCTGCTCCTGCGTGGGCAACGACGATGACCTGCGCTCGGTCCTCACTGGCAAGGACGGCGCCTACAGCAACGCACCGGCAGGCTGCGTGTTCGTTGACCACACCACCGCCAGCGCCAATGTGGCGCGCGAGTTGTATGCCGCGGCTAACGAGCAGGGCCTGCACTTTGTCGACGCGCCAGTCTCGGGCGGCGAAGTTGGCGCGCAAAAGGGCATCCTGACCATCATGTGCGGCGCCGACGAGGCCGTGTTCGGTCGCGTCGAGGCCGTGCTGGGCGCCTATGGGCGCGCCGTCACCCGCATTGGCGGCTCCGGCGCGGGCCAACTGGCCAAGATGGTCAACCAGATCTGCATCGCCGGCCTGCTGCAGGGCCTGTCCGAAGCCATCGCCTTTGGCGAGCGCGCGGGACTGGACATGAAGGTAGTGCTGGATGTGATCAGCAAGGGCGCCGCCGGCTCCTGGCAGCTCGAAAACCGCGGCCCCACCATGATCGAAGACAAGTTCGATTTCGGCTTCGCGGTGGACTGGATGCGCAAGGATCTGGGCCTGTGCCTGGACGAGGCGCGCCGCAACGGCGCCAGCCTGCCGGTCACCGCCGTGGTCGACCAGTTCTATGCGGACCTGCAGCAAGACGGCTGCGGCCGCGCCGATACCTCCTCGCTGATCAAGCGCCTGCGTTGATCCTGCGCTGACCGAATGGCTGCCGGGCACATGTGCTGCCCGCGCCGTCGGCCGTTCTATCGGCCGTTCTGTCGGCCTTTTCCCAGTTGCCCCCTTTCCTGACGCCGCGCTCGCGGCGTCATCCAATTCCTACATCCGTATCAGAGGCCGTCCCGCTGGGCCGGACTGCTTGCCCGGCTATCTTGTAAGCATGGCGGGCGCGCCCGTTAGCGCCGTGCAGCATCATTCACGTAGGAGACCACTATGTTGAAACTGGCAAGCGCGCTCATCGCGAGCGCAGCGCTTCTGTTCGGATTGAACGGTTGTACCGCTACCGGCGCCGTGGCTGGCGGTGTGGCGGGCCATGAACTGTCGCACGGCAGCACCGCGGGCACCATCGGCGGTGCGGTGGCAGGCGGCGTCATCGGTCACGAACTGGGCAAGTAAACAACAGTTAACCACGAGATCAACGACGATCCAGAACGCGAACCAGAACACAAACAAGATAGCGCGAGCCTCGCGCTGATCCACCCGTCAAGGAGCCAATCATGGCCATCGGTACGATCCTGCTTATCCTTCTTATCCTGCTGCTGATTGGCGCACTGCCCACGTGGCCGTACAGCACGGGATGGGGCTACTACCCCAGCGGCGGCCTAGGCCTGGTCGTGCTGATCGTCGTGATCCTGGTGGTCATGGGCCGGCTGTAGCGCGGGCTGACATCCACAGATAAAAGAATGCGCCGCATGAAAATACGGCGCATTTTTTATTATTTTCATCGCTGAAAGAATGGCAGCACCGCCGCACGGATTGGCGGGCAATGCGTCAAGAGCGAGTTCAATACGACTTCGGCAAACCCAGCACGCGCTCGGCGATATGGCACATGATGAGCTGCGCGCTTACCGGGGCAATGCGCGGGATATAAGACTCGCGCAGGTAACGCTCCACCTGGTACTCACGCGCATAGCCCATGCCGCCCAACGTCAGGACCGCGGTCTGGCAGGCCTGGTGCGCGGCCTCCGCCGCCAGGTACTTGGCGGTATTGGCTTCGGCCCCGCAGGGCTTGCCGTTGTCGTACAGCCAGGCCGCCTTCCACACCATCATATCGGCGGCCTCCAGCGCCATCCACGCTTGCGCCAGCGGATGCTGGATGCCCTGGTTCTGGCCGATCGGGCGCCCGAACACGGTGCGCTCCCTGGCATAGCGTGTTGCCGCTTCCAGGGCGACGCGGCCAAGGCCGACGGCTTCGGCGGCAATCAGGATGCGCTCGGGGTTGAGGCCATGCAGGATGTACTCGAAGCCGCGCCCTTCCTCACCGATGCGGTCGGCCACCGGCACCGTCAGCCCGTCGATAAAGAGCATGTTCGAGTCCACCGCGGCGCGCCCCATCTTGTGGATCTCGCGCACCTCGATGTGCTTGCGGTCCAGCGCCGTGTAGAACAGGCTCAGGCCCTGCGTCGGCTTGGCCACCTTGTCCAGCGGCGTGGTGCGGGCCAGCAGCAACATGCGGTCGGCCACCTGCGCGGTGGAGATCCAGATCTTGCGGCCGTCCACGCGATAGCTGGCGCCATCCGCCGACAGCACGGCCTGGGTCTTGAGATGGGTGGTGTCCAGCCCGGCGTCGGGCTCCGTCACGGCGAAGCAGGCCTTCTCGGTCCCGGCGATCAGCGGCGCCAGCGCCGCCTCCTTCTGCCGGTCGTTGCCGAACACCACCACCGGGTTGAGGCCAAACACATTCATATGGATGGCCGATGCGCCGGAAAAACCCGCGCCGGACGCCGACACCGTCTGCATGATTAGCGCCGCCTCGGTAATGCCAAGCCCGGCGCCGCCGTACGCTTCCGGCATCGCGATGCCGAGCCAGCCCGCCTGCGCCATGGCCTGGTGGAAAGCATGGGGAAACTTGCCTTCATCGTCCAGCCCCGACCAGTAGTCGGCGCCGAAGTCGCTGCATAGCTGCGTCACCGCTTCGACGATGGCGCGCTGCTCGGGGGTTCTTTCAAAGTTCATGCCTACCTCATTCCGGCTGGATGCCAGCGTCCTTGACCAGCTTGGTCCACTTGACCAGTTCGCCGGCCACGAAGCCGGAGAACTGCTTGGGCGATTGCCCGAATGCCTCAAAGCCCAGCGCCTCGAAGCGCGGGGCGACCTCCTTGCTCGCGGCGATGCGCGACAGCTCGCGGTTGAGCCGCTCGACCACCTCCGCGGGCGCCTTCGCTGGCGCGAACACGCCATTCCAGGACGTAATATCGAAGCCTTTGAGCTCAGGCGTGTCGGCCAGCGGCGGCAGCTCCGGCAGCAGCCGGCTGCGCTGCGCGGTGGTCACCGCCAGCGCTCGCAGCTTGCCCGCCTTCACATTGGCAATGCCGGCCGCCACGTCGACAAACATCATCGGCACCTGCCCCGCGATCACATCGGTCATCGCCGGCGGCGTGCTCTTGTACGGCACATGCAGCAGGTCCAGCCCGGCCATGCGCCCCAGCGTGGCGCCCGACACAATGCCGGTGCTGTTGCCGCTGGCGTAAGACATGCCCGGATGCGTGCGCGCGTAGGCGATCAGGTCCGCCACGGTCTTGACCGGCAGCTTCGGGTTGACCACCAGCATGAACGGCAGGTTGCCCATGCGCGCCACCGGCGTGAAGTCGCGGATCGGGTCATACGGCAGCTTCTTCATCAGCGAAGGATTGGCCGAATGGGTCGTATTGGTGGTCATGAACAGCGTGTAGCCGTCCGGCGCGGCCTGCGCGACGATCTCGGCGGCAATCGCGCCATTTGCCCCGGGGCGGTTGTCCACCACCACGTTGGTCTTGAGCGCGTCGCCGAGTTCCTTGGCGGTGATGCGGGCCACCGCGTCGGTGCCGCTGCCGGCGGCGAACGGCACCACCATGCGGATCGGCTTGCTGGGATAAGCGTCGGTCGCCGCCGCGAACGGCGCCGCGGCGAGGCTCAGTAATGGCAGCGCGGCGCGCAGCAGCGTGGTGAGGCTTGGCATAGTGTTGTCTCCTGTTTTTGGCTAGCCATCTCGTTGTCGTGGATTAGCTTTGTTAGCTTTGTTAGCTTCGTTAGCTTTGTCTTTGCGATGCCCCCGGGCACCATGCCGCCTCACCGCGCGGTCTTCTCTTTGTAGTTCGTGTCCTTGACCAGCTTGGCCCAGCGCGCGGCGTCGTCGGCAATGATGGTGGCAAACTGCTCGGGCGTGCTGCCCACGGCCTCATAGTCGATGGCGGCAAGGCGCTCCCTGATATCCGGCATCGCGACGATCCGCACGATTTCCTGGTTCAGCCGGGTGACGATTTCCTTCGGCGTGCCTGCCGGCGCCAGCAACCCGGCCCAGGAATTGAAGTTCATGCCCTGGATCCCGGCCTCCTGCATGGTCGGCACATCGGGCAGCGCCGGCGAGCGCTTGGGCGACAGCACGGCCAGCGGGCGCAGCCTGCCGGCCCGGATCATCGCCATCGAGTTGAAGGGATCGATGGTCATGTCGACCTCGCCCGCCACCACGGCCTGCATCTGCGGGCCGGTGCCCCGGTACGACACACTGACCACGTCCGGGGTGCCGGCGGTGGATTTGAATGTCTCCCCGATCAGCTCGATCATGCTGCTGCCGGCCGACAAGCTCAGCGGACGGCTCTTGGCGCGGGCCAGTCCGACGAACTCCTGCACGGTCTTGGCGGGCACCGACGGGTGGACCACCATCACAAAGCCGATGCTGCTGATCAGGCTGATCGGCGCAAAGCTCTTCAGCGGCTCGTAACCTGCCTTGTACAGCACGGGGCTGAGCGTCTGCGCGCCAGCGGTGTTGAGCAGCAGCGTATAGCCATCGGGGGCGGCACGCGCGACCATATCGGTGCCGATGATGCCATTGGCGCCGGGGCGGTTCTCCACCACCACCGGCTGCTTCAAGGCCTCCGCCAGCCTCTGCGACACCAGCCGCGCCACCACGTCGGAGGCGCCGCCCGGCGCGAAAGGCACCACCATGCGGATCGGCTTGGCGGGATAGGTGCTGCTCCACGCCAATGCGGGCATGCCGCTCCAGATGGCGGCGCAAACGAGCAAACGGCGTCGGAAAGACAGTGTCATCGGAATCTCCTACCAGGCTTGAACAACAAACGTCGTATCGGGTGCGGGCACCCAGGCGAAATGGCGCGCTCGGCAGCGTTCCTCAGGCGGGACGGATCACGCGCTCCGGGGATTCCTCGTAAGGCGGGGCGTAGATCACCAGCAGCTTCACGGGCTCGTCGCTGATCACTGTGAACACATGCATGGCCTTGGCCGGGAAGAAGCAGCAATCGCCGGGGCCAAGCTCGCGCGATTGCCCGTTCACCTCGGCGCGCGCCCTGCCCTCCAGCACATAGCAGACCTGCTCGATGCCGGGATGCGCGTGCGGCAAGGCACCTTTGCCGCGCTCGATGGTGCCGTGGATGACTTCCAGCTGGGTGGCGCCGACGTTCTCGCGGCCGATGATGCGGCGGTTCAGCGTGCCGACGTGATTGGCCGGGTGATAGCCAGGCACGTCTTCGACGCGGACAAAGTAGCTCGGTGAGGACGACGAGGGGGTCATTGCAGTCTCCATGCCGGCTATGCCGCGACCCCATGAGGGCGGCTGTGATGCCGGCTGTTTTTCATGTTTGTGAAAGTTATTTTATGCTCATGAAAAAACTAGTCAACTGTTTCAGCCGGACCAAGGCACCTCAACCGCTTCCGCGGCACAAATAAGTTACTTTTTAAGCACAAATCAGGAATTTACCGGCAACCCCGGCAGATTCCGCAATCTCGCGCATCAGGGATACAGAGACGCTGCAGCCTTTGCGGCATCGGTCCCAACGCATCGGTCCCAGCGCATTTCTCCTAACTTACCCCGCCCTCGGAAAGGTAAACCGCACCTTGGCTTCCCGCCTGCCCCCGGACGCTGGACGTTCTCCCCGGTCCTTGCATGCCTCCCCATCTCCGCGCTCGCCCGCCCCCTCGCTGGCCATGCAGATCGCCTCGCGCGCAGGCGCGGCGATCCTGGGTGGCTACCTGCTTGCCTCGGCCAGCATCGTGGCTCCCGCCGCCTTGCTGCCGGCCTTGCGGGCCGAGGCCGTCATGACGGCCAGCCTGTTCAGCTACGCCATCTACACCGGCGCCGCGCTCTGGGCCTTCGCCGCACGCACGCCCGGCCGCGCCTGGCTGGGCCTGCTGGCGCCGTCCGCGGTGCTGCTGATCGCCGCTGGCGCTGGCCACTGGATGCAGGGCCGGCCATGAAGACCTCCTTGCGCCAATCGATGGCATGGCTGCATACCTGGTGCGGCCTGTGGCTGGGCTGGCTGCTGTTCGCGGTGTTCCTGACCGGTACCTTGGGTGTGTTCCACGCCTCCATCACACGCTGGATGCAGCCGGAACGGCTGGTAGTCACCACCGGCACGGTGGACAACGAACGCGCCCTTGCGCATGCCCAGCACTACCTGGAGCGCCATGCGCCGCAATCCGCCCATTGGGAAATCGAGTTTCCCGCTAACGACGATGCCGCCATGCATCTGCACTGGGATGGGCAGGCCAGCGGCGGCGACGGCGAAGCCCGGGAGGTCCGGCTCGACCCCATTACCGGCACCGTGCTTCCGCCCGCCCGGGACACGCTGGGCGGGCAGCATTTCGTGCTCTTTCACTACGAGTTGCATGCGGGCATGACGGGCGTCTGGATCATCGCAGCCGCCACCATGGTCATGCTGGTGGCAATGGTGTCGGGCATCGTCACGCACAAGCGCTTCTTCAAGGATTTCTTCACCTTCCGCCCAGGCAAGGGCCAGCGCTCCTGGCTGGATGCGCACAATGCGCTGGGCGTGCTGACGTTGCCTTTCCTGCTGATGATCGCCTACACCGGGCTGGTCATCTGGTGGCCGGACACCATGCCAGCGGGCATCCGCACCTACTACGAAGGCAGCGAGGCCAAGCTGTTCCGCGTGCTTGGCCAGGCTGGCTGGCTCGAAGCAAAGGCCCTGCCGCCGGCGGGCGCGCCGGCCGCGCTGGTGGCGCTGCCCACGCTGCTGGCTGATGCGCGCGAGCGCCTGGCCGCCGGGGCCGGCGCGGACAGCGCGATCAGATCGGTCGCCGTGACGCGGCCAGGCACCAGCACGGCCAGCGTTGCCATCGCCGGCCCCTATCTGTACGACGGCCTGGCCTTCGCCGCCCGGCGCGAACTGCGCTATGACGGCGTGAGCGGCGCCTACCTGTCGACCAAGGCCGAGGATGAAATGCTGGGCACCGGCGGCGCCGCGCCGCTGGTTGCCGGCTCGGTCATGCGCACGCTGCACATGGCCCGCTTCGGCGGCTATGCGGTGAAATGGCTGTACTTTGCCTGCGGACTGGCGGGCGCCGCCATGATGGCCACCGGCCTGCTGCTGTTCTCGGCCAAGCGCGGCAACCGCAAGGCCCAGGAGTTCGGTGCGGCCAGCGCACGTGTCTACGACGCCATCGACCGCCTGAACGTCGCGGCGATCGGCGGGCTGGCGATCGCGTGCGCGGGGTACCTGTGGGGTAACCGGCTGCTGCCCGTGGCGCTGCCTGAGCGCCACGAGTGGGAAATCGCAGTCTTCTTCGCCGTGTGGCTGGCCGCCACGGCCCACGCACTGGCCAGCCCGCCGGCCAGCGCCTGGCCCCGGCAACTGGCGCTGGCTGGCCTGCTCTGCCTGGCCCTGCCGCTGCTCAATGCGCTCACCACCGGCTGGCACGTGCTGCGCTACCTGGCACACGGAGACGGGCAAAGCGCGGGGCTGGAACTCGGCGCTCTGGCCCTCGGCGCCCTGCTGCTGTGGGCCGCCGCCAGGGTCCGCCGGGGCGGCCGCCAGGCCATGACCCGTTCACCGGCCAAGCGCGTCGGCACCGCGGCCGGGCTGGGAGACGCATGATGGCGTTGAGTTCGATGCCCCCAACGCTCGCCGCCCTTGGCAGCCTGGCGTTCTGCTATGCCGGCATGGCCAGCATCAGCCTGGCGATGGATCGGCACCACGGCCAGGTCCTGGGGCGCAATGCCGCGCCGCCGGCCGCCTCCGCGCGCTGGCTGCTGCGCGCCTGCGGCTGGCTGCTGCTGGCCCTGGCCGCGCTGCCCTGCCTGCGCGGCTGGGGCGCCAGCATAGGCGCGGTGGTATGGGCGGGTTCGGTCAGTGCCGGGGCGCTGGCCTTCGTGCTGCTGCTGGCCTATTTCCCGCGCACGGCCGCGGCCCTGGCGCTGCCGGCCACGGCGTTCGCCGCGGCAAGCCTGGCACTGTCGCCTTAGCCGGCATGGGGGCCGCGCCCGTCTTCCCGCTTTTCGGTGCGCGCTTTTCGGTGCGCGCTTTTCGGTGCGCGCTTTTCGATGCCCACCTCCCGCGATGCGGCCAGTCCAGGCCGTATCGCCACTTCCTCAACCGAAGACCCCCGACGCATGGCGCTGGCTCACCAACTCCTTCCTATCACCGGCATCGCCATCCTGGCCATTGGCCCGGTGGAGCACGGACGCCAGGCGGCGCGGGTGGACCCTGCGCAAGCATTGGCAAGCGAATGAATAAGATCAACACCCTGAATGCGCTGACCCTCCTGGTCACGCTGGCCGCCGCCATGGCCGCCACCGGCTGCGCCGCGCCGGCCGCGCCCGATGCCGCCCTGCCCACCGCGCCAGCGCAATGGCGCTACGCGCCGCAGGACCGCGCCAGTGCCGACCCCGTCAGCACGGCGTGGTGGCAGTCCATCGGCAATGCCGAACTGGACGCGCTGGTACAGCGGGCCCGGGCGGACAACCCCGGCATCGCCTCGGCCTACGCGCGTGTGCAGCAGGCCCGCGCCAGCGTCATCATTGCGCGCGCGCCGCTGCTGCCGGCGCTCACCGGCTCCGCCGACGCGCAGCACTATGGCGGCTCAGGCGTCAGCAGCAGCGACAGCACGGCGAACTTGCGGCTGGGGCTGGCGGCCAGCTACGAGTTCGACCTGTGGGGCGGCAACCGTGCCGCCGCCGGCAGCGCCGGCGCATCGCTGCGCGCCGCAGGCTTCGCGCGGGATGCGGCAACGCTGTCGGTGACCGGAGAAGTCGCGCTGGCCTGGCTGCAGACCGTCAGCCTGCGCGAGCGCATCGGCATTGCCACGCGCATGCTGGAGAACGCGCGCAGCGTGCTGGCCGTGGTCGATGCGCGCCAGCGCGCCGGCAGCGCCACCGCGCTTGAGCTGGCCCAGCAGCGCGGCCTGGTGGCCAGCCGCGAGCGCACCTTGCGGCTGCTGGCGCAGCGCGCCAACGACAGCCAGGTCGCGCTGGCGATCCTGCTCGGGCAGTCCGCCGGCGGCCTGGAGGTCGAGACGGCCAGCCTTGCCAGCCTGCGCCAGCCCGCCATCGACAGCGGCCTGCCTGCCGCGCTGCTGACGCGCCGCCCCGACCTGGCCGCGGCCGAAGCCCGGCTCGCCGCCGCCGACGGCAACATCGCCGTGGCCCGCGCACTGATGCTGCCGCGCCTTGCGCTGACGGCCAACGCCACCGTTGAGAGCGACCGCCTGCGCACGTTGTTCGAGAACCCCATCTACACGCTTGCCGCCGGCATGCTGGCGCCAATCTTCAACGCCGGCAAGCTGGCCGCCGGGCATGACCTGGCCATGGCACAAAAGCAGGAACTGCTGGCGGAGTACCGCCGCGCTATCCTCGCGGCCGCGGGCGATGTCGAAGTTGCGCTCAACACCATAGCCGGCGTGAATGCCCAGCGCGTTGCCCAGGACGAGGAACTGGCACAGGCCCGGCACGCTTTCGCGCTGGCGCAGCGGCGCTATCGCGCCGGCGCGGAGACGCTGCTGACCGTGCTGGATACGCAGCGCACCCTCTACAGCGCCGAGGACGAGGCCGCCCAGCTGCGCCTGGCGGGCCTGCAAGGCGCGGTGCTCTTGTACAAGGCGTTGGGAGGCGGATGGCAGCCGGATGCGTAGCGGCGCCCTCTTAGGGGATGTACCGGCCCGTGCCGGCAGCGGGTGCATGCCTTGTCTTTGAGTAACGACCTCACATACAATGCGAATCATTCTCAATAGCGTTTGGCGCCGGGCGCCCGCATCACACAGGCGCCATGGCCACGGCAGACACCCTTCCCCAGTCGGAACTCCACGCGCTCTACCGCAATCACCACGGCTGGCTCGTCAACCTGCTATGGCGCAAGCTGGGCAATGCGGACAATGCGGCCGACCTGGCCCAGGACACATTTGCACGGCTGCTGGTGGCTTGTGACACCAGTTCGCTGCGCGAGCCGCGCGCCTACCTGACCACCGTAGCAAGCCGCCTGGCCGCGCAATATTTCCGGCGCCTGGCGCTGGAACGCGCCTACCTGGAAGTGCTCGCCCTGCAGCCCGAAGCCGCCGCCCCGTCGCCCGAGACCCGCGCCCTGGTGGTGGAGGCGCTCACCGCCGTCAGCACGGTGCTCGAGCAGCTTCCCCCGCGCGTGTGCGAGGCCTTCCTGCTGTCGCAACTGGACGGCCTGGCGTACAAGGACATCGCGCAGCGGCTCGGCGTCACCGTCAACGTGGTCCAGAAATGGATGAGCAAGGCCTTCCTGCATTGCTATAGCGCGGTGTACGGATGACGCAGCCAGCCAGCGGGCGCATCGACATGCAAATCGTCGAGGCGGCGGCGCAATGGATGTCGCGCCTGCAGTCCGGTGAGGCCACCGCTGCCGACCATGCGGCTTGCGAGCAATGGCGCCAGGCCGACCCGGCTCACGAGCTCGCCTGGCGGCGCATGGCCCTGCTCGGCCAGGACCTGCGCGCCGGCCTGGACCAGATGCCGCCTTCCGTCGCCCGCAAGGCGCTCCATGTGGCCAGCCCCAGCGGCACCGCCGGGCGCGCCCGCCGTGTCGGCAGCGTCTCCCGCCGCAGCGCGCTGAAAACGGTTGCTGGCGTGGGCATCGCGGCAAGCGGCGCATGGCTGGCGGGCGAGCAGTGCTCCGCGCGCGGCTGGAACACCCTGAGCGCCCTTGCCGCGGACTACCGCACCGGCAGCGGCGAGCGCCGCACCGTCACACTGGCCGACAACACCCGCGTGGTGCTCAACACCGGCACCGCCATCAACGTGCGCTTCACGCCGGCGCTGCGCGAGCTGGTCTTGCTGGCCGGCGAAATCCAGGTCACCACAGGTCACGACCCGGCCGCCAGGCCCTTCAGCGTCACGACCCGCAACGGCAGCATCACGCCGCTGGGCACGCGCTTCATCCTCCGCGAAGGGCAACTCTCGCCCGACGGCACCAGCGACAAGCGCGACCCGATCAACGTTTCGGTGCTGGAGGGCGCGGTGCAGATCCGCACGCCCCAGGGCAGAGAGCCGTTTCGCCTTGATGCGGGCCAGGAAACCGCGTTCACGTCCACCACCATCGATACGCCATTCATCATCCACCCGCAAGCCAGCGCATGGCTCGACGGCATGCTCGTGGCGGAGCAAATGCCGCTGGGCCAGTTCATCGCGGAGCTGGCGCGCTACCGCGCTGGCGGCCTGCGGTGCGATCCGGCGCTCGCCGCCCTGCGCGTGTCGGGCGCCTTCCCGCTCGACAACACCGATGCGGTGCTGGCCATCCTTGAACAAACGCTGCCCGTGCAGGTGCGTTACCTCACGCGCTACTGGGTTCGCGTGGCACCCAGGTAAGCACGGCGCAGCGCGTGCGCCTCGTTCCTCAGCGTGTCTCCCAACCCTATTTTGGCCGCGGGTGGCAGCTTTCCATTTCTCGCGCATCAAGTGAATTAGCAACGCTGCAGCAGCCATGCAGCCAAAAGCCATTCAATGACACGAGAACCAAGAGGAATCCGCACCATGGCGCACCGCCCCAACGCTTGCACCAACCTGCAAGGGAACATGCCCTCGTCACAGCCTCGCAGCCACTACCGGCACACGCCGCTGGTGCTGGCGCTACGCGCCGCCTTGCTCGGCTGCGCGCTGGGCGCGACAGCGATGATGCCGGCCATCGCCCAGGCGCAGGCCGCCCCGGCCGGCAGCAAGGCATACGACATCGGCGCGGGCTCGCTGGACCAGGTGCTAGGGCGCTTTGGCCGCCAAGCAGGGGTCTTGGTCGCCATCGATCCGGAGCTCACTCAGGGCCTGCGCAGCGAAGGCCTGCGCGGCACCTACACCGTTGCCGAAGCGCTGGCCAAGCTGCTGTCCGGCCAGCAACTCGAGGCAGTCAGCGGCCCCAGCGGCGGCTATCGCCTGCGCAAGCGCAGCGCGCCATCCGCCGCGCTCGCGCCGGCTGGCGGCCCCATGCTGGCGGAGGTCAAAGTCACGGCCAGCGGGGCGGGCGACGGCATCACGGAGGGCAGCGGCTCGTACACCAGCGATGCCAGCAGCACCGCCACCCGCCTGGGCATCAGCCTGCGCGAAACGCCGCAGTCGGTCAGCGTCATGACCCGCCAGCAGATGGACGACCAGGGCTTGAACGCGCTGACCGACGTCATCGCCCAGACCCCCGGCATTACCCTCAACCAGGGCGGCAACCTGGGCTCCGACAGCAGCAGCGTGTACGCGCGCGGCTTTGCCGTGGAGAACTTCCAGCTCGATGGCGTGCTGCAGCTCAACAGCGGCTTTGGCGGCTTGTTCCAGACCAGCGACATGGCCATCTACGACCGCGTGGAAGTGGTGCGCGGCGCCACCGGCCTGATGAACGGCGTCGGCTCGCCCGGGGCCACCATCAACCTGGTGCGCAAGCGGCCCACGCGGGACTTCCAGGCGTCGGCCAGCGTCGAAGGCGGCTCGTGGGACTATCGGCGTTTCGGGGTGGATGTGTCCTCCCCGTTCAACGAGGCCGGCACCGTGCGCGGCCGCGTGGTCGCCGCTTACCAGGAAAACAATGGCAGCGTGGAACGCCTGCACGAGCGCCGCGAGATCGTCTACGGCGTGGTCGAGGCCGACCTGACCCCCTCCACGCTGGCGACCCTGGGCTTCTCGCTGCAGAGCTTCGATGTACAAGGGCACGCCCGCTCGGGCCTGCCCCTGTACTTCGCGGACGGCACACGCACGGACTGGGCGCGCTCGAAATCGTCCGCCGCCGACTGGGCTTACTCGTACCGGCGCAACCAGAGCCTGTTCGCTTCGCTCGAGCACCGCCTCGACAACGCGTGGCGCGTCAAGGGCACGGTCAGCCAGGACACCTACGGCTACGACGAGGTCTTCGGCTACGCGAACAGCGGCTTTCCCGACCGCAGCACGGGCGCCGGGCTGGCCCTCTGGGGCGGCCGCTGGGGCGGCAAGCCGGACCAGACCAGTGTCGACCTCTATGCCACCGGGCCCTTCAGCTTGCTAGGCCGCGAGCATGAGATGGTGTTCGGCGCCACCTTCGCGCGCACCTCCTACGACAGCGCCACTTACCAGCTCTGGCGCCCCGATGGCTGGAACGGCAGCATTGCCAACATCTACACCTGGGACGGCCGCACGCCGGGCATCGCAGCGAACCCGCCTGTCGGCAGGTACAACTACGCCGAGCAAACCACCGCCGCGTATGCCACGGCCCGGCTGCGCCCGACGGATGCCTTGTCCGTGCTGCTTGGCGCGCGCATCACCAACTGGAGCACCGACACCCGCGACTCGGTCAACAGCACCGGCGCAACCACCGTCGACAACCGCTCCGCGAATGGCAAGGTCACCCCCTACGTGGGCGTGGTCTATGACCTCTCCAGGCACTGGTCTGCCTACGCCAGCTATACGAGTATCTTCAAGCCGCAGAACAACCGCACCCTCAGCGGCAGCTTCATCGACCCGGTGGTCGGCAATGGCTATGAAGTGGGTGGCAAGGGCGCGTTCTTCAACAACCAGCTCAATGTGAGCGGCGCGCTCTACTGGGTCAAGCAGGACAACCTGGCCGTGGCGATTCCCGGCGCCTTCGCGCCCGACGGCTCGCAGGCCTACTACGGCGCCTCGGGCGCCAAGACACGCGGCTTCGAGCTGGAAGCCGCCGGCCAGCTGGCGCGCGACTGGCAGGCCACCGTCAGCTTTTCGCGCAACCTGTCCCAGGACAAGGACGGCATTGCGCTCAACACCAATATCCCGCAGAACACCTTCAAGCTGTTTACCACCTACCGCATTGCCGCCGTGGGCAACGGCCTGACTGTGGGCGGCGGCCTGCGCTGGCAGAGCCAGATCTACAGCGACAACACGGGCCCCCTGAGTGCGCGGTCCACGCAGGGCAGCTACTCTGTGGCAGACCTGATGGCGCGCTACCCCATCACCAGGAAGATCTCGGCCACGCTAAACATCTACAACCTGTTCGACAAGCGCTACTACACCAGTTCCAACTCGGCCTTCTACGGCACGCCGCGCAGCTTCCGGCTCGGGCTGAACGTGAGCTATTGAGCCGCGGCGTCGGTGAGGCAGCGCGGTCGGCCATGGGGGCCCCGGGACGATCGACTATGATAAGTGCTTCTCTTCCGACCAATCCGGGCCTGCCCCACCCATGACCGCCAACGACAACAAAGCGCCGCCGATGAACGTGAAGACGGCGTTACGCGTGCTCGAGATCATCGAAACCTTCGCGCGCGAGCGGCGCGCGCTGTCGCTCTCGGAGCTGGCCCGGTTGCTGGCGGTGCCGGCATCGAGCTGCCTGGCGCTGATCCGAACCCTGACTTCGCTGGGTTACCTGTACGAGACCGGCCGCCGCCAGGGCTATTACCCCACGGGCCGCCTGCTGGCCATGGCGCAGCAGATCGCGCGGCACGACCCGGTGCTGGACCGGGTCCACGGCACCATGAACGAACTGCGTGCGGCCACCGGCGAGACCGTGGTGATCGGCAAGCTGCATGAAGGCCGGTGGGTGGTGTACCTGGACGTGCTCGAATCCCCGCATGCGATCCGCTATATCGCCACCGCAGGCGAGCGGCGAGAGCTCCATGCAAACTCGATCGGCAAGGCCTTGCTATCCGTCATGCCCGAGGACGAGCGCAGCGCGCTGATCGCGCAGCTCAGCTTCGAGCGCTTCACGCCACGCACGGTAGCCAACGCGGCGCAGTTGGAAGCCGAGCTGAAGAAGTCCGCCGAGCAAGGCTGCTTCATCAACCTGGGCGAGTCGCTGCCCGATGTTGGCGCGCTGGCCTGGCCGGTGCGGTTGTCGGGAGAATGCTACGGGATTTCCATTGCCGGGCCGGCGTACCGCATCGAGCCCGCGTTGACGCGTTTCTCGGCCATCCTCAGGACGGCCTGCTCCGCGCTCGAGCGCGACGAGCGCAGCCGGTTCTCGCAATAGCCATCAGCCTGTCCGTCGTCAACTCCCGGCGGACGCTTCCGGCATGCCGCATTCGCGCAGCAGGTCGCGCAGTTCGTTGATGACCGGGAACACCTCCTGGTTCCAGTCGGCGCCCTGCTCGTCATGCGCCGCCTGCTCGCTCTCGACGATCCAGCGGTCCTCCTTGAAGATCCGCTCGGTGAACCACACCAGCAGCGGCCAGGCCAGATCCAGTATGCCGGGAATGCCGGGCTTCTTGATCGAGAGCAGCCCGAACGTGCGGTTGGTGCGCTGCTCGGCGTCGAGCGGCACGTAGACGATCCACAGGTCCATCACCAGCGTGGCATCCGAAGTACGGATCTGCAGGGTCTGGTAGGGATACAGGGTGCGGACCGTCATCACGTCCTTGCCACCTTGCCCGCCCTTGCTGCCCTTGTTGCCGCCGCCGAACACCAGCGCTTCGCCCACCGGCTGCTTGCCTTGCTCGCGAGCGAAGGTGTAGTCCACCTCGACCCAGCCGTCACCGCGCCGGCGGCCCAGCGAGCGGGCGCGCATCTGCCCCATCTGCCGCCGGTGCAGGAACTGATGGTTCATGTCCATCAGGTTCTCATGCATGAACGAGTAATGGCATTTGACCTCGCGGCCAAAACGCCGCGTCTTGTAGGCCTTGTTGGCCACCGAGCCCAGGCTGGGCAACGGGGTTTCGTCGGCCAGCACCGCGCTGCCGGGAAACACGAAGATAAGCCCTTGCACCTCGCGGCAAGGGTAGGAGCGCACGCCGTTGGGCAGGCGCTCGCGGCCCAGGTAAGGCACGTCGATGCAGCGGCCGGTGCAGTCATAGGTCCAGCCGTGATAGCAGCAACGGATCGATTCGCCGTCGACCACGCCCGCATGCAAGGGCACTTGCCGGTGCGCGCAACGATCTTCGAGCGCGAACACCGCGCCGGACGCCGTGCGCACCAGCACGATCGGCTCGCCGGCAAAGCGCACACCATGCGCCTTGCCGCGCTTGACTTCGCGCGACCAGGCCAGCGGATACCAGTGATCGGGGTGAATGGTGACGCGGCGCAGGTCGCGCAGCGGGACTTCGGCAGGAGCGGGGGTATCGCTATCGTTATCGTTGTCGTTGGCACTGCTATCTAGCAACGGAACTGCATGCATGGGGGACTTCTCCTTGCAAGACTGGTATCTCGATTGGCCGACTGCATGGGCGAGGGGGCGAAACCAAGGACTCAGTCTAACCGAAGGCGTGCCGAGCGATGGGTTGTCTGTCGCAGGGTATTGGCGGGTATCCGGGCTTACCCCGACACAGGCCGGACGTACCGGCAGTGGCGTGGATCGCGCCCGCGATGACGTGATGCTCAGGACGCATCCGCCGCTGGCGTCAGGCACCAGTAGCGCAGGTTCGCGGGCGCGGTATCCGACAACGACAGGGGGGGCGTGGCGTGGATCGCCAGGATGGCATCGCCGTGGCGCCAGGTGCAAGCATTGGCGCTGGCCGGGGTTGCCGCCGGCGACACCGCCACCGCTTGTCCGAGCATGGTCTGGAACAGTCCCCCGCCGCCGCGCTTGAGCCAGGCTTCCTTCAAGGTCCAGAGCTGGAAGAAGGCCTCGCGCTGCGCCGCCGGATCGCCGCCCGGGCGCAATGCCGGCAAGGCGGCGCGCTCGGCGTCGCTGCTGACCGCAAGCACCAGCGCGTCCAGCCCCTTGCGCGGCAGCACGCGCTCGATGTCCAAGCCGAGCGGTTCCAGCCCGGCGGCACAGGCGACGTGGTCGCCGGAATGAGAAAGGGAAAGAAAGGCGGACGCAGGCCCAATGGCCTGCGGCGGGCCGTCCGGCGCGGCGCTCAGCGTCCAGTCCTGCCAGCCGCCGCCGTAAGCTTGCGCCAGCAATTGGCGCGCAATCCAGCGCCCAGCCACGAACTGCGCGGCGCGCTGGCCGGCCCGCAGGGCGTCCAGGCGCCGCGCTTCGTCCGCGCCCAGCCATTGCCTGGCGGGCGGAACCTGTCCCGCCAGGCCAGCTACCGACGCAACACGAACGTGGATCGGGGCGGCCGGCATGGCGGGGCGTGCGGCCTTACTTGCCCGCCACCTTGGCGTACGTACCCTTGAGCGCAACACCGGCCACCACGGCGCCGGCGTGGCATTCGTACTCGGTCGGGCTGGCGACCGAGTCCTTCTTGTAGTAACTCACCACATCGACCACGGCATTGGCGCCGAGGGTCTTGGCCTTGTCCTGGAACGCGATCAGCGCGGACAGCGCGGCCCAGCGGCAGGCGTCTTCGTCGCTCTTGCCGAAGCTGTTGGTCTTGCGGTTGGACACATCGCTCTCCTTGGTCTCCAGGACCTTGGGCTTCTTCTGCCCCGCCAGGAAGAACTTGACCGAGCCATCGAGCTTTTCCTGTGCTTCCGGCATATCCAGCACTTCCTGGAACGGCAGCATGTACTTGGTATCGCGCGCCGCGGCGGGCGTGGACAAGAGCATGGCGGCCGAGGCGGTTGCGGCCAGGATGGAGAGAGCGTGCTTCATTGACCTTCCTTTCTTGGTGTTGTTGATTTTGTTGATGAGGAAAATGCGCGGTAGTACTGGCATATCAACGCCAGCGGCGGAACACCAGCGACGTGTTGATGCCGCCAAAGGCAAAATTGTTGCTCATCGCATGATCGATGTCGAGCCGCCTGCCCTCACCCACGATGTAGTCGAGCGAGGCACAGCGCGGGTCCGGGTTGGACAGGTTGATGGTGGGCGCAAACCAGCCGTCGCGCATCATCTCGACCGTCATCCATGCCTCGAGCGCGCCGCAGGCGCCTAGCGTATGGCCCATATAGCTTTTCAGCGAACTCACCGGCACCGCGTCGCCCAGCACCTCGCGGGTGGCATGGGACTCGGCGATATCGCCCTGGTCCGTGGCAGTGCCGTGGGCATTGACGTAGCCGATCGCCGAGGCCGGCAGGCCGGCATCCTCCAGCGCCAGGCGCATGGCCTGCGCCATGGTGTCCGCCTTGGGCTGGGTCACGTGGGCGCCGTCGCTGTTGGTGCCAAAGCCGACGATCTCGGCCAGGATGCGCGCGCCGCGCGCCAGCGCGTGCTCCAGTTCCTCCAGCACCAGCGTGCCGGCGCCCTCGCCCAGCACCAGGCCGTCGCGCTCGCTGTCGAACGGGCGCGGCGTGCCATGCGGCGCATCGTTGCATGTGCTGGTGGCGAACAGCGTATCGAACACGGCGGCCTCGGTGGGATCCAGCTCCTCGGCGCCGCCCGCCAGCATGGCCACCTGCCGGCCGCTGCGGATGGTTTCGTAGGCGTAGCCGATGCCCTGGCTGCCCGAGGTGCAGGCGCTGGAGGTGGTGAGGATGCGCCCGGTAATGCCAAAGAACACGCCGATGTTCACCGCCGTGGTATGCGGCATCATGCGGATGTAGGTGGTGGCGCTGACGTCCTCGGTGGTGCGGTCCATCATCATGCGGCCAAAATCGGCCACGGCCGACGGCGTGCCGGTGGACGAGCCGTAGGCAATGCCAAGCTTGCCGCTGGTGACCAGCGGATCGCCAAGCAGCCCCGCATCGCGCAGGGCGGCCTCGCTGGCCAGCACCGACATCACCGCCACGCGGCCCATGGCGCGCGTGACCTTGCGGGTGTAATGCGCCGGCAGCGTGAACGGCGGCACAGGTGCCGCAAGCTGCGTGTTGAGGCCCTTGTAGACGGCCCACTCCGGCATCTGCACGACCGCGTTGCGGCCGCTGGCCAGGCGCTCGCGCACGCTCGCCCAGTCGTTGCCCAGCGAGCAGACTGCGCCGGCTCCGGTAATGACGACGCGCTTCATCCGAACATCCCCCCGTTGACAGAAATCACCTGCCGGGTGATGTAGCCCGCATCGGCGGACATCAGGAACGCCACGGTGGCAGCCACCTCGTCCGGCGTGCCCATGCGGCGTGCCGGGATCATGCGCAAGGCTTCCTCCAGCACGTGTTCCTCGACCATTTCTGTATCGATCAGGCCGGGCGCCACGCAGTTGACGGTAATGGCGCGCTTGGCCAGCTCGATGGCCAGCGCCTTGGTGGCGCCGATCACGCCGGCCTTGGCCGCGCTGTAGTTGGTCTGGCCCCGGTTGCCCACCAGCCCCGACACCGAGGACAGCGTGACGATACGGCCCGGCTTGCGCCGCTGCACCATGGGCATCACCACCGGGTTGAGCACGTTGTAGAAGGCGTCCAGGTTGGTGTGGATCACCTCATCCCACTCTGCCCCGGTCATGGCCGGGAACGCGGCATCGCGCGCAATGCCCGCGTTGCAGACCACGCCGTAGTAGCAGCCATGGGCTTCGATATCGGCCAGCAGCGCGGCCGCGGCCTGCTCCCGCTGGCTGACGTCGAAACAGAGCACGCGCGCGGTGCGGCCCAGGGCGCGGATCGCGTCGGCCACCGATTCGGCTTCATCGCGCCGGGCGCGGCAATGCACCACCACATCGTAGCCCTCGCGCGCCATGCGCAGCGCGATGGCGCGGCCGATGCCGCGCGAAGACCCTGTGACGAGCACGGTTCGGTTCGTCATGGTTGTTGTCCTTGCAAGAAAGCCTGCGCGTCGGCAGGCTGGAAAACGGAAACGTTGGCGCGCGCCACTTCGCGCTCGCCCAGCGACAGCGAGCAGGCAAACATGCCGAGCCCGTTGTCGCCGACCAGCTCGGCGCGCACTTGTATGGTCAGCACGCTGCCCACCGGGAACGCCGGCACGTCGCATTCGTAGCGCCGCGAGCCAAGCAGGAAGCCGATGCCAGGCGCCCGGCCGGCACGCCAGTCCTGCGCGCCGGCCCAGGCGGCGATGGTCTGCGCCATGTACTCGATGCCGACCCAGCCCGGCATGCCGGACTCATCGACAAACAACTGCGTGGCGCGCACCGTGGTGCGCGCCACCGCGTGTTCCTCATCGGCGCGCAACAGCTCATCCAGCAAGCGCATCCCGCCGGCATGCGGCAGGACCTCGGCGATTGCCGGCAACGCGGCAAGGGACGTCATGGTCATGGTCAGCCGGCTCCCAGTATCACGGCGCTGTTGCTGCCGCCGAATGCGAAGGAATTGCTCATCAAGTAGCGCGGCGCGCGGCCCAGCGTTTCGCCGGGGGCCACCACCCGCAGCGCCGGCAAGGCCGGATCAGGCACGCCGTCCCACCAGTGCGGGGGCAGGCGGCCGTCCGGGTTGTCGACCAGCGTCAGCCACATCAGCGCGGCCTCGATCGCACCGGCCGCGCCGAGCGCGTGTCCGGTCATCGGCTTGGTCGAGCTCAGCGGCAAATCGGCGCCGAACACCGCGGCGCATGCCAGCGCTTCCATGGCGTCGTTCTGCGGCGTGGCGGTGCCGTGCAGGTTGAGGTAATCGATGTCCGCGGGCACAAGCCCGGCGCGCTCCAGCGCCTGCAGCATGGCGGCCCGGGCACCGGCGCCGCTGGGGTCCGGCGCCGACATGTGATGCGCGTCGGAGGTCTCGCCGCAGCCGGCCAGGCGCACCGGCCCCGGCTCGGCGGACAGCAGGAACAAGCCGGCGCCTTCGCCCAGGTTGATGCCGCAACGGTTGGCCGACAGCGGGTTGCAGCGCGACGCAGAGACGGAATCCAGCGCACTGAAGCCAGCGACCGTGAAGGAGCACAAGGTGTCCGCGCCGCCCGCGATCACCACGTCCGCCATGCCGCTGCGCAGCAGGCGCGCCGCAGCCGCTAGCGCCTTGGCGCTCGACGAGCAGGCGGTGGACAACGTGTAGGCCACGCCGGTCACGCCCAGCACGCCAGCCAGGAACTGCGCCGGCGAGCCCAGTTCCTGCTGCCCGTAGTGGAAACCCTCCGGCCACGCGCCGGTGGCAGCGCGCGCGCGCACGGCCACGCCGCCCTCGGCAATGCCGGAGGTACTGGTGCCCAGCACCACGGCCACCCGCGCCGGGCCAACCCGGGCGATGGCGGCCTGCGCCTGGGGCATGAACTGGAGCGCGGCGTGATACAGCAGCGCATTGTTGCGGGTACGGTGCACCTGTGGCGTGTCGTCCGGCAGCCTGAGCGCGGCGTTGACCGTGCCGAGCTGCAGCGGCCGGCCCAGGCTGTACAGCTCGGTCACCTCGCCGCCCTGCGGGGCGTCGGCGCGCCAGAGCGCCGCGCGCACGGCATCCGCGCCGTCGCCCAGCGCGCAGGTCATGCCCAGTGCGTTAATAAAGACATTCATTTCATCCCTCCTTGCCCCGCCGGCGGCAGGGTGCGGATGGTCAGCCGATAGCCATCGCGGTATTGCTCGAACTCGATCGTTTGCGGGTCCGGATAGCGCACCTCCGCCACCACCTCGCCACCCGCGCGCAGCACGCGCCGGCCGGCCTCGACCTCCAGGGTCCAGCCCGCCGGCAAGGCCGCGGCAATCGCCTCGACCGGCCACAACGACAGCTGCATTTCACTCAGGATACGCTCCGGCACCAGCTCGGCCGGCGCCCAGGGCGAGCGCACCACGCGCAGGTCCTGCCCATCCCAGTCCAGCCGCGCCAGCACCTGCCCGCCGGCCAGCGCGGCCAGCCGCGTGTGGGTGGCATCGGCTTCCAGCAAGGCCTGGATCTCGTGGCGTTCCTCCCCGCGCGGGGTGCGGTACACCACGGTGATCTGCTGCTGCAGCGCCAGCTCGCGGCCCAGCGATGCCGGCGGCAGGCGCAGCAACGGCACGGGCTGCTGCCCGGCAGGCAAGGTGGGCGCGGCAGGAGGCGAAGCGGAACCTGCCGCCGGCCCCGCGCCCGGGCCGGCGCAGCCCGCCAGCAGCAACGCACACGCGGCAACACCCAGCAGCATCCGCGCTGGCGCGGCGCCAATGCAGTGATGCCTGGCGATCAGGCTTCGCAAAGCTGCTCCAGCACGCCAAGGCGGCGCCGCGACTCGGTGACGAACGGGTTGGTGCGGTCCCAGGCATAGCCCGCCAGGATGGCCGAGATCATGCGGCGGATTTCCGGTGTGGCATTGGGATGGAAAATCAGCTTCTGGAAGCGGCCTTCGTACCACGCTTCCACAAAGGTGCGGAAGCAATCCACGCCGTCCTTGAGCGGGCGGCCGTAATCGGCCTGCCAGTCCACCGTCTCGCCATTCAACTGGCGCGCCAGGCAGGCCGTGGCCAGGCTGGCGGACTTGAAGGCAATGGTGACGCCGGACGAGAACACCGGGTCGAGGAATTCGCCTGCATTGCCCAGCAACGCATAGCCCTTGCCCCACAGCGATTTCACGTTGGCCGAGTAGCCGGCGATCTGCCGGGCCGGGGTGTCCCAGTCGGCGTTGGCCAGCAGCTTGGCAAGGCCGGGCTCCTCGCCCACCAGCGCCCGCAGCCGCTCGGTCTCGGTCCCTGTGTACTGGTCGAGGAAGCGCTTTTCCGCCACCACCCCCTGCGAGCAGCGGCCGTCCGAGAACGGAATGGTCCAGTACCAGACATCGACATGCTCCGGATGCACGCTGACGCGGATCTTGTTGCGATCGAAGGTGCCCAGCGGGATGCGGTCTTCCACGTGGGTGAAGATGGCGCTGCGCACGGGGAAGTTCGACGGCGACTCCAGGTCCAGCAGGCGCGGCAGCACGCGGCCGAAGCCCGAGGCATCCAGCAGGAAGCGCGCCCGCACCTGGTACGCCTTGCCATCCGGGTCGCGCACGGTGACGCAAGGCTGCTCGCCCTCCAGGTCGACGGCGCTCACCTGGTGCTTGAAACGGACCTCGGCGCCCTGCTTCTGCGCTTCGCGGATCAGCACGTCGTCAAAGCGCGCGCGCTGGACCTGGTAGGTGGTGCCCCAGCCGGCGGAGAACTTGTCGCGGAAATCGAAATCCGTATAGCGGTCGCCACGCACGAAGGCAGCGCCGTTCTTGTACTGGAAGCCGGCCTCGACCACCGCCTGCAGCATGCCCGCCTCTTCGATGTAGGCCATGCTCTGCGGCAGCAGGCTTTCCCCGATCGAGAAGCGCGGGAAGGTCTCCTTCTCGATCACCAGCACATCAATGCCGCGCTTGCGCAAGAGGCCCGCCGCCACGGAGCCCGCCGGGCCGGCGCCGATGATAAGGACATCCACCTGTTCGGTATTCATTTGCAACCCTGTTTGACTCGTTGATCTTGTTGGTTTTATTTGTCTTGCTGTTTGTCTTGCTATTTTTTTTGCTGCTACTTCAACATGAAACTAGTGCGCATGCCCATGCGGCGCGTGCGGCCGGAACCATGGCGACAGCACCCATACCGCCCCCACGCCGGACAGCATGGTCATGCCGAAGGCATGCAGCGCCGGTGTGGACGACAGCGCCAGCAGGCCAAAGGCCAGCAGCGTGCTGGCCGCGCCAAGCACGATCGCTGTCCATGACTCGCCATCGCCGGGATGCTCCAGCAGGAAGATGCCGTAGTCCACGCCCACGCCAAGCAGCAACGCCAGCGCAAGCACTGAGAACAGCTGCAGCGGCACATGCAGCCAGCCCAGCAGCGCCACGCTGAATACCGCCGCCAGCAAGGTCGGCACCAGCGCCCGCCACGAGGCCTTGCCATAGCGCCATGCCAGCAACAGCGCCACGCCCAGCGCCCCGGCACCCAGCAACCAGGTCATCAGCACGCGGTAATGCTTGAGCAGCGAGGACAGGTCGGCCACCCGGTCCACCCACTCGACGCCCGGCACCTTGGCCGCCGCCGCCTCGATCAACGCAATGGTGGCGGGCTTGTCCAGCCCGCGCAGCAGCATGACGCTGGCGTAGCCCTGGCCCTCGCGATCCAGCCAGAGGTGGCGCAACGTCTCGGAAACCGGGTTCGCCAGCCACGCCGGCAACGTCAGCACACGGTCCGGCGCGGCGGCATTGGGCGCGCCCACGGGGCCGCCCACCGCGCGCGCCACGCGCTCGCGCACGGCGGCCTCCAGGCCGTCCGTCAGCGTGGCATCGGCATGCTGGCGCGACGCCGATGGCACCCAATCGGAGATGGCCAGGAAGCCCTCCAGCTCGCCGCGCGCCACCACGCCCGCCAGCGCCGCCTTGACCGCTTCCTCGCGCGCCAGCACCTGGTCAGGCGAGTCGCCGCGCACCAGCAGGAACTGGGCGGGGCTAGGCGTGCCCAGCAAGCGCCCGGCGGTGCGCTGCGCCTCGATCAGCGCCGGCGGCGAGCTTTGCAGCTGGCGCACGTCATCCGCCACCTTGACCTGCCATAGCCCCGGCACGATGAACAAGGCCAGGGCGCCCAGCAGCAGCATCGAAGCGCGATCCATGCCCACACGCGGCCAGCGGGCCAGGCTGGCGCTCAGCCAACTCGACAGGCGCGTCTGGCGCAGCTGGCCGCGGTCGAGCAGCGGGAACCAGAACACCACGGTCAGGAAAGCCGCCACCAATCCCACGGCTGAGAACAGCGCCATTTGCCGCAGCCCCGGGAACGGCGCGATGCCCAGCGCCAGGTAGGCCACCACGCTGGTCGACAGCGCCAGCGCCATGCCCGGCAGCAGCCTGCGCATCACCTGCGGCGGCGACAGGCCAGGGCTGGCCTGCCGCGACACGAAATAGTGAATGCCGAAGTCCTCGGCCACGCCCACCAGGCTGGCCCCGAACACCAGCGTGATCAGGTGGACGCGGTCAAACACCAGCGCGGTGGCCGACACCGCGGCAGCCGTGCCGATCAGCAGCGACAGCCCCACCAAGATAATGGGGCGCAGCGAACGGAAGGCCAGCCAGACCAGCAGCAAGACCGCCGCCAGCGAGCCCCAGCCGATCACATTCATCTCCAGGTTGGCCTGGGATGCGGCGGCTTCCGCGTGCAAGGGAATGCCGGCAGCCACCACGTGCACGCCGTCGTCGCCCTGCGCGGCGGCGCGCTCGCCCAGCTGCAGCACGTCGCCGTAGTCCGTATTGCCGCTCACCGAGAACGCAGGCTTGGTGATGCGATACGTCAGCAGCACCCACTCCTTGCCCTCGGCGCTGAGCGCGGCGCGGCCATCACGCTCATGCACGCGCGTGATGGCCGCACGCGACAGCCACCAGTCCTGCCAGAGCCCGATCGGGTCGGCCGCCCAGTCCGTCAGGCGCGGGCCCGTGGAAAGCTGGTAGAGCCGGGTCAGCGCCTGTTGGGACAGTACATCGGGATCCGCCTGGCGCAGCATGGCGCGCTGGCTATCGGTCAGCAAGCGGTCGCGGTAAGGCCGGTAGAAGGCCAGCGCCGCGTCGAGGTCGAAACTGGCAATGCGGTCCACTGGCTGCAGCAAGCTTGCCTGCGGTTTCGCGGCCGCGCTGAAGCGATCGGCCGCGGCGCGGGCGCGAGCCCAGTCGGGCGCGCCGACCAGCACCACGATCTCGCGCGAGACGCCATCGGCCAGCCGGCGCAGCACGCGGTCGGCGGTGGCGGTGCGCTGGCTGGTGGGCAACAAGGCCATCACATCGGTGTCGAGCCGCGAGGCGCGCCAGAACTGCAACTGGTGCACCGTCAGCGCGATCACCAGCAGCAGCCATGCCACGGCCAGCACCCGCTCCAGGGTGCTGAGCCCGTGCGCGGGCTTGCCGGTGGCCAGGGCGGCCTTAGCGGACTTAGCCACCTTTGCCGCCTTACTCAAAGCGCTTCTCCTCATCGGCGCCAAGCTTGGCGGCCGCGCTCGGGTCGATCAGCTTGACGGTGGTGCTGTCGCCGCTGCCTTCTTCCAGGCGCACGGTGCGCACAAAGCGGTCCCCGGCCAGCTCGATGCGGGTGAATACGCGCCGCATGCCGGCATCGGTCGGCGTCAGCGTCAGGGTCCAGCCGCTCTTGCCAAGCAGTTGGCCGGCCACCTCGAAACGTGTGGACAACGCGCGCAGGTCGCCGCGCAGCACGGCAATCACCGATTCGCCCACGACCCGCATGGCGGGCTGGGCGTCTGCCTGCAACTGTTGCTGCACGCGGCCATCGGCACCGCGCATGACCAGCCGGTCCGGCGTGACCAGCAGGCTGGACGCAAACGGCTCACGCGTGCTCCACACCACGCCGCGCTCGCGCGCGAGCACAAAGTCGCCGCGTGAAACCAGCGGATTGGCAAAGCCGGACAGGCGGCGAGTCTGCTCGAAGCGTCCGTGGATGACCGGGGCATCGGACAAGCGCGCAGCCACCGAGGCCAGCAAATCCGGCGCGGCCGCGGCCGCGGCGGCGAGGCCCGGGCCAGCCAGCACGGCGCAGCACAGCGCCAGCAACATGCGGCGGCGCATCATGCCTGGCGCTCCGGCTGCGCCCCGTCTTGCACGCCAAGGCACGCCAGCAGGACCGGCGGGCAGACGTACTGCATCTCGCCATTGGCCATGTCCACCGCCACCTGGATGGTGTAGCCCTTGGTCAGGCGCCGGCCGCTGGCGGCATCGCGGACCACATACTCGATCTTGAGCCGGTTCTCCCACTCGACGATGGTGGCGCGCACGATGAACGGCTGGCCGTAGGTAAGCGGCCCGACATACTTGACGCGCATGTCCACCACCGGCCACGCATAGCCCGAGTCCCGCATGGCTGGGTAGTCGTAGTGGTAGCGCGCCAGCAGCGCGCAGCGTGCCTGCTCGAAATAGCGCACGTAGTTGCCGTGCCAGACCACGTTCATCGGGTCGAGGTCGTGGAAGGCCGCGCTGAGCGTGATCTCAAAGCTGAAGTCCTGGGAGGCTTGGGGCATAAGGTTGGGTATCGCGATATCCGGATTCAGGTTAGCTCTCGATGGGCGCGGCGCTGGCGCGCGCTGCGTCCGGCACGGCGCCGCCCTGCCCCCAGAAATCGTAGAAGTTGAACCAGTCGTAAGGCGACTCCACCAGCAGTTGCGACAGCCATTGCGCATAGCCGGCCGCATGCTCGGTCAGGATCGCGTCGCGCCGCGCGCGCGGCAAGCGCACTTCACGGGCCAGCTCGGTAAAGCGCAGCAGATGGCCGTCGCCCGAACGCACGCAGCCCATGGCGAACAGCGGGCATTCCAGCAGCGCTGCCAGCACGTAAGGCCCCACGGGAAAACGCGCGGGCGCGCCCAGGAACGGCACCGTCACGGCGCGGCCGCCATGCACCGGGACACGGTCGCCGGCAATGGCCACGAACTCGCCCGCGCGGACCTTCTCGGCCAGCTGCAAGGCGGTGGCCGGCGAAATATCGTCGACCTGGAACAGCTGCAGCCCGGAGCGGGGGTCCAGCCGCGACAGGATGCGGTTGAACTGCGCCGCATGCGCGGTATGCACCAGCACCGTCAGGCGCAGGCCAGCGCGCTGGTTGGCCAGCACCCGGCACAGCTCCAGGCAGCCCATGTGGGCGGTCACGATGATGCCGCCCTGCCCGCTGGCGATCTGCGCCAGCATCACCTCGGCGCCTTCGCGCCGCACCGCGCCGTAGCGGTAGCCGCCGCCGATGGCCAGCAGCTTGTCGAGCAACGTGTCGGCAAACGAGAACAGGTGGCGCAGGCTGTGGCGCAGCCCCGGCATCATGCCCGCCGGGCCGACCGCGCCCGTGGCGGCCTGGATGCGGCGCAGATAGTCGAGCGACGCATGGCGCGCCAGCGGCTTGGCAAGCCAGTAGTAGGTCACCACCGGGTACAGCACCGCGCGGAACAGCACGCGGCCGCACAGGCGATACAGCCAGTACAGGCTCCACACGCCCCATACGCAAGTGGATTCGCGGATCTGGCTCCAGTGACGCGCCATGCGCCCGGGTTGCGCCGCCTGGGTGGCTTGGGGCGTGCTCATGCCGGCAGCACCTTGCGCCACAGCAGTACCGGCAAGCGCTTGAGCATGCCGAAGAAGAGCCGCGTATGCATGGAAGAGATCAGCACGTTGTCACGCCAGACCTGGAAATGGGACACGCCGTCGGTGGGATACGTCACGCGCGTGGGTACATTGACGATGCGCACGCCGCGCCAGACCAGGTGCACCAGCACCTCGGTATCGAACTGCATGCGCCGGCCCAGCTTGACCTGGCGCACCAGCGGGAGCACGTGCGCGAGAGGATAGACGCGCAGGCCGCACATCGAATCGCGCACGGCGAACGACAATGTGTTGATCCAGACCCAGACGTGGGTCAGGTAGCGTGCCAGCAGCCGCACGCGCGGCACCGACTCGTCGTAGACCGGGCAGCCGCAGATCATGGCGTGCGGGCTGGCTTGCGCCAGGGCCAGGAACTGGGGGATGCAGCCGGCATCATGCTGCCCGTCGGCATCGATCTGCAGCGCATGGGTAAATCCCATGCGCGCAGCCTCCTCGAAGCCCGCCATGATGGCCCCGCCCTTGCCCTGGTTCTGCGGCAGGCGGATCAGGTGGACCCGGTCGGCATGGCTTGCGGCAAGCTCGCGCAGCACATGCTCGCAGGCCGGGCTGCTGCCGTCGTCCACCAACAGGCACGGCAACGGGTGCGCGAGAATGGCTTGCACCATCGCGCCGATGGCACGTTCGTGGTCGTAGACCGGGACGAGCGCCACGGGCTTAAACATCCGCCTCTCCAAAAATGATGCGCCCGCTGGCGTGCGGGCCGCGCGCCGAGCTCAGGCGAAAAGCCAGCGCGCTGCGCTCGGGCTGCCAGGCCAGCGTCATGTGCACCAGGGTGCCGGGCGTGATCACGGCCTGGAACTTAAGTATCTCGATCCGCCGAAAGCGCGCGCGCGGTGGCACAGGCAGGCGCTCCGGCGCCAGCGCCATCACCCAGTCGACCTGGGCCACGCCCGGCACGATGGGGCTGCCCGGGAAATGCCCGTCGAACACGGCCAGGTCCTCGCTGACCTCCAGCTCGGCGGCGGCGGACAGCGCGTCCTCCGCGGCCTGCCAGCGCACGGCCGGCAGCACGCGGCGGAAGACGTCGCGCAGCATGGCTTGCGTGGTCTTGCCCTGCGCGTTGCAGGGCAGCGCCTCGGCAAAGCTCCAGCGCCGCGGCAACGCCACCGCGTCCACGGCATCCGCAAGGCGGGCGCGCAGCGCGGCAAGCAGCGCCGCGCGGCCCCGCCCGGCCAGCATGGCCGCGCCGCTTTCGCTGGGCACCACCACGGCGCCAAGGCGCGTGCCGACATCCAGCTCCAGCAGCACCACGCGCGCCTCCCGCACCAGCGGCGACGCGGTCAGCGCCTGCTCGACCTGGGTCAGCGATACGCGCTTTTCCTCGATCTTGACGATGTGGTCGGCCCGGCCCGCCAGGGTGAAGCCACCATCCGCGGCGGGCAGCACATGGTCCGCGCACAGGAACCAGCCGTCATCCGGAAGGTGCGCGGAGCACACCGCCAGGAAGCCGTCCTGCAAGCGCCATTGCACACCGGGCAGCGGCGTCCAGCGGTCTTCATGGCGGGCACGCTGCCGCCAGGCGATGCCGCCGGTTTCCGAGCTGCCGAACACTTCGATGGGGGCTTGCCCCAGATGGCGCAGCGCGTCGGTGGCGGCCTCCGGCGGCAAAGGCCCGCCCGACGAAAACACGGCGCGCAGCACGCCGCGGGCGGCAGACCAGTCGAGCGCCTGCGGCATGCGCCGCAGGTGCGCCGGGCTGGTGACCAGCAGCGCGGGCGCATCGCCACACGCGCGCACGATTTCCTCATGGAAGGCGAGTCGGTCCGCCGGCATGGCGCGCGCCGCGGCAAGCGGCCACAGCACGCAAAACAGCAGGCCGTAGATATGCTGGTGCGACACCGTTGCCAGCACCCTCACCTGCGCCGGCAGCGCCGCGCCGAACGCTTCTTGCAGCGCCTGCACTTCCGCGTCGAGCTGCGACAGGTGCTTGACGATGGCGCCGGGCGCGCCGGTGGAGCCCGAGGTAAACATCGTCACCAGCGTGTCGCGTGGGGCCAGCGCAGGCCAGTCCATGCTGCCATCGGCCGGCTCGATCCATGCTTGCGGCCAGAGGCCATCGGGCAACTCGCCGGCGCAGCCGTCGGCGCGCTCGCGCAATGCCGCCAGCGTTTCGGCGCGCGTGTCGCCGGGCAGCACCACGTGCTTGCCCGCGTGCCAGGCGCCCAGCAGCGCCGCCGCGAACTCGGTGGTCGATTCGATGTAGAGCGCCCAGGACTTCCCTGGCGCGGCGGCAAACGCTTGCCGCCAGGCGGCCACGCGCCGCACGAACTCCGGTGCGGTGGTCGCGCCGGCCGCGCCATGCGCGACCACGTGCGAGCGCTGAGCCAGCGCCGCCATCAACCCGCTTACGCCCAGCCACTCAGCCATGCCGCCCCCTTGCCATCACACGCTGGCGCACCAGCCATTCGCCGGCGAACATGGCGCCGATCAAGCCGTAGGCAATGCCGCCGTTGTAAAGCGCCCAGATGCGGTCGCTGGCCAGCACGGCGGTCAGCGCGGCCACCGTGCCGTTGCACACGAAGAACACGCACCAGGCTTGCGTCACGCGGCGCGTGTACGCCACGCCCGAGGGCGGCAGGTCCGGCTCGCGCAGCCGCGCCAGCCGCTCCACCAGGCTGGGCGGGTGCCGCAGGCTCCAGCCAAACAAGCCCAGCATCGCGACATTGACCAGCACGGGGTATAGCTTGAGGGGCAGCGCATGGTTGGACGCGGCCACGATCGCGGCCAGCACGGCGGCGGCCACGGCAAGCAGGCGCCAGCCGGCCTGGCGGCTGGTCAGCGCGCGCAGCAGCGCCAATGCCACCAGCGCCAGCGCCATCACGCGCGGCGACCAATGCTGCAGGCCGAAGTAGATCGCCACCGGATAGCACAGCGTCAACACGCCGAGCAGCAATTTGCGCACGGGCATGCGCGCTCAGGCCGTGGCGGGAGAGTCGATCAGCAAGGCCAGCGCCTGCACCACGTCCTGCACGGTGCGCACGGCCTTGAACTGCTCCGGCTTGATCGGCTTGTTCAGCATCGGCTTGAGCTTCACCAGCAGGTCGACCGCGTCGATGCTGTCGATGTCCAGGTCGTCGTAGAGACGGGCTTCGGGACGAATGCGGGCCGGGTCGATCTCGAAGGTTTCCTCGAGCACCGCGGCCACCCGCGCAAAGATTTCGTCATGGGTCATGATGGGCTTCCCCCTGTTCGGCTATGACCGGCCGTGGTTGCCGGCCTGGCAAGTGGTATGTGGATCCTTGGTGTGTCGCGGGCGGGTTCAGGCAGAAGCCTGGCCGGCGCGCTGAGATGCGACGAACGTGGCCAGCGCTGTCACGCTGGCAAAGCGCGCACGCATGTCTTCCTTGTCGCCGTTCATCGTCACGCCGTAGCGCTTTTGCAGCGCCAGCCCGAGTTCGAGCGCATCGATCGAATCCAGGCCCAGCCCTTCGATGAACAGCGGTGCGTCGGCGTCGATATCGTCCACGCCGATATCCTCCAGCGACAACGATGAAATGATCAGTTCCTTGATTTCTTGCTCAAGCGCCTTCACGGCGAACCTCCCTGGAAAAAAACTCGGATAGCGATTGGGTCAGTTGCCGTACCGCCAGCGCGTCGTCCAGTTCGGACGGCACCATCTGGGCGACACTGACATCCTCTCGCACGTCAATGATGTAGCGAGGCCTGCGGGCCGGCACGCGGTACCACTTCTCACCCTTGGTGAGCGTGGGCGGCTCGCACCGGATCACCACAGGCGTCAGCGCAAAGCCGCCGCGCACAGCGACATTGGCCGCACCCCGTTGCAGGCGCAGCGGGCCATGCAACGGCGTGCGCGTGCCCTCGGGAAAGATGACGAGATTATTGCCCGCGCGCAGCGAGGCAATGCAGTCATCCACCATGCCTGCGCCGGAGTCATTGCAGACGTAGCCGGTGGCGCGCACCGGGCCACGGGTAAACGGGTTGTGGGCCAGGCCGGAGCGCACCACGCAATCGGCCTGGCGCGTCAGCGCGATCAGAAAGACGACATCGATCAGCGACGGATGGTTGGCCACGATCAGCAAGCCCTGGCGGCGCAGCCGCTCAGGATGCAGCACCTCGTAGCGGATCACCCCGACCGAGCGCATCAGCCACAGGAAAAGCCGGAACGCGTAATGCACCACGTTCTTGCAAACCCGCTGCCGGCGCGCCGAAGACCACAGCAAGACTGTAAGCAACGGGAACACCATCACCCGCAGCACAAGGCCGCCAACGCCGAAGCTGGAGAAGCACAGCCCGGTCGCGCAGACGCGCCAGGCCCGGTCCAGACGCTCAACCATGCCGCTGCCACCTCCAGCCCGCACGCTCCCCGGCGTGGCGCAACTCGGTGTCGCCGGACAGCATGAAGCGCAGCACCTCCAGCCCATGCGGCAGCGGCACGCCGGCGCCCGGCAGGGCCTCCCCCACCACTTCAAGACTGAACACCGGTTGCCCCGCCTGCGGCATGCCGACCCGCCATGCCCACCCGAACAGGCACTCCGGCTCGTCCGCGAAGACGGCATAGGCCTCGGGCAGCGGCGCCTCGTAGTGCACCAGCAAGACTTCCGGGGCGCCGTCGGCCAGCAGGCCGCACGCCTCCACTACCGCCGCCTCCACCGTATCGCGGCCCGCGGCCAGGGCTTGCAGGTTGCCCGGATCGCCCCGATCGATCGAATACAGCGCGCCGATGGCGTTGTGCACGGACAGGCCGAAGGCCGTGGGCGACAAGGGCTCGCCGTCCGCAAGGTCGCCGAGCATTTGCAGCGGGCGCAGGGTGTCGCCGTGGCGCGATGCAAAGATGACCGGAATGCCGTCCACGCCCGGCTGGCAGGCATAAGCGGGATGCAAGGCCGCGCGGCCCAGCGCGGTGATCCTGCGGCGCAGCATCGGGGCCATGGCGGCCAGCGTGGGCAATGCGTCGCCTTCGGGCAGCCAGGGCGCGCGGCTCCAGGCCTGCCAGGCTTGCTGCGTTTCTAGTTGTGCTGCACATGCCGCCCATGCGCGAATACCAAATTCCATTGCCGTGCCGTTCGCGTAGGGTGGATGAAAAGGCGGGTCGCTGCCGGCCCGCGGGTAATGCACACCGGCGCCAGCAGACACGCAGGCGTTTCGCACACATCACGAATCACACCCGTTGCCGAATTTTGTGGGCAGATACCGCCTGTTTGCCCAGGTTTGCCGCTTGATTGCTACTTGAATACTATTCTTGCCTTGACTCCGGAGCCGCTGCCGTGGCCGACATGGCTGCCTGCCGGCAAATGACATTGCCCTCGGCGAGTCGGTATCAAATCGGTGTTAAATAGGCGTTAACGACCGAAAACCCGCAAAACTGACCCCAGGCGACCCATCGGCGTCAGCCGCGGGACAATCAAAACATCATTTCTGGCAGGAATGCCGAATTTTGACTCGCCCTTTTTGTCAGGGCCGAATTCTCGCACAAAGGCGCGGCAACAGGGGATGCAAGAAGGTTAAGAAGGTTGTCAATTGTAACGGCGCACGCGGGCCGGCCATGCGGTGGCATAGCCATGCCTGTCAAGGCCAGGAGGGAAACGGGGGAATGAGAGCGGGAGGGAGTGTGAGCGGGTTATCCCCCGCCCGGCGTAGCGCGGCGGGGGGCCCGTGGCAAAACGAGCGTGATGCGGCTTACAGCGCTGGCAGGATCTTTCCTGCCACCTCGCCAAAGCCGACGCGATAGCCGTCGCCCTGGCACCAGCCGGCCATGACCACTTCGTCGCCATCTTCCAGGAAACCGCGCTTGCTGCCGTCCGCCAGCGTCAAGGGCTCGGCACCGTTACGGGTCAGCTCCAGCAGGCTGCCGTAGGAATCCGGCGTGGTGCCGCTGATGGTGCCGGAGCCCATCAGGTCGCCCACACGGACATTGCAGCCGGACACGGTATGGTGCGCCAGTTGCTGGACCATGGTCCAGTACATGGCCTTGAAGTTGGTGCGGCAGACGGTGGTGGCCTGCGCGGCGCCTTCAGGGCGCAGCGAGACTTCCAGCGCGATGTCATAGGCGTTGCGCTCGGGCTGCTGCAGATACGCCAGCGGCTCGGGCGATTGCACCGGATTGTCGCGGCGGAACGGCTCGAGCGCGTCCATGGTGACCACCCATGGGGAGATCGAGGTGCCGAAGCCCTTGCTGTTGAACGGGCCCAGCGGCACGTACTCCCACTGCTGGATATCGCGCGCGCTCCAGTCGTTGAGGATCACCATGCCGAACATGTGCCCGGCGGCCGCAGCGGTGCTGACCGGCTCGCCCAGGGTCGACGGCTTGCCGACGATGAAGGCCATTTCCAGTTCGTAGTCGAGCTTCTGGCAAGCCGTAAAGACCGGGCGCGGCGCGTTCGGCGGCTTGATCTGCCCCTTTGGGCGGCGCAGTTCCGTGCCGCTCACCACCACCGAGCTGGCACGGCCGTTGTAGCCGATGGGAATCTCCAGCCAGTTGGGCAGCAGCGCATTGTCCGGATCGCGGAACATGCGGCCGACGTTGGTGGCGTGCTCGCGCGAGGAGTAGAAATCGGTGTAGCCGGGGATGTCCACCGGCAGGTGCAAGGTAGCCCAGGCCATCGGCACCAGGGCCTGCTCATGCAGGGCCGACTTGGGATGCAAGGTGGTGTCGTCCGCCGCCAGCATGGACGTCAGGCGCTGGCGGGTTTCAGTCCATGCCGGCTTGCCGAGCGCGATGAAGGCGTTGAGCGTGGCGCCGCCAAACACGCCCTTGACGGAGGCAGGCAGCAGGCCCGCCTCGTCCAGCACGGACAGGTCGAGAATGAAGTCGCCGATGGCGACGCCTACGCGCGGGCCCTGCCCGTTCGGGGAAAAGATGCCGTAGGGCAGGTTCTGCAGCGGGAAATGCGTGACGCCATCATTGGCGGATTCGATCCAACTCTGCTGGACAGTGGTCATCGGGGGCTCCGGAAGGCAATGACAAGGGTGCCGGCGACATGCGCCGCACGGACACCCCGGATTCATGATGGTTGGCCGGGGGAAGCCGGCCTTGGGACTTGAGGATCAGCGCTCGTTGGGGTTGAAATGCTTCTTCAGGCCTTGCCAGCACCTGTAGTAGTCGTCCTGCAACTGCGCCGATTCCGCTGCATACGGCGTCGGCCGGATCACGGCCGGCGTCTCGAACATGAACGCCATGGTATCGCCGATACGGTGCGGCTGCGAGGTATCCGCGGCTGTGGCCTTGGCGAAGGTCTCCGCATCCGGGCCGTGGCCGCTCATGCAATTGTGCAAGCTGGCGCCACCCGGCGAGAAGCCATCGGCCTTGGCATCGTAGACACCCTCGATCAGGCCCATGAACTCACTGGCGATGTTGCGGTGGAACCAGGGCGGGCGGAAGGTGTTCTGCATCGCCAGCCAGCGCGGGCCAAAGATGACGAAATCGATGCTGTCCACGCCCGGGGTGTCGGACGGGCTTTGCAGCACCAGGAAAATCGAGGGGTCCGGGTGATCGAAGCTGATCGAGCCGATGGTATTGAAGCGGCGCAGGTCGTACTTGTATGGCGCGTAATTGCCATGCCAGGCCACCACATCCAGCGGCGAGTGCCCGATCGCGGCGCGCCACAGGTTGCCCTGGAACTTCGCCACCAGCTCGAAATCCCCCTCACGATCTTCGTACCATGCATGCGGCGTGAGGAAGTCGCGCGGATTGGCCAGGCCATTGGAGCCGATGACGCCCAGGTCGGGCAGGCGGAACAAGGCGCCGTAGTTTTCGCAGATATAGCCGCGCGCCTCGCCATCCGGCAGCTCCACGCGAAAACGCACGCCGCGCGGGATCACCACGATCTCCTGCGGCTCGACGTCCAGCAGGCCCATCTCGGTCGCCAGGCGCAGCCTGCCCTGCTGCGGCACGATCAGCATCTCGCCGTCGGCGTTGTAGAAGAAGCGATCCGTCATCGACCGGTTGGCCAGGTACAGATGGATCCCGCAACCCGACATGGCCTCCGGGCCGCCGTTGCCGGCCATGGTGATGATGCCGTCGACAATGTCGGTGGGCTCCACAGGCATCGCCGGCGGGCTCCAGCGCATCTGGTTGGGCGATGGCGGCACCGCATCGAAATGGCTGACGATACGCGACTGCTCGACCCGCGTGAACGGCTCATGCATCGCCGCCGGACGGATGCGATAGCACCAGCTGCGCCGGTTGTGCGCGCGCGGCGCGGTAAACGCCGTACCGGAAATCTGCTCGGCATACAGGCCATATGGCGCGCGCTGGGGCGAGTTCTGCCCCACCGGCAGCGCACCGGGCAATGCCTCGGTGGCGAACTCGTTGGCAAAACCGGATTGGTAGCCGGGCGTGCCGTGGTCGGGCGCCTGCCCTGTCACGTTCACAACGTTCAATTGCGTCTGCGTCATGTCTTGGGTCTTCCTCTTACGCTTGCGATTTCGCTTTCGATGAATCGAGCACGCCCGCGCGGGCAAGCTCCATGGCTTCCTGCAGGACAGCAAGATCGCCGATGTGGTTGGCCAGCAGCAGGATCAGTTGCGCGTTGGCGGCCTGGCTCTGCGCGTCGGTGAGATCGCGATGCATGTCGATCAGCGCCTCGTAGAAGTCGTCCGGACGGGCAAGGTTGGGGTCGGTACTCAGCGGCATTGGCTTGTCTCCCTACGCCTCAGGCCATTGCCGCGGCGGGCATAGTGGCCGAGTAATCACACTGGTGGTGTCTTTCGAATTTTGAATCGTGAATTTCACAATCCGTAATCGATTTACCATATCGTAATCTCAGGTCCCGGACGTGTCAAACCGGTATCGGCCCTTATTTCGCTGCGGATGGCGAAAACCGGTGGACACTACGTCTGTAGGTTAGGCGCGAAGGACGGGATGGGACAAAGACGCGACGCCAGGCGGCGCACAAACGCAGGCAGCCCGAGCAATGTCAGGCGGAGAAAAGAATCAGGAAGCGCAGGGAGAAAGCGACAGGCTCGACAGGCAAACGCACGACCCGGCCTCGGCGCGGGGCCAAGGCCGTCAAAGACAGGCGGATGCCGCCAGGCGCGGCGTCCGGCCATCCATCTAAAGCGGGCAAAACCCCAACAGCAGGCACGTGGGGACGTGCCCGCTGCTGGCATGACAAGCGCACGCCAGTCCGGCCGCAGACCCGGCCGGAACCAGCGCGAGTGCTCAGGCTGGCTTGTGACCTTCGCCCGGGCTCGACGCGAAGCCTGTGCTGACCGGGGTGGCCGGCGCAGTGCTTGCGGCGGTAGGCGTTGCGGCAGGCGCCTGCCCGGCCATGGAAGCGGCCGTGACGCCGCCATTGCGGCTGGCAATAAACGCGTTGACGTCGGCTGCAAGATGCTGAGGTGCCAGCACCACTTCCAGGCCAAGCGCCTCGCAAGCCGCTAGGAAAGTCGACATGCGGGGGTCGGCCTGACCCGATTCTGCCCGCAAGTAAGCTTCCCGGGAGATCCCGGCCTTACGGGCGACGTCTTCCTGCTTGAGCTTTCGCGCTCGGCGCAACGCCCGCAGTTGCCGGAACGGTTCGCTAGCGCCTCTAGGCACGGCTGTACTGTTCATGTCGGTCTCCAGTCACCAGTGAAAAAAAAGTGCGCGGACGTGCATTCGAGTATAGAGCACGCAAAGCGTTCCGTATGTAATCAGGGCAACACTTTGTGCAGATTTCTTGTTGGCACCCTGCGCAGGCTAATCCTAGCCTGTCAATAGGTCCGATAAAGCACAATTATCTGCCTCCGTGGTGACATAACGGGCGGCAGTGAAATAGGTTGACGAGGACGCACAAGCGCAAGATTGACAATACGACCGGTCGTGCTATTCTTTCAAGATGCAGAAAGGACAACTTACCCGCGCAGCCATCATCGAGCAGGCCCTGGACACAGCCGCCCAGGTCGGGTTCGAGCAGTTGTCGCTCGCCACATTGGCCGCCGACACCAGCATGTCCAAGAGCGGGCTTTACGCGCATTTCAAGTCCAAAGAAGCCTTGCAGCAGGCAGTTTTGGCGCTCGCCCTGGAGCGCTTTTCGGACATCGTCATCAGGCCGGCCATGCGCCTGCCTCGCGGCACGCGCCGGGTGCAAGCCCTCTTCGAAGGGTACATGCTCTGGCTCGGTGGATCCGTCAATAAAGGCCGCTGCCTGTTCATGGCGCTAGGCCAGGAATACCGCGACCGGCCCGGTGCCGTCAGGGATCAGGTGGTGCAATCGCTGAAAGACTGGCATAGCCTCATTGCCAGGGCCGTGACCGACGCGATCGAGGAAGGCGATCTGTCTCCGGCACAAGACGCGCGGCAGTTCGCCTTCGAGATGGTCGGCATCGGCATGTCCTTTCAACAGTCTTACAAGCTGCTGGGTCGTGAAGACACCGAGACCATGGCCCGCCGGGCGTTCGAGGCGCTGCTCCGCCGCGCCGAGCTTGCGCAACCCGTGCGCAAGTAGCCAAGGGCGCGGAGGCACCTGCGCGAGACGCCTTTCGCGAGACAGATCGGGATGAATTTCGAGACGGCAGGATGTCGTCTTTTTTTGAAATAAAAAATAGCACGACTGGTCGGTCTTTCAGAGGGGTATCACCCCGCTCCAATGACCCGACCCGGAATGCCAGAAGATTTCGCTGGAGGTGACCGCCGTGACGCAAGCGATTTACTCATCCACCAAGAACCGCCAGGCAGCGCCGAGAACCAGGGCGCCAATACGCTTGGGGCGCCTTGGCTGGCAATTGGCCGAGCTGCTTTATCCAGCCGGCGTAGCGCGCGCGCTCGAACACGCGTGGTTCCGTCCGCCCCATGGCAACGGCCCGGATAGCGCTGGCCGCGAGCTGCTTGACCGTGCACGCGCGGACTGGGCGCTCGTGACCGGCCAGGGAGCGAGCCGGCGTGTGCGCGTCTATCGATGGGGCAGCACCGGGCCGACCGTCTTGCTGGCCCACGGCTGGGGTGGCCATGCCGCACAGTGGCAGCCGCTGGTTGCCCCGCTGCTGGCGGCTGGCATGCGCGTGGTCGCCTTTGACGCGCTATCGCACGGCGGCTCCGACGCGGGCGCGCGTGGCGCGAGCCAGACTTCTGTTGTGGAAATGTCACATTCGCTGTTGGCCACGGCGTGGCACGCCGGCCCGATCCACGCGGTGATTGCGCATTCGCTCGGCAGCGCCGCCTTGGCGCTGGCCGTGCGCGAAGGCTTGCATCTGCAGGCTGCCGTGATGATCGGCCCGCCGGCCGACATGCACACTGCCGCCGCGGCATTGGCCTGGCAGCTCGGCATTGGCCCCGGCGTACTGGCCCGTATGCAGCGCAACAGCGAGCGCTGGCTGGGCATGCCGTGGTCTGCCTTCAACGTCCCGGCCATCGGGCGCGCCCGCCCGGTGCCGCCCACGCTGGTGATCCACGACCGGCAAGACAAGGAAGTAGGCTGGGAAAGCGGCGCGGCCATTGCCGGTGCATGGCCTGGCGCGCAGTTGATGGCCACGGACGGACTGGGCCATCGCCGTGTCCTGCACGACGCGCAGGTCATCGCGCGGGCGGTATCGTTTATCCACGGCGCCGCGAACGCGCCCGGGCTTACCGAGGCAACTCGCAGGATGCCGGCCCAGGCCGATGCCTGAGTGACTCCGAGACCCTGCTTGCGGCAGCGATTCCGTGGCATGCCACGGAATCGCCGTTGGCGGTTTGGGTCAGGTCTTGGCGGTTAATTGCCGATTAAGCAAAAAAGGAAGGCCGGCTGGCACCTCGCCCGCCGGCCGCCTCCTTGGAGACGCGTCCGAACCCTGCGTCAGAACCCCTCCAGCACCAGCTTGCCGATGGTCCGCCCGCTCTCCAGCATGGCATGAGCGCGTCGCAGGTTGGTCGCGTCGATCCGCCCGAGGTTCTCGCCCAGCGTGGTCCGCAGCCGTCCGGCATCGACCAGCCGTGCCACCTCGTTGAGCAAGAGATACTGCTCGATCATGTCCGGCGTGCCAAACATCGAGCGGGTGAACATGAACTCCCACACGAAGGTGGCGCTCTTGCTCTTCAGGTCGCCCACGGCCAGCGGGCCGCTGTTCTCCACGATCGAGCAGATCTTGCCTTGCGGCGCAATCGCGGTCGCCATGGCAGCAAAGTGGCGGTCCGTATCGTTAAAACACAGGATGTAGTCGACCTCGGCAAACCCGAGCTGGCGCAACTGGGCCGGCATGTCGCCACGGTGATCGATGGTGTGGTCAGCGCCCAGCTCGCGGCACCAGGCGGCCGACTCCGGCCGCGATGCGGTGGCGATGACCGTCAGCCCCGCCAGCGTCTTGGCCAGCTGGATGCCGATGGAGCCCACGCCCCCTGCCCCGCCGATGACCAGCGCCGAGCGCCCGGCATGCTCGCCCTGCGGCGAGACGCCCAGGCGATCGAACAGGGCTTCCCACGCCGTAATGGCGGTCAGCGGCAACGCGGCAGCCTGGGCAAAATCGAGCGATGCAGGCTTATGGCCGACGATGCGCTCATCCACCAGGTGAAACTCGCTATTGGCGCCAGGCCGGGTAATGCTGCCAGCGTAGAAGACCGGGTCGCCCACCTTGAACAGGGTGACATCCGGGCCCACCGCGGCCACTGTGCCCGCCGCATCCCATCCGAGCACGCGCGTGGCGGGCTCGATCTTGTCCTTGGGCGCACGCACCTTGGCATCTACGGGATTGACCGAGATCGCCGCCACCTTGACCAGCAGGTCGCGTCCTTCCGGCACGGGGGTGGCGATGTCCACATCGACCAGGGATTGCGGGTCGTCGATCGGCAGGTAACGGGTCAGGCCAACGGCTTTCATTGCGGGTTCCATCAAGTCAATCAAGCAGGTTCTGCGGCACGGGATTGCGCCATGGCCATAGCGTAGCCCCATTGCCACGCATTGATTAGCCGGAAAATCCAACAATCAATTTCCCGATTTTCCGGAAAATCTAGCCATTTCCTTGCTTGCTGCCCGCCGCAAGGATCTGTCCGCCCCCAAAACTAGACTGCCGCGGCACCTCGCCACCCAGCGTGATGCGGATCGCGCAGTACTTGAACTCCGGGATCTTGCCAAAGGGGTCCAGCGCCGCGTTCGTCAGCTCGTTGATGGCGGCCTCGTAGTAGCAGAACGGCACGAACACCGCGCCGCGCGGCGTACCGTCGTCCACCCGGGCAAACAGCGATACCTGGCCCCGGCGCGATGCGAGCGTCACCACATCGCCCGGCTGGCCACCGATGGCGGCAAGATCGAGCGGATGCACCAGCGCCACCGGCTCCGGTTCGATGGCATCCAGCACGCCCGCGCGCCGGGTCATGCTGCCGGTATGCCAGTGCTCGAGCTGCCGGCCGGTGATAAGCACGACCGGGTACTCCTGATCGGGCCGCTCTGCCGCGGGAATGATGTCGGCAGGGACGAACCGGGCCCGGCCCGAAGCCGTCGGAAACGCGTCCGTAAAGATGACCGGCTCCCCCGGGTCGCCTTCAGCGCGGCAGGGATAGGTCACCGCATCCTCCCGCTGCAAGCGCTCCCAGGTAATGCCGCCGATGCTGGGCATGGCATGGCGCATCTCGTCGAACACGTCGGCCACGCTCGCGTAGGACCAGCCCAGCCCCAGCCTGGCGGCCATCTGCTGGATGATCCACAGGTCCTGCCGCGCTTGCCCGGGCGGATCGATCGCCTGGCGGCCAAGCTGCACCGTGCGGTCGGTGTTGGTAAAGGTGCCCGTCTTTTCAGGGAACGCCGAAGCCGGCAGCACCACATCGGCGAGGTAGGCGGTCTCCGTCAGGAAGATATCCTGCACCACCAGGTGGTCCAGCGCCGCCAGCGCCTCGCGCGCATGCCGGGCATCGGGATCCGACATAGCCGGGTTCTCGCCCATGATGTACATCCCGCGCACTTCGCCCCGCTCGATGGCCTGCATCACTTCGACCACGGTCAGCCCCGGCTGGCGATCCAGCGGCATGCCCCACAACGACTCGAAGCGCGCAATGGCCCCGGGATCGTCGACACGATGGTAGTCCGGATACATCATCGGGATCAGTCCGGCGTCGGAGGCACCCTGCACGTTGTTCTGGCCGCGCAGCGGGTGCAGCCCCGTGCCCGGCCGGCCGATCTGCCCCGTCATCAGCGCCAGGGCGATCAGGCAGCGGGCATTGTCTGTGCCGTGGATATGCTGGGAGATCCCCATGCCCCAGAGGATCATCGAGGCCTTGGAGCTGGCATACAGCCGCGCCACATAGCGGATGGTGTCTGCATCGATGCCGCAAACCGGCGCCATCAGCTCCGGGCTGTAGGCCGCCACATTGCGCTGCAGTTCCTCATAGCCGATGGTGCGGCTGGCGATGAAATCCTGATCGACCAGTCCTTCGGCCACGATCACATGCATCATGGCATTGAGCAGCGCCACATCGGTATCGGGCTCGAACTGCAGGAAGCGATGGGCGAAGCGCGCCAGGTCGCAGCGGCGCGGATCGGCCACGATCAGCTTGGTGCCATTTTTTACGGCGTTCTTGATCCAGGTTGCCGCCACGGGATGATTCACCGTTGGATTGGCGCCGATCACGATCACCACCTGCGCACGCGCCACATCCATCACCGGGTTGGAAACCGCGCCCGAGCCGATGCCTTCGAGCAGCGCCGCCACCGACGACGCGTGGCAAAGCCGCGTGCAATGGTCCACGTTATTGCTGCCGAAGCCGGTGCGCACGAGCTTTTGAAACAGGTAAGCCTCTTCATTGCTCCCCTTGGCGGACCCAAAGCCGGCCAGCGCGCGCTTGCCGTACGTGTCGCGGATGGCCGACAGGCTGGTGCCAGCTAGCGCAAGGGCTTCATCCCAGCTGGCTTCGCGGAACACATCCATCACGCGCGCGGGATCCATCACGAAATCGCCACGCTTGGCGGGGGCGCCTTCGCGCCGCACCAGCGGCACCGTCAGGCGGTGCGGATGCTGGGCGTAATCGAAGCCATAGCGGCCCTTCACGCACAGACGCATCTGGTTGGCCGGCCCAGGACGCCCTTCGACAAACAGGATGCGGTTGTCCTTGACGTTGTAGGTGAGCTGGCAGCCCACCCCGCAGTATGGGCAGACCGAATCCACCTGGCGATCCGGCTCCGGCAACGCGGCGTCGCGGGCCGGCATCAGCGCGCCGGTCGGGCAGGCCTGCACGCACTCCCCGCAGGCTACGCAGGTGGAGGCGCCCATCGGGTCGCCCATGTCGAACACGATCGCGGCCTGGTCGCCGCGAAAAGCCAGCCCGATCACATCGTTGACCTGCTCCTCGCGGCAAGCGCGTACGCAGCGGGTGCACTGGATGCAGGCATCGAGATTGACCGCGATGGCGGGATGGGACAAATCGGCTGGCACGGCGGCGCGCGGCGCAAAGCGCGGCTTGCCGACTTCCAGCCGGGCGGACCACTGGTCCAGCTCATTGTTGCGCGTGTAATGCGCCTCGGGCATATCGGACTGCAACAGCGCCAGCACCGTGCGCTGCGAGCGCAACGCGCGCTCGGAGGCGGTCTGCACCTCCATGCCCTGCGCAGGGTAGCGGCAGCACGACGGCGCCAGCACGCGCTCGCCCTTGATCTCCACCATGCAGGCGCGGCAGTTGCCGGCGGTGTCCAGGCCGTCCTTGTAGCACAGGTGCGGGATGTCGATCCCCTCGCGCTGCGCCACCTTGAGCAAGCTCTCTCCCGGCCCGGCGCGCACATCCCGGCCATTCAGGCGGAACGTCACCGTGGTACCCGAGGAGGCATCCACTTGCGCGCGCTCGGCGCGGGTCAGTGCATTCATCTCGCCCTCGCTTATCAGGCCAGTTCCTGGGGAAAGTACTTGATCACGCAATCCACCGGGTTGGGCGCTGCCTGCCCCAGCCCGCAGATCGACGCATCCCGCATCACCGCAGACAAGTCCGCCAACGCGGCCAGGTCCCATTTCGGCTGCGCGATCACATCCAGCGCCTTGGCCGTGCCCACACGGCATGGTGTGCACTGTCCGCAGGACTCATGCTTGAAGAAGTGCATCAGGTTGCGCGCCACGGCCACCGCGCTGTCCTGCTCGGAAAACACCACGATGGCGGCCGATCCGATAAAGCAACCGTGGGGCTGCAGCGTGTCGAAATCCAGCGGAATATCGCCCAGGGACGCCGGCAGGATGCCACCCGAGGCGCCGCCCGGCAGGTAGCCATAGAAGCGATGGCCGTCCTGCATGCCACCGCAGTATTCCTCGATCAGCTCACTTACGGTGATCCCCGCCGGCGCCACATGCACGCCGGGCAGCTTCACGCGCCCCGACACCGAGAACGAGCGCAGCCCGTGCCGGCCATGGCGTCCCTGCGCGGCGAACCAGCCCGCGCCTTTTTCAAGGATCTCGCGGACCCAGTAAAGGGTTTCGAAATTGTGCTCCAGCGTGGGCCGGCCGAACAAGCCGACCTGCGCCACATAGGGCGGACGCAGCCTGGGCATGCCGCGCTTGCCTTCGATCGATTCGATCATGGCGGACTCTTCGCCGCAGATATACGCGCCAGCGCCACGCCGCAACTGGATCTCCGGCATGTGCGGAATTGGCGGGTCGGCCTGCAGGCGGCGCAGCGCTTCGCCAAGCACGGCACGGCAGCCTGCGTATTCGTCGCGCAGGTAGATGTAGATGGCGCTGACCTGGGTCACCGCGGCGGCGATCAACATGCCTTCCAGGAAGCGATGCGGGTCGCGCTCCAGGTAGAAGCGATCCTTGAAGGTGCCGGGCTCGCCCTCATCCAGGTTGACCGCCATCAGGCGCGGGGCAGGCTCGGCCATCACGATCCGCCATTTGCGCCCGGTGGGAAAACCCGCGCCACCCAGCCCGCGCAAGCCAGAATCCTCCATCGTGCGCAGCAAGGAAACGGGATCGCGCTCACCCGAGGCCACCGCGCGCAGCAACTGATAGCCACCTTGCGCGCGATAGTCGTCATAGCCCAGATGGGCTTCGGGGGCGTGATGCACGGCGCGTGTGGCCACCGTGTCCGAAATGGCCTGCGCGCTCGCAAAATCCACCGGGTTCTGCCCGACCAGCGCTGCGGGCGCGCGCTCGCAGCGGCCGATGCAGGGCGCTGCCACCACCTTGACTTCGCTGCCCAGCAGGGCCGGCAGCCGGGCGAGCAGGTCGCGCGCCCCGCCCAGCTCGCAGGCGATGCCTTCGCACACGCGCACCGTCACCGCAGCCGGGGGCCGGATGGCGCCGTCCCCATCCTCGCGCACGACATCGAAATGATGATAGAAAGTGGCGACTTCATAGACCTCCACCATCGACAGCCCCATCTCCTGCGCCAGTGCCACCAGGTGCGGGATCGCCAGCTGGCCGTAGTGGTCGTTGATGGCATGCAGGTGCTCGATCAGGAGGTCGCGCCGCCGCGGCGCGTCGCCCAGGGCGGCCCGGACTTCGGCCAAGGCTGCCGGGGCAGGCTGCCTCCCCTTCGGCTGGCGGCGCTTGCGCGCTTTGCCGATATCCTGGACCGCGATGGGAATAACGACCTGGTTCATGGCAATCTCGAAAAGCTGTCTCTTGGGGGTGCCGGATGGCAACGGGGCAAGCGCTGCTAATGCTTGCCCGCCGCTCTGGTTTTATCTTGCATTGCACGCGGCCTCGCTACATGCGGCGGGAGTCGCGGGAGGGTTTTCGTTTTCGTTTTCGTTTTCGTTTTGGCTCTCGCCTTCGATCATATCCCTATTCCCGCGGCGCATTGACCGCGCCGACCGACGCCGGCAAGCCCCTCAGGTCAGGTCCTCCGGCACCGCGCGATATCCCATCGGCGCGGTGGTGTTGGCATGCACATATTTTTTGGCATGGGCTTCGCGCATTGGCTTGAGCACGAACAGAGCCAGGAAGGCGGACAGCGCAGCCATGCCCGAGGCAAGCATGAAGACCGCATGCCAGTCGCCGGTGGCGGCGGTGATGACGCTGGAGAATGGCACCAGCAGCGCAGCCGTGCCCTTGGCGGTGTACAACAGGCCAGCATTGGTGGCGGCGAACCTGGGCCCGAAGGTGTCACCGCAGGTTGCCGGGAACAGGCTGTAGATCTCCCCCCAGGCGAAGAACACGACACCGGTCAGCACCACGAAGGCGATGGGATCCTGCCCATACTTAGCCAGCAACAGAATGCCCACCGCCTCGATCGCAAAGGCCAGGAACATCGTGTTCTCACGGCCGATGTTGTCCGAGATCCAGCCAAAGAAGGGACGCGTCAGCCCATTGAGCACGCGGTCGATGGTGAGGGCGAAAGTCAGCGCGGGCAACGTCAGGCCGAGCAGCGAAACCGGCATGCCATCGAGGCCGAAATCCTTGGCGATCGGGCCCAGCTGGGCGGTCGCCATCAGGCCGCCGGCCGCCATCATCACGAACATGGCGTACATCACCCAGAAGATCGGCGAGGACAGGACCTGGCGCGGCGAGGCATTGTAGGCCGCTGTCTTGACCACGGACGTGACCTGGTTCAGCACCTTGGCCGAAGGGGGATAGAGCGCCATGCCCAGGAAGAAGACGATCAGGCCCTGGCCCAGGCCGAACCACAGGAACGTGGCCTCGTAGCCGCTGGTCTTGATCATGTTGGCGATCGGCACCACGGTCAGCGCCGAGCCCGCGCCAAAGCCGGCGGCGGTGATGCCTGCGGCCAGCCCGCGCCGGTTGGGGAACCACTTCAACGCATTGCCCACGCAGGTGCCATACACCGCGCCCGCCCCCACCCCGCCCACGGCTGCCGCGAAGTAAAGCATCGGCAGCGACGAGGCCACGGAGTTCAAGGCCCAGGCAATCGCGCACAACAGCCCGCCACCCACCACGACCGGACGCGGGCCGTACTTGTCCACGAGGTAACCCTCGATCGGCACCAGCCAGGTTTCAGTCACGACGAAGATGGTGAACGCCACCTGGATCGCCGTGCGGCCCCAGTGGTATTTGTCGTCAATCGGGTTGACGAACAGTGTCCAGCCGTACTGCATGTTGGCGATCATCGCCATGCAGATCACGCCAAAGACAAGCTGAACCCAGGGTGAGGCAAAGCGTGACTCGGGCGCGTTTTGCTGATGTTCCATGGTGTCTCCTTATGGCGGACGGGGCCGCCTTATGTGGAAAGGGCGTCTTCGGACACCTCTTTTGGGACGGCACCGCTTGTGCTGCATCCCAGATACTGCGGTCGTTTCAGTGCTATACAGTATGTGATATATCAATATAGTCAAGACGCTTTTAGCCCACTTGGCGGACCATGAAACTACCCGGAAATGGCGGTGGCCATGCACCGGAAAGCGGCACGGAGGTTACTCGTGCGCCACGCGCATCAAAGCGGGCGAGCAGCGCAAGCCGGCTTGCTGAAGGATCAATGACTTAGGGGTTTTGCGCCTCATCAATGGCGCTCATGGACAAACGGCTATGGGGCACGACAAGTTGGTGCGGGGACCCTTGCCGGCGCATCGTCTCAAAGACCATCCTCGGGAAAGTCCCTAGATAAAGTCAGGCAGACTGCGCATCAATGTACTGAATGTCTGGCCCTTCAGGACAGAAGAGCGGAGGGAGCGAACAAGGAGCTTGCGATCCGCGGAACGGCGAAAAGGTGCCCAGGAGAGCTTTGTGCAAGTGAACCTTGCGATCAAACCAAGGGAGTCTGGCGGGGGAATCAGGCGGGAAAAGGCCCCTGCTCCAGCGCAGCGGCAGCGATTGGCGGCCAGGCGGCCCGCCAATCGCACCACGCGAGCATCAGGCGCGGGCCAGTTTGGGTTGCGCGCTCACGCCGGACGGAGCCGGGCTGGCGCGGCCGATGCCGGCAGTTTCCTGCGAGGCGCCAAGGCCTGCAAAGCGGCCATGCTCCTGGGCGCGAGCGAGCACAGGGGTCGGCACGCGGGTAGCAATCAGGAAGGTAACGCCGACGCCGAGGGCAATCAGACCAAAGGCAAGACCGAAAAGAAGACCGCTTTCCATCAGAAAACTCCGCTAGGGATGGTGAGTAGGAGTTTTCATTATATGCTGCGGCGCACTATGTGTAAATATCCTGTATGTAATATATCATGAGATTTTTGGCACGAACGCAACGGCCGTTCGCAACACCCTTCCCCTACCCTACGCGCGCCAGTAACGTCTGCTCATGCTCCATGCCTCGCAGCGCGTCCCAGATGGCAGCGGCATTGGGCTTGAGCGACCGGCTCTTGCGCCGTACCAGCATCACCGAAGACGTGACCTGTGGCCGCAACGGCCGCATGACGGCAGCGGGGCCTAACCCGGCCGTCTGGGCGCGCGACGGCACAATGCCGATGCCCAGCCCCAGCGCTACCATGCCGAAGATCGCGGCAAAGTGGCCAAGCACCTGCAGCGAGCCGGCGCGCACGTGATACACGCCAAAGGCCTGCTCCACGGCTGGCTGGATGCCCGAGTATTGGTCCAGCATCAGCACGTTGGCATCGTTCAGGTCGCCCCACCCTACGGTTGCGCGCGTAGCCAGCGGATGCTGCGATGGCAGCACGGCATGGAACGGATCGACGCACAGGCCCTCGCAGTAGAGATCGTCCCCGGCCTGCGGGTTCGTGGCGATGCCGAAGTCCACCTCGCCGCTGCGCACGCACTGCAGCACGGCCTCATGCGAGCGGTCCTTCAGGCTGATGCCGATACCCGGCCAGGCCGCACGGCAACCCGCGAGCCAGCCCGGCAGCGACATCGACGACAGCACCGGATCGGACGCGATCTGCACCGCGCCCTGGCACGGCCTGGCGGCGCCCTGGCTCTCGCGCAGCGTCTGCTCGACTTCCTCGATCAGGTGGCAGATGCGCTGCGACAGATGCTCGCCGGCGTCGGTGAGCTCGACCTGGCGCGTGGTGCGGTCAAACAGCCGCTGGTCGATCTCGTCCTCCAGCTCGCGCACGCTGCGGCTGATGGCGGACTGCGTCAGCCCGAGCTCAGCCGCGGCGCGGGTAAAGCTCTTCTGTCGCGCGACGGCCGCGAAGGCCTTGAGCTGGGGAAGCGAAATATTCATGATCACCCCTCCTGTATGCATTGGGCGCGCAGAGCGGCTCTGCCATGCCCCGCGCATCGTGATAGACGCCGGGCCCGGATTCGCCTCACGCGAGTCCGGGCCCGGCTGGTGATTCAATCGCTCTTGCGGGCAGAGAGCCCCGCCAGGTACGCCGCGGGATCGGTCGCCGGCACCAGGGCCTCGGCTTGCCCGGTGATAAACCGTCGTCGCATCGGGGCCAGCACGAACTTGGCGGACAAACCAGCCGCGATGGTCACGATCGCCGCCACCGTAAAGACGGCATCCCACCCACCACGCGCCGACAGGATCGAGGCCAGTGGCACCAGCATCGCCGCCGTGCCCTTGGCGGTGTACAGCGTGCCGGCATTGGCCGCGGCGAACTTGCTGCCGAAGGTATCGGCGCACAGCGCGGGAAAGATCGAGAAAATCTCGCCCCAGAACAGAAACGTCAGCGCCGCGAACGTCATGAACAGATAAGGGTTATGCCCGAACTCCATCAGGCCCAGCAGCGACAGTCCTTCGCCAATGAAGATAAAGAACATGGTGTTTTCCCGACCGATGCGGTCCGAGATAAATCCGCACAGCGGTCGCGTAAAGCCATTGCACAAGTTGTCGATCGACAGCGTCATGGTGAGCAGCGGCAGCGTGAACCCCAGCATCGTCACCGGCATCGACGCGAAGCCGAAGTCCCGTGCAATCGGACCCAGTTGCGCAGTGGCCATGATGCCGCCCGCCGCGACCGCCACGAACGAGGCGTAGATCACCCAGAAGACGGGCGTCTTCACCATCCGGCCCGGCGTGAACTCGATGGGATTGGTCAGCACCGCCTTGGCCGCCACGGCGCCCACAGGCGGACGCGGCTTGACCAGCAGCAAGGCCATCAGCAGGATGCAAGCGCCTTGCAGGATGCCGAAGGTGATGAAGGCTTGCTCGTAGCCCGAGCGCTGGATCATGTTGGCGATAGGGATCACGGTCAGCGCCGAGCCCGCGCCGAAACCAGCGGCGGTCAGCCCGGCCGCCAGGCCGCGCTTGTCCGGAAACCACTTGAGTGCATTGCCAACACAGGTGCCATACACGCCGCCGGCGCCGATGCCGGCGATCACCGCCGCCAGGTAGAGCTGCGGCAGGCTGGTCGCGTACGCATTGATGACCCAGGCCAGCCCCGCGCACACCGCGCCACATGCCACTACCGGGCGCGGGCCTATCTTGTCGACCAGCCAGCCTTCAAGCGGCACCAGCCAGGTCTCGGTCACGATGAAAATGGAAAAAGCGACCTGGATCGCCGACTCGCCCCACTGGTGCTTGGCATTCATCGGGGTCACGAATAATGTCCAGCCGTATTGCAGATTGGCTACCAGCCCCATGCAGACCACACCGATCGCCAGCTGGAACCAGCGGTTGTGAAGCCAGCCCAGACGGCTTGCGGCCATTGCCGCCGAATTGTCGTGCGCCATGTCGTGTCTCCTGCATAGTGCGTGTCGCGCTCCGTGGCGCAACGGGTAGGCTTCTCTGGAAGGGGGAGCCCTTGGTCACTACCTGATTGAGCGCGCCTGACATTGCGGCACGTGCATCCGTGGACTGATGCTAGTTCAAACTAAGTTCGGCACAGCTTAAAGTTTTTTATTATGATCATTCACGATCCTCTATGCATGGGACGGACGAGTGCATGAAGAACGCCACGCTGCGCCAGTTGAAGGTTTTCGAGACGGTCGCCCGCCACCTGAGCTTCTCCCGGGCGGCGGAGGAGCTACACCTGACGCAGCCCGCGGTCTCGACGCAGGTGCGCCAGCTCGAGGGCCATGTTGGGCTGCCGCTGTTCGAGCAGCTTGGCAAGAAGATCTACCTGACCCCGGCCGGCATCGAGATGCTGCACTACAGCCGCAGCATCATGCAGCAATTCCGCGAAGCGGAAGACGCGATGTCGCAGCTCAAGGGCATCTCCGGTGGACGGCTCAATGTGGCCGTCATCAGCGCAGGCGACTACTTCTTCCCGCGGCTGCTCGCGGAATTCATGCAGCGCCATGACGGCGTGACGCTTAACCTCGCAGTGCACAATCGCGAGGAATTGCTGCACCAGCTCGCGGGCAACCTGACCGACCTGGCAGTGATGGTGCGGCCACCGGAAGGCATGGACACCATCAGCGAATCCTTCGCGCCCCACCCTTACGTCATCGTTGCCGCGCCCAACCACCGGCTGGTGGGCGAGCGCAACATCCCGCTGGCGGCGCTGGCCGACGAAGCCTTCGTCGCGCGCGAGAAAGGCTCCGACACCTGGAACTCCATGCAGGAAGGCTTTGCCGGACGCTTGTCCAACCTGCGCATTGCCATGGAGATCAAGAGCACCGAGACCATCAAGCAGGCCGTCATCGCCAACATGGGCATCGCGTTCCTGTCGGCACACACCGTCGGGCTGGAGCTGCAGACGGGAAATCTCGCCGTGCTCGATATCGAGGGCTTCCCGGTCATGCTCAACTGGTACGTGGTGCATCGCAAGAACAAGCGCCTGCCACCTGTGGCGCTGGCCTTCAAGCATTTCCTGATGGAAGAAGGCGCCACCCTGATCCAGCGCATCACCGGCGTCGACAACCTGATAAAACATAAACGATAGGTTATGGTTATTCAATCTAACTTTAATTATCGTTAATTGATCGGCAAACCTATCCTCGTCTCAGGCCCAACCTTTTCAGGCCCAACCATTCACTGAGAGCCCGAGGAGTCCGATCATGAACCAGGTCCAGTTCGAAACCCGCACCAGTTCCCATGCCGACACCACTGCCAGCGCACCGCGCAGGGTCGACGAGTCGCAACTCGCCGCGTACAACGCCGCGTTCGCCGAGCTTGGCCTGCGCTTTCGCTGGGACAGCGAGATGTACGCCTGGCTATGCGGCATCGAATGCGAGCACAGCCGCATCGCGCGCTATATCGAGCAGTATCATGCGCACCTGCTCAAGGCCTACGATGCCGGCTTCCTCAGCCGGCTGATCCTCGACAAGAAGGCCGACTACCTGCGTGCCATGGCGCTTCAGGCCAACTGAGCAACGGCGCCTCTTTCCCCGGCGGGCCTGCGCCATGCACCAAAATCGCGCCGAAAGTGCGTCACCGCACATTTCAGAGATGCCTGACTCGCTAATGTCTGCCTACCAGTCAAAGACAAGGAGGCAGCCATGGGGTCACAAACGATGTTCGGCGCCGACGCGCCGGTCGGCACGCTCGCGCAGCAGCGCGAAGGGGCTTTCGCCAGCACCGGCGATTTGCCGATGCAGAATTGCCCGATCGAACCCACCTGGATCCGCACCGGAGCCCCGCAATCGCGCGCCGCGCAGCATTCCCGCGCGATCGACGGCCTGGCATCCACCAATGTGTGGGAATGCACGGGTGGCACGTTCGAGTGGTACTACGGCTGGGAAGAGACCGTGCTGATCCTGGAAGGCCAGGTCAGGGTCACCAGCGCCACCGGGCGCGTGCATGTGCTGCGGGCCGGCGACATCGGCTATTTCCCTGCCAATACGACCTGGTTCTGGGAGGTCGACGGCTATGTGCGCAAGGTAGCGTTCTGCCGCAAGCAGGTCCCGGTCACGCTGCGCTTTGCCACCCGCGTGCTGGCACGGCTGAACTTCACCAACCGTGCTGGCGAGGCCTGCGGTACCGCCACGGCTGCCCTGCGCCGCGCGATGGCGCGGATTGGCCTGCGCGATACGTCCGCCCTCACCCTGCTGATGACGCTGCCGCTCTGACGCGGAACCGGGCGAGCAGCTTGCCCTGTTCCTTGCTGATGCCTGCGCCTGGACTATCGACTATCCGCGCATGCGGTTGACCAGCGACCCGATGCCATCGATCGTGACCTCCACCACGGCGCCATCCTTCATCGAGCCGACGCCGACCGACGTGCCGCAGGCGATCACATCGCCAGGCATCAGCGTGAGATCCTGCGAGATCAGGCTGACCTGCTGCTCGGGCGAGAAGATCAGGTCGGACAGCGGATAGTTCTGCCGCTGCGCGCCATCGAGCCGCGTCACCACGCTGGCGGCGCGCCAGTCGAACTCCGTGACGATCACGGGGCCAAGGCAGCCAAAGGTGTCGAAGCCCTTGGCACGGCACCACTGCGGGAAATTCGGGTCCTCTCCGATCAGCTCGGCTGCGGTGACGTCGTTGACCACGGTGTAGCCGAAGATATGCGCCGCGGCATCGTCCGGGGCCACGTTGCGGCATGGGCGGCCAATCACGATGCCAAGCTCGCCCTCGTAGACGATCTTGCCGCTGTAGCTGCGGGGCCGCAGGATGGCATCTCCCGGCCCCGCCAGCGAACTCGCCGGCTTGATCAGGAATAGCGGATGCACCGGCACCGGCTTTTCCAGCTTGCGCGCCAGCGCATGGAAGTTGTTCCACAGCGCCACGATCTTGCCCGGCTCGCACGGGCTCAGCAACCGCAGGCCCTCGCGCGGCAAGGTCGCGCCGGTGGGCTCTGGCCGCGCGTGGCCCGGCCCGTCGTACTCGATGACATGATCGCCCTCGATCCGGCCGAAGCCGACCTCGCCGTCACCGGTCTGGAAGCGAATCCACGTTTGCATCGCAAACTCCTTGGGCGAGAACGGCAAACTGCCCTTGTCCGCGCCTTTGCCGCATTGTCAAGAAGCGGACCCGCGCATGCGTACATGGCGGGCCCGGTTTTACCGCATGGCGTTCAGATCAGATCTTGCCTGCGCCGCGGGCCCACTTGTACTTGGCCCCCAGCACCGCGACCGGGATCTCGGTCGAGTACGCGTAGGACGGCACACCGTGCTCGTACAGGTATTCGGCAGCCTCCTCCACCTGCACGTCGCCCGCCAGCGAAGCCACGATCGGCTTGTCGATGCCGCGCGCCGCCATCTCCTCCTTCACCTCCACCACCAGCTTGGCAAACACCATCGGCGGCGTAATGATGGTGTGCCAGTAGCCCAGGATGATGGCGTGGATACGCGGGTCCTCCATGCCCAGGCGCAAGGTGTTCTTGTATGTGGCGGGCGGCTCGCCGCCGGTGATGTCCACCGGATTGCCCGCCGCGCCAAAGGGCGGGATGAACTTGCGAAACGCCGCGTCGAGGTCGTCCGGCATGGTCATCAGCGACAGGTTGTTGTCCACGCAAGCGTCCGACAGCAACACGCCCGAGCCGCCGGCGCCGGTGATGATCACCACGTTCTCACCCTTGGGCGTGGGCAGCTTGGGTATGCCGCGCGCGAATTCCAGCAGGTCGCGCAGCGAGCGCGCGCGGATCACGCCGCACTGCTTGAACACGTCCTCGTAGATCTTGTCGTTGCCGGCCAGCGCGCCCGTATGCGAACTGGCGGCGCGCGCGCCCATGCTGGTGCGCCCGGCCTTGAGCACGACCACCGGCTTTTTCTTCGAGACCCGTTTCGCCGCTTCGGCAAAGGCGCGGCCGTCCTTCAGATCCTCGCAGTGCTGGGCAATGATCTCGGTGTTGTCGTCCTGCTCGAAGAACGTCAGCAGATCGTCTTCATCGATATCCGACTTGTTGCCCAGCCCGACTATGGCCGACACGCCCATCTTGGCCGAGCGCGAAAAGCCGATGATGGCCATGCCGATGCCGCCGGATTGCGACGACAGCGCGGCCTTGCCCTTGACGTCATACGGCGTGCAGAAGGTCGCGCACAGGTTCTTGGGCGTGTAGTAGAAGCCATATATATTCGGCCCCATCAAGCGGATATCGTGCTTGCGCGCGATGGCAACGATCTCCTCCTGCCCATCCACGTTGCCGGTCTCGGCAAACCCGGAGGGAATCAGCACCGCACCCGGAATGTGCTTGCTGCCCACCTCTTCCAGCACCCCGGCCACCAGCTTGGCGGGAATGGCAAAGACCGCCACGTCCACCTCGCCCGGCACATCGAGCACGCTCTTGTAGGCGGCCCTGCCCATGATCTCGCCGCCCTTGGGATGGATCGGGTAGATCTTGCCCTGGTAGCCGCCGTTGATCAGGTTCTTCATCACCGAGTTGCCGATCTTGCCGTCCTCGTTCGAGGCGCCGATCACGGCTACAGAATCGGGACGCATGATGCGGTTCATCTGCCTGACGATATCCTCCTGGCTGGGGCGATAGCGCACCGGCTGCGGCGCGAAATCCACCACGATGCGCACGTCCGCGGCGATGGCGCCATCCTTGCTGGCAAACACCGGGTTGAGGTCAAGCTCCGAGATTTCCGGGAAATCGCTCACCAGCTCGGAGACCCGCTGGATCATGCCGGCCAGCGCCTCGCGATTGGCCGGATCGGCGCCGCGCACGCCCTTGAGCACTTCGGCGCTGTCGATGCCATCGAGCATCGACAGCGCATCTTCCTGGCTGGCCGGGGCCATGCGGAAGGTAATGTCCTTGAGCACTTCCACCAGCACGCCGCCGAGGCCGAATGCCACCAGCTTGCCGAAAGACGGATCGGTGACCGCGCCGATGATCACCTCCTGCCCGCCGGCGATCATCTGCTGCACCTGCACGCCGACGATATTGGCCTTGGCGTCGTACTTCTTCGCGTTCTCGATGATGCGCAGGTAGCCGCTCTCCACATCCGCCGCGCTCTTCAGGCCCACCAGCACCCCACCCGCCTCGGTCTTGTGCAGGATGTCGGGCGACACGATCTTGAGCACCACCGGGTAGCCCATCTTGCCCGCCAGCTCGACCGCACCGGTGGGTGACTTCGCCACACCCTCGCCCGGCACCGAGATGCCATAGGCGTCGCACACCAGCTTGCCCTCGGGCGCCGTCAGTGCGTTGCGGCCTTCTTCCTTCACGGCGGCGAGGATCTTCCGCACCGCGTCCTTGTTGTGTGCCATGTCAGGTCTCCATCTGTTCATGGATTGCGTAGGGATGAGCCGGTCCGCGCCCCCGCGTGAAACGCGAGGGCGGGCGGCTTGTGAACTCAGTTCGGGAGGTGCGTGAGGTAATGCAGGGACGCCCTGGGCGTCAGACCGCCCCGGCGGCGCGCAAGGCTGCGATCTGCGAAGGCGTGCGCCCCAGCCAGTCGAGGATTTCCTCGGTATGCTCGCCCAGCAGCGGCGAGCGCTCCACCTCCACCGGCGACGCCGACAAGGTGATCGGGCATCCCAGCTGCACGTACTGGCCGCGCTCCGGGTGATCCAGCTCCACCAGGTAGCCGCGCTCGTACATCGACTTGTCCTCGATCAGGTCTTTCATCGACAGGATCGGGCCGCATGGCACGTCGACCTCGTTGAGCGCCTCCATCACCTCGAACTTGGTGCGCGTGCGCGTCCATTTCTCGATGATGGAGAAGCACTCTTCCAGGCATTTGAGGCGGGCTTCCGGCGTCGCGAACTGCGCATGCGTGATCAGGTCTTCCCTGCCGCACAGGCGCATCAGCGGCTCCCAGCCTTGCGGCTGGACGATGACGTAGACGTAGTCGTTGGCCCCGCCCGGGGCACAGCGCAGCGCGGCGCCGGGCTGGCCACCGCCCGAGGCATTGCCGGCGCGCGGCACGAAGTCGTCGAAGGCCTGGTTGGGGTACTCGCGCATCGGCCCCGCGGCCAGGCGCTGCTGGTCGCGCAGCTTGACCCGGCACAGGTTGAGCACGGAATCCTGCATCGCCACTTCCACCCGCTGCCCGCGCCCGGAATGCTCGCGCTGCAACAGTGCCGCCAGGATGCCCACCACGCAGTGGACGCCCGTACCGGAGTCGCCGATCTGCGCGCCGGTGACCGTGGGCGCGCCATCCGCCGTGCCGGTGGTGCTGGCCGAACCACCCATGCACTGGGCTACGTTCTCATAGGCCTTGCAATCCGCGTACGGTCCCGGGCCGAAGCCCTTGATCGAGGCGTAGATCAGCCGCGGGTTCAGTGTGCGCAGACGGTCCCAGTCGAAGCCGGCACGGTCCAGCACGCCGGGGCCGAAGTTCTCCACCAGCACGTCGCAGCGCTGCATCAGGTCCTCCAGCAACGCCTTGCCCTCCGGCGTCTTCATATTGAGCGTCAGGCTGCGCTTGTTGGAGTTGAGCATCGTGAAGTAGAGGCTGTCGGCATTGGGCACGTCGCGCAACTGGCTGCGCGTGATGTCGCCGCGCCCCGGCAACTCCACCTTGATCACATCGGCCCCCAGCCATGCCATCAGCTGGGTGGCCGAAGGGCCGGCCTGCACATGGGTCATGTCCAGGATTCGCACGCCTTCGAGTGCCTTGTTCATGGTCTTGTCTCCTCGCACCGGGATTACTTGTACATGGTCTGGTTCTTGGTGCCCGGCGCGTACTCGCGCGGATCCACCCAGATATTGATCACGGCCGATTTGCCGGTGCGCTGGACCGCCTCGCGCCCGCGCTGCAGCGCGCCGGCGATCTTGCCCGGGTCGCGCACTTCCTCGCCGTAGCCACCGAGCATTTCGGCGAACTTGGAGAACGGCACGTCCGACAGCAGGTTGCCCACGTTGCCGCGCGCCTCGCCGTACTTGGCAAGCTGGCCGTAGCGGATCTGGTTCATCGCCGAGTTGTTGCCGATCACCGCCAGGTACGGCACGCCGAAACGGTTGGCGGTTTCCATGTCGAAGGCCGTCATGCCGAAGGAGCCGTCACCGTAGTAGCAGAGGATCTCCTTGTTTGGGTTGGCCAGGCCAGCGGCAATGGCAAAACCGGTGCCAACACCCAGCGAGCCCAGCGCGCCCGGGTCCATCCACTGCCCGGGACGGCGCGGACGCACCGCTTGCGCGGAGATGGTCACCACATCGCCGCCGTCGCCGATGTACACGGTGTCATCCGAGAGGAACTCGTTGAGTTCATACGCCACGCGGTACGGATGGATCGGCGTGTTTTCCGAGCGGAACAGCGGCATCAGCTTCTCGGCCGCCACGGCCTCGGCTTCGGTCAGCTGGCCCATCCATTTCTGGCGCGCCTGGCGCTTGTCGTTCTTGATGCGCCCGCTGGCAGCCTGCAGCACCGCGCCGAGGATGGCGCCGGGGTCGCCCACCAGGCCAAGATCGATCTCGCGGTTCTTGCCGACCGTGCGGTAGTCCATATCGATCTGCACCAGCGTCAGCTCCTTGCTGATGCGCTTGCCGTAGCCCATGCGGAAGTCGAACGGCGTGCCCACGATGATCAGCACGTCGGCGTTGGCGAAAGCTTGCGTACGGGTGCGGTCGAAGTGATGCGGATCGCCCGGCGGCAGCAGGCCGCGGCTGGCGCCATTGAAATAGCCAGGAATATCCAGGCCCTTGAGCAACGCGATGGCCTCTTCATGACCGCGCGCGGTCCAGACCTGCTGGCCATAGAGGATGGCCGGGCGCTCGGCATTGACCAGGATGTCGGCCAGGCGCTCGATATCCCTCGGGTCGCCGATGGACCTGGTGGAGGCGCGATAGTGGCCGGGGCGCGGAACCACCGCGCGCGATACATCGACTTCGCGGTCGAGCACGTCACGCGGGATTTCCAGGTAGGCCGGGCCGGGTGCGCCGTTGAAGCATTCGCGCGCCGCCATCGAGATCATGTCCGCCACCCGTTCGGTGCTGGGGATGGTGGCGGCAAACTTGGTGATGGCCGACATCATGTCCACGTGCGGCAGGTCTTGCAGCGAGCCCATCTTGTGCTGGGACAGCGCGCCTTGTCCGCCGATATGGATGATCGGGCTTTCCGAGCGGAACGCCGTCGCCACGCCGGTCACGGCATTGGTGCAGCCCGGGCCGGCGGTGGTCACCACACAGCCCAGCTTGCCGGTCTGGCGGGCGTAGCCGTCCGCCGCGTGCGCGGCAACCTGCTCATGGCGCACGTCGATGATGCGGATGCCCTCGTCCACGCAGCCGTCGTAGATGTCGATGATGTGGCCGCCACACAGCGTGAAGATGGTGTCGACGCCTTCGTTCTTCAGGGCCCGCGCTACCAGGTGGCCGCCGGAAATCACGCCGGCATCGCGGGTTTTCTGCTTCAGGGTGTCTTCGGCCGTGGTGGATTCAGGCCGCGTGGGTGCGACTGCAGACATGTCTTGGTCTCCTCGTTGACTGGGTTGCGACAGGCTGTGACCCGGACCTGGCCCGTTGTCACGACATCCTTTCGCCCTTTGCTGCCTGGCTGCCTGGCCGATGCCTGCACTGCTTGTCACCTGGCCCTGCGATGCTATCGATCCTTTTCGCGGGATCTTGATGACATACGGTATGTGATATATCAACGAAGCTCAAGGAATATTTCGGTCTTGGAAGCGGTGTTTCAACGACGCGATGCAGCAATTCAGCCCAAGAAAGACGATGCATAAGCGAAATTTCTGAGTCCGCGCACATTCATTCCGATGCCTCACGGGTTGGATCTGCTCACCGCTTCGTACTGCCACTGCGGGGAAAATGGCCTTGTTTATCGTTGATATATTACATACCATATTTTACAGCGCGTCTTGCCGGACCATCCGGTTTGGCGGATAGCCGGCACGCGCATTACCAAGAGCGAGGAGACTGTGAACATTCACGAATATCAGGCCAAGGAATTGCTTAGGCGCTTCGACGTGGCGGTGCCACGCGGCGCGGTCGCCTTTACCCCCGACGAAGCCGCCAGCGCGGCGCGCAAGATCGGCGGATCTACCTGGGTGGTGAAGTCCCAGATCCATGCCGGCGGCCGCGGCGCCGGCCGCTTTGCCGGCGACCCCGACGGCAAGGGCGGCGTACGCGTGGTGAAATCCATCGACGCAGTGCGTGCGCAGGCCGGGCAGATGCTCGGCAAAGTCCTCGTCACCAAGCAGACCGGAGAGGCCGGGCGCGAGGTAAGGCGCCTATATGTGGAAGAAGGCTGCGAGATTGCCCGCGAGCTTTACCTGGGCATGCTGATCGACCGCGCCACCTCCCGCATCACGCTGATGGCCTCGACCGAAGGCGGCATGGAGATCGAGGAAGTGGCGGCCCGCACGCCGGAGAAGATCCTGAAGGTTGCGATCGACCCGGCCAGCGGCATCCAGCCCTTCCATGCGCGCCGCCTGGCCTTTGGGCTGGGGCTCGCCGGCAAGCAGGTGAGCGCGGCCTCGCGCTTCATCTTGTCCGCCTATCGCGCCTTTACCGAACTGGACGCCTCGGTCGTGGAAATCAACCCGCTGGTCGTCACGCGCGCGGGCGACGTGATCGCGCTCGACGCCAAGTTCAATTTTGACGACAACGCGCTGTACCGCCATCCGGATATCGAATCCCTGCGCGACGAGACCGAGGAAGATCCCGCCGAAGCGGCAGCCGCCCGCCACGGGCTGAACTACGTCAAGCTCGACGGCAGCATCGGCTGCATGGTCAATGGTGCCGGGCTGGCGATGGCCACCATGGACATCATCCAGCTCTACGGCGGCGAGCCGGCCAACTTCCTCGACGTGGGTGGCGGCGCCACCAAGGAGCGCGTGACAGCGGCCTTCCGCCTGATCCTGGACGACCCCAAGGTCAAAGGCATCCTGGTGAACATCTTCGGCGGCATCATGCGCTGCGACGTGATCGCCGAGGGCGTGGTGGCCGCCGCGCGCGAGATCGACCTCACGGTGCCGCTGGTGGTCCGGCTTGAAGGCACCAATGTGGAACTCGGCAAGGCCATCCTGCGCGACTCGGGCCTGCCGATCCTGTCGGCCGATCATCTTGCCGACGCCGCCGAAAAAGTGGTCAAGGCTGTGAAGGCCGCGCAAGGTCACGTCCAAGTACAGGGAGGGCATTGACATGGCCGTACTGGTCCATCAAGACACCAAGGTGATCTGCCAGGGCTTTACCGGCGCGCAAGGCACCTTTCACTCCGAGCAAGCGTTGGCCTATGGCACGTGCATGGTCGGCGGCGTGACGCCCGGCAAGGGTGGCGAGTCGCATCTCGGGCTGCCGGTGTTCGACACCGTGGCCGCGGCGGTCGCGTGCACCGGCGCCGACGCCTCGGTCATCTACGTGCCGCCACCCTTCGCCGCCGATGCCATCCTGGAAGCCGTGGATGCCGGCGTCGGCCTGATCGTGTGCATTACCGAAGGCATCCCGGTGATCGACATGGTGCGGGTCAAGCGCGCGCTCTGCGGTTCGCGCAGCCGCCTGGTCGGGCCCAACTGCCCGGGCGTGATCACGCCGGGCCAGTGCAAGATCGGCATCATGCCAGGCCATATCCACCGCCCCGGCAAGATCGGCGTGGTGTCCCGCTCCGGCACCCTCACCTATGAGGCCGTGGCGCAAACCACCGCCGCGGGGCTAGGGCAAAGCACCTGCATCGGCATTGGCGGCGATCCGGTCAATGGCACCAGCTTCATCGACTGCCTGGAGATGTTCCTGGCCGATGACGACACAGAAGGCATCATCATGATCGGCGAGATCGGCGGCTCGGCGGAAGAAGAAGCGGCGCAGTTCCTGCAGGACGCGCGCAGCGGCGGGCGCGTCAAACCCGTGGTGGGCTTTATTGCCGGCACGACTGCCCCGCCGGGACGGCGCATGGGACATGCTGGCGCGATCGTCTCGGGCGGCATGGGTACGGCCGAAGCCAAGATCGACGCCATGCGCGCCGCCGGGATCCGCATCGCGCGCTCGCCGGCTGAGCTGGGCGAGACGATGGTGGAGGCGATGGGAGTGTAGCGGGTGGCTGCCGGATCAAGAACGAGAACGGCGGGCAATGTCCGCCGTTCTTGATTGCCAGAGGCAGGCGCCTCAAGTTTCAGCCTTCAATCCAGGAAGTCGCAGTTCTTCTCGACATAATCCGCCAGATCCAGCGAATGCTGGCGCACCAGCTTCTCGGCCAGTTCAGTGTCGCGTTTTTCCAGCGCCTCGATGATGCGCAGGTGATCGACGATGGAGCGCGAAGCGCGATCGCTTTGCGAGATCGTCATCTTCCGGATGGCGCGCACATGGATAAAGATGTTCTTGATCGAATCCATGATGATCTGCGACTTCGACAACTGCACGATCGCCTGGTGGAAGGCGATGTTCGCGTCGGAGTATTCCTCGATATGCTCGGCCGGCGTGGCATCGCGGAAGCTGTCGAACATATGGCGCAGTTGCGCGATCTCCTGGTCGCTGGCGTTCAGCGTGGCCAGGCGCGCGGCCATGCTCTCGAGCGCGGCCCAGACCTGGATCATCTCGACGATTTCGCGCTTGGTCTTGCGCATGATATAGATGCCGCGGCGCGGCACCGTGCGCAGGAACCCTTCCTGCTCCAGCAGCGTCATGGCCTCGCGGATCGGGGTGCGGCTCACGCCCAGCGCCTCGCTCAGGACTCGCTCATCCAGCCGGATTTCCTCGGTCGACTGATAGATGTCGGCGTCGGCAATGGCCTGGCGCAGCATGGCGTACGCCTGGTCGCGCAGGCTGGCACCGGCGTTGATGGGTTGTAGGGACAGGGTCAGTGCAGCAGGCTGGACCGCGGATTGAGTTTGCGCAGACATGAATGGGCTCTTGTTGAAACCAGCGCCGCGGCGGACGGGACAGTCGCCTGCGGCTTCCCGCCTAGCTTACCAAAAGCAGCCATTGCATGAGCTGAATGCATAGGAAAATGCACAATTGATATAAATCGGCTGCCAGGGTGGCGGTTTTGCGTATATGGTATATCACATGGTGCGCCGCCGAAACCGGCCGGCGCCACCATTTCCTCCCGGCCGGCCCGGCACCCGCACTCAAGCCGCCTGCGCCATCCGTTCACGCTGCTTGATCAGGCCCAGCACCGCGTCCACCATCGGCGTGGGTTGCTCCACCAATCGGCCCATTTCCTGCACCACCGTCAGCAAGGGGTCGATCTCCATGGCCCGCCCTGCCTCCAGGTCCTGCAACATGGAAGTCTTGTGTGCCCCAACCGCGCCGGCGCCGTCGATGCGGCGCTCCACATCGACCCGGAAGCGCACGCCAAACCGTTCCGCGATCGCTTGCGCTTCCAGCATCATTGCGCGCGATAGTCCACGGGTGGCCGGATCGGCAGTGATGATATCCAGCGTGGCATGCGTGAGCGCGCTGATCGGGTTGAAGCACAGGTTGCCCCACAGCTTGAGCCAGATCTCGTCGCGGATATTGTCGCGGATGGGCGCCTCCAGGCCGCCGGCCACCATCATTTCGCTCAAGTGGCTCACGCGCGCCGACTTGCTGCCGTCGGGCTCGCCCAGCGGGAATTTCTTGCCGTAGACATGGCGGATCACGCCGGGCGCGGCGATCTCGGCGGCGGGATAGAGCACACAGCCGATCGCCCGCTCCGGCCCCAGGCCGCGCCACTGGCGCCCGCCGGGGTCGACGCTTTCCAGCCTGGTGCCCGCGAGCGGGCCGCCGTGCTGATGGAAGTACCAGTAAGGGATGCCGTTGACACCCGTCACCACCGCCGTCCTCGGACCAAGCAACGGCTGCATCAGGTCCACCACGCCCGGCACGGAATGCGCTTTCAGGGTGATGAAGACATAGTCCTGCGGCCCCAGCGTGGCCGGGTCGTCGGTGCAATTGACCTTGGCCACCCTCTCCTCGCCCTCGCTCAGCAGCCGCAAGCCGTTGGCGCGCATGGCGGCCAGGTGGGGGCCACGTGCGACCAGGCTGACTTCGGCGCCCGCCAATGCCAGCTGGACGCCGAGATAGCCGCCGATGGCGCCGGCGCCATAGATACACACTTTCATGATGTCGTCTCCCGGTGCTTTTGTGGGTGCATGTTTTGATATATCACATACTATATTCCACAAAGACCGAACACAACCTCAATCTGCCGCTGCCCTGAACCGGATGCCCGGCAGGCAGCAGACGCCACCTCGATTGCCGCCCGCGCGGCCGGTAACCGACATAGCGCAGGCGTGATGTTGCCGAGCCTGGAGCGGGTATCATGTGCGACGCAGAGCAACGCACAACAATGCACAACAACGAACAATCACCACGGGATCCCACCCGCCTAATGATTTCCGCAGATCCAGCCGGCGCGGCCGGCACCGGCCCCGACGCCTCGCTGCCCCGTGCCGAGCGGGCGTACCAGCACCTGCGTAACGCGATCCAGGCCGGGCAGCTGCCCTCCGGCACCCGCCTGCGCGAAGTGGAACTAGCCGCCTCGCTCGGGCTGTCGCGCACGCCGGTGCGCGAAGCGCTATCGCGGCTGGAATCCGAAGGCCTGGTCGTCAACGAGCCTAACCGGGGCATGATGGTGACCCAGCTCGACGCCAGCATGGTGAGCGAGCTCTATGTCATGCGCGAGGTGCTGGAAGGCACCGCCGCCGCGCTCGCCGCGCGCCACGCTACCGATGTGGAAATCTCGCTGCTGCGCGACATCGTCCAGCGCGACCTGGCCATCGCCGACCAGCCCGACAAGCTTGCCGCCAACAACCGGCTCTTCCACGAAACGCTGCACCGCTGCGCGCACAACCGCTACCTGCTCAAGACCTTGCGCTCGCTGCACGAGTCGATGGCGCTGCTGGGCCGCACCACGCTGGCGCTGCCGGGACGCGCCCGGGTCTCCTACGAAGAGCACATTGCACTGGTGGAAGCCCTGGAGCAACGCGACCCCGCGCTGGCCGAGCAAATCACGCGCCGGCACATCCAGCAGGCGTACAAGGCGCGGCTATCGATGTGGATCGAGGATCAGTCCGAGGCCTGAGTCCTGAATCCTGAGTTCTGGCATGCGGGCGGCAATCTTCACAATGCTCGCTCAGGTCGCCGCCATCGCCCGTGCCCCGCGCCACGTCCCCAGGCTAAGCACCACCAGCGCTCCCAGGATCAACGCCACGGCACCGAGCGTCTGCGGCGCAATCTGCTCGCTGCCCAGCCACGCGCCCACCGCCAGCGCCACCGGCGGGTTCACGTAGACATAGCTTGACGAAACCGTCGGCGAGACGTTTGCCACCAGGTACATATAGGCGGAAAACGCCACCAGCGACCCAGCCACCACCAGGTAGACCCACGCCCACCACGCCTGGCTGCTGACCGTCCGCGGCCAGGGCTCGCCGAACGCAACGGACAGGACGAGCAAGATCGCCCCGCCCAGTAGCATCTCCGCGGCAAACGCCACTGCACCCTGCGGCAAATCCAGGCGCCTGGCGATCTGCGAACCGAACGACCAACTGGCGATAGCCACCAGCAAAGCCATGACGCCCGTGGCACTCGCGCGAAACTCCGCGCCGCCGGTCAGCACCAGGATGCCCGCGCTGCCCAGCGCAATGGCCAGCACTTCGTACCATCGCGGCCGCGCGCCAAAGCAAATTCCCCAGAACAAGCCGAAGATCGGCATCGCACCAATCATCACGGTAGTCGCCCCGGACGAGATGGTCTGCTCCGCCACCGCCGTCAGCCCCATTCCGCCAACCAGCAGGAAACCGGCCAGCACCCCGCAATTGCGCAGCTGGCGCAAGGTCGGCATGGCGGCGCCGCGATAGCGCAGCCACAGCGCCAGCAACAAGCCGGCGCAGAGAAAACGCGAGCCCATCATCAGGAACGGCGGAAAGCTCTCCAGGGTGAAACGGATGGCGAGATAAGTCGTGCCCCATACCAAGTAGGTAATCAGCAGGCAAAGCAGCAAGCGGGGGGAGATGGTGGGCACGGGAAGATCGGGAGAAAGCACAGGGGGCCTTCAAGATAGCGCGATCCGGTGCACCCGCAAAAGGAAAATGACTCGCAAGGCTTGTGAGGCGATCTCACAAAGGTGCACAACGGTGCTAGCACCCATAAAAAAACCGGCCAAAAGGCGCTGCACTCCTCGGAGCGACGCGTTGGCCGGTTTTGCCGCGCGAAAGAGATCCGCGCCGGTTTGACATGGTATCTGCCGCCCACGCCAGGACAGATGCGTTAGCGCATCGCCGCGACGGGCAGCATTAGAGCCGTCAAACCAAGACTACATACATCAACAACAAACAACAGTTAACTACGACGCACTACGGCAGCATTCACTCTTGATTCTTGATGTCGGTGCGCGGCTCAATCAGCCGTTCGCGAAAACGATCTTTGCCTTGCGAGCCTGGTTCTGGAGGCGGCCCAGCACGGATTGCACAGCGGCGATGGCGCTCTTCACGTCGTCGACGAAGGCCGGGCTGCGGGGACCAAGTTCGCGTTCGATCAGTTCGCGCTCGAGTTGGTCGGTCATCTTGATGTCGGATTGGGTGTTCATGGCTTTCTTCCTTTCAGGGATAACCCTCATCGGGTTTTCCCTAATTGTAGCAAAAGAAATGACGCAGAGCAGCATTAGGTGATAGTACGTACCCCGCGCACCGCAGCGGGTGCTGAGTAAGGCCACCAACCATAAGATGTCGCGGCCACCATCTCATGCTTTGTCGTGCACTCTGCTTTCCAAGTCACTTTCCCGGATTCTTGCGTGAAACTGGAACTCGGCGATGCTGTAGCCGGCTCGCCGCCGCCCTTACGGTTCGTAGGAAGCGAATGCCGACGCCCCTTCGGACCTCGGCCTGGTGACAAGCTGCCGCCGCGATGCGGGCTCAGGGCAAGTCCACCTCCAGGAACACTGCAGGCACATCACCCTTGTTTTGCAGAGCATGCATCCCGGCGCCCTGAGTAGCGTATGACTGCCCGGCGACGATCTGCTTTCCCTCCGCTTCGCCCTCAAGGTATTCCGTCAATGTGCCCTTGAGCACATACGACACCGAGGGCCGGTCAGCGTGGCTATGCATCGGCAGGATGCCGCCAGGTGCGATCGTCACTTCGCGCATCCGCAGGGCACGGCCTTTGCTGACGTTGAAGTCAGTGGGTAGCTTGAGCGCCGCGAGTTCTTTACCGTTGACTCCCACACGCTCAGTGGGCAAGGGTTGGGGCTGCGTGGCCGCATGGCCGGCTGCCATCCATCCGCAAAGCATGGGCAAGCTAAGTAAAGCAAGGGTGCGTTTCATGATGTCGATGTACTCCATATCGATGTACTCCAAGGTTGAGGGGGCTGGCGCGCGAACCTTGCCCGTCGCCTGCCCTCAGTTGCCGCGGCGCGCCATTACTTCACGCTACGCGTGATCCAGCCGTTCAGGCGTTCGGCAATGTCAAGGCTGTTCTTCTCCTGCATCATCAGGTGGCCGTTGCCCCGGACCCCCTGCTGCTCGAGGCGCCAGAAGGTAGCGGGCACACCCGCCTGGGTCAGGAAGGCAGCCGTGCAGTGGTCATAAGGGGCGTGGTATGAGGCCTCGCCGGTGACTACCAGCACGGGAATATGTTGCAGATTGGCCAGCTTGCGAGCCGGCTCGCGCTGCCGCCAGCATTTGAGCAAGCCATTGCCATCAGCTTGGGCCTGCTGCTCAATCTCGATCTCGGCCGGGTCGTTGACCGCCGGCGCGTAGCGCACCGGGATATTGGTCAGCCCCCAAGCCAGTTCGCGAGTGGCCTGGGCAGCGTTCTGGAACGGTGGGCCGGAAGGTTCGACCGCCACGATGCCTTTCACCAACTGCGGCCGTGCGTCGGCTATCGACCAACCAAACGGGCCCGCCTGTGAGTGCACCAGCAACACGGCCGGGCCGATCTTGTCGAGCAGCGCCGAGGCGGCCTTCTGCACCAGTTGCTCGCTCTGTTTGTTGTCGGCCAGGGAGGGCACGATGCCGGCGTAGAAGGCGTCGAACAGCGGGTCGCCACGCTGTCCCGGCGTGGGGCCTTCGCCGGGCCACTGGGTGTGCTTTTCCGCCTGCGGCCACGCTTTGTATTGCTCCGAAGCCGTGAACAGTTTTTGCACCAGCGTCAAGTCGCTGGTGCGCAGCTTGCCGCCAGTATCCGGCAGCCAGGGCGAGCGACCGCGGCTGGGCTGGTCGACCATATAGACCACATATCCTTGGTCTACGAAGTAGTCGGCCCAGCCCTTGCGTCCATCGGGCGTGCCCATCCAGTTGGTGGCGGTTTGACCCAGGCCATGGAATAGCACCAGCGGATACTTGTGCCTGACCTTGGAAGGCGCCCAGGCTTGCACGTACATCTGCCCGGCCATCAACTCCTTGCCCGCCTCACCCACATAATCTCCGCCAACATAGAAGGAAGCATGGCGGGTAGCCCGTGTGGGCGTAAATTGCTCCGGCCCGAAGGATGCGCCCTGCGCGAGCGACGCGCTGCCGGCCAGGGCAAGAAGCGCGGCGAGCAGACGTGTTGAATACTTAGTGTGCATCGAAAACTCCTTGGATGACAGGCGCACAAGCACGCCTAATGCCTCAATAGGCCAAACCCTGGCCGTGGCGGTAGGCCACCGGACTGGCGACGGTCATACTGCCCCGATTGGTCCACGGCAAGTCATAGGGCAGCTTGGCGCTAGGTGCCTGCTCGCCGGTTAGTACATCGAATAAGGCATCGAAGCCTAAGCCAAAATTGCCGACAATCGAGACGGCTGGGCCAGCGATACCACTCAGGTCAGTCGGCCGCTCCAGGTACAGCGAGACCACAGTCGGCACTTTGGCGCTGACGCGCTTGAACTCCTCAAATGCCGGATCCCCATCTTTGAAGCCGGTGTCACCTTCGCGATAACGCGCGCCAAAGAAGTAATTCGGGTGCAGGACTTCAAACGGCGTGGAAAGAGCCATGATGGCCACATCTGCATCCTCAGGACGCTGTACCACCGTAAAGCCACGCTGGCGGGCCACGTCGGCATCTACCTGATACAGATAGACCTTGCGAGCCTTGGTGGCCCGCAGCGGAAGCGTTTGCTGGTCGTTCTTGATCAGCACCACTGAGCGGCGCTGCGCGCTCAGAGCCATGTCTTTAAAGGCCGGGTTACCCACGACGCGGATAGCGTCAGCCACATCAACATACGGATTCTCGAAAAGGCCCTGCTGGAACTTCTGCTCCAGAATGCGCTGCGCCGACTCATCGACTACAACCATGCTCAACCGGCCCGCTTTCACTAACCCAACGATGATCTCGGGCTCCTTGGAACCACCGAACTGGTTCACCCCCGCTTGCGCCGCCTTGGCGAAGCGCTCAGGCTTGCTCAGATGCTCCACCCCCCAGGGCATGGCCATATCGATAGGGGCGGGCTTCTGACCCGGCTTGGCGCCGTACTGGCACACCGCAGTACAGTCATCCATGAGTACAGTCATCCATGATCTGCCAGTCGGACACGATCACACCATCGAACTTGAAGCGGCCACGCAACACCTCGGTGAGCATCTGTTTGTTGAAGCCCACTCCTACACGTTCAATCGGCTCCGCACTGCCCCGGATCCTGAGATGTTCCAGCGGCTGTCCGTAGGATGGCATCACGCCGCCTACCTGAGCAGCAAAGGCGCCGGTGAACGGCAGGATGTGATTCTCGATGTCAGCCGACGTCACGGCCAAGTGTCGGCCGTAGTAATTATGCGCATCGAAACCGTCGGGCATCGTCGCGCCATATCCTACCCAGTGTTTGACCACCGAGACCACGCTCTCGCGGCCCATGCCCTGGCTGCCGTTTTGCATGCCACTGACATAGGCTTGCACCAAGCGCGCGGCCAACTGCGGATCGCTACCAAACGTGCCGTTGGTTCGAGACTACATGCGATTTAGCACAGTTACATCCACCAATTTCCACCTGGTAGAACGGTTCAGCTTCACTCGCACAGCGGAGTGTCCGTGTGGCTCGAAAAGGCGAGAAGCCTGAGCAGAGTAGCGGATATGAAGGGAAGTTCTGAAGAGCGATTGCAAGCCCCAGCGAGCTAAGGAGGGATAGTGCGGGAATCCGCGGGATACGGCTCGCGTACGAAGCCGATGTAGGGCGGGTCGGCACCGGCATGGCAGTGTCCCGGTGGGGCCGCTGCGTCCGCTGCACAGCAATTCTATTCCCTCGCAACATTAGCCGGCATCACTCCCCTGCCTGCTTCTTGCCGGCCGATCTTTCTTACTGCGACAAAACCGTCAATATCGCAATGGGCGGGCTGATGCTACGCAGAATCGCCCATCCTTGAATTATCAGATTGGCTCTAAGCTTAAGCGGATGGCTTCGGCCTGGTATATGTCCATCTTCGGGCTCCCTTCGGAGAGTTGGGCCATCGAGTGAGCAAACTGTCGAGAAGCATCCAGCCGAAAATGTTGCTGCAGCGCGGCCATGCCTGACCAGCGCTCGATGAACACAAAACGCCGTGAATGCCGAACATCGCGGCTAACCTCGTGGGAGATGCATCCAGGCTCGGCGCGAGAACGCTCAACGTGTTCTACGGCAAGTTTCTGCATTGCTTCTTGATAGCCTTCTCGTGCGATCGCGTGGCCTGTAACGATGATCATTGGTTCATTGTCTGAATAGTTGTGGATGGACGATTCAACGGGCGCTCGCTCCACCGTCAACAGGAATGATGGAGCCCGTCATATAGCTGGAAGCCGACGACGCAAGCAGCAGCGCAATGCCTTTAATCTCCTGTGGCTCAGCAATTCTGCCCAGAGGAATATGCGTGCGCATACGTTCCGCGCTTTCCGGCAGGAGCAGCCGTCCACCGTTGATACCGGTCGCAAAGGGACCTGGAGCCATCGCGTTGACGAGCACGTTGAAGGGGGCCAACTCCACTGCCGCCTGGCGCACGATATTGTTGACGGCTGCCTTGGACGCAACGTACGCATAGCCGGAAAGAGATTCGGAGCGCAGCCCGGCAATCGACGACGTGACGATGATTCTGCCGCGCCCGCGCGGCTTCATGTGGCGAGCAGCGGCGCGCATCGTAGCCAATACCCCATCAAGATTCACCCTAAGCACTCTATCCCAGGACGCTTGATCCACATTTGTCAGCTGTCCCGCTTCGACGGCGAAGCCTCGTCCGGCGCTAATGCCAGCGTTGGCGAATACGCAATCAATACGCCCATCAACTGCCACCGAATCCATGACGTCGTCCACTGCAGCGACATCACTCACGTCGAGGACCCGACTCTCCACCCCGGGATAGCGGCTCCTTAGACATCGAATCTCCGCATCCAGACGCTCAGTATCGTGATCGGACATGACCACCTCTGCACCGGCTTCCAACATGGCCTCGGAGATTGCCAATCCGATACCGCTTGCGGCGCCTGTGATAAAAACCCGCTTGCCGCTCATGTCAAACATCATTGACAGGTTCATGCCAGCTCCATCTCCAGGTCAGATCTTGTTGAGTGGGAGCAGGTGATCCCAGCGTTCCGCTGCTTCGATCATGTAGTGCACACTCAACGTAACGCGCCGGAAGAGCCACTCCCCGTCGATCTTGATGTATTCATCATCAAAGCGCCCCACCACGTAGTAGCTCTTTCCATCTCGCACCGGTCGGCCATCCAGATAGCTTGAGCCAGTGCCGTGATTGCCGTTCACGTGGACAACATGGTTGTGGATGAACTGCCGCGCCCACTGAATAGGAAACGACGCGAAGAAGGACCGGATGTTGTCTCGCCCCCGTACCTCAGCACGCCCCCCATAGGCAACCGAGGCGTCAGGCGCAAAAAGTTCATGTAGCCGATTGCCTGCGTCTTCATTGACCAACTCGTGATAACGCGCACGCAGGGCACGGATTGCTTCGATATTGTCGAGGTGCTCGACCCGGGCAGCAAGGGCTTGGACTTGATCTTGGAGCGCAGCTAGTCCGCGAGAGTTGGCTGTAGTCACTGAATGTTCTCCTGATGGATCTGCTGAAAATCGTCGAGGATCTGTTGAGTGCGACGCTCTACCGAAGCGCCTGTCTGATGGTGGGGAATGACGTAGAAGCGGCGCGCGTGAATTGCCTCCACTGTCATTCGAGCGACGTCGGCCGCATGGATCGTCGAGGCGGCCATGCCCGCACGAACTCGCTCTTCATAGGCGGATGCAGTCGGTCCTGAACCTGCAAGTGAAGCTGGCCGGTTCCGTTGGGATTTGTGGATCCCACTGGGCAACAGTGCCGGACACAATACAGATACGCGGATGGGGGCAGCTGCTTGTTCGAGGTCTTTGGCCAAGCATTCGGAAAAGCCAACTACCGCATGCTTTGTTGCACAATACACGGCGGACCCGGCAAGCGTTGCCAGACCTGCTGCAGAGGAGGTATTGACGACATGAGCAGAAGCGCCCCTTGACAGCATGCGAGGAACAAAGCTGCGCACGCCATTCACAACTCCCATGAGATTCACGCCAAGAACCCATTGCCAGTCAGCCCCAGTAGCATCCCAGGCATTCCCAAGGACCGCCACGCCAGCATTGTTGAAAAGCCAATCTACCCCGCCCCACTTATCCCAACTCGCTTGGGCGAGTCGTTCAACATCCTCGGCATTCGACACATCGCAACACTGGGCCAGGCATGGGGCACCCAAGGCGTCTAGCATTGCCCGAGTTTGCGCAAGAGCGGTGGTTTCTATATCCGAAATCACCACCGCCATTTTTTCCCGCGCGCAGGCGAGCGCCAGTTCACGGCCAATGCCAGACCCTGCTCCGGTAACCACGGCTACTCTTGGGGTTGTCATCAGAGGCTTGCTCCGGATTTGCGGATCACGTCTGCCCACTTGACCGCCTCGGTCGCAACGTACGACTGAAACTCCTCGTGTGGCATCCCAATTCTGAAACTGCCAACCGCGTCAAGCGAGGATTTGACGTCTGGCGAGTTCATGACCCGACTCACCGCGTCTGACAGACGTTTGACTATGGCAGGGGGCGTATTGGCCGGCGCAAAGAGGCCTCCCCAGCTCAATGCCTCCACGCCGGAAAATCCCGCTTCGGCCATGGTCGGCACGGTGGGCAGCACCGGAATGCGATTGGAGCTGGTGACAGCGAGCGCGCTGATCTTTCCGTCTCGAATGTGTGCCCTCGACGTTTGGACGAAATCGAACATCACGTCCACATTCCCCGCGATCAGGTCGACCAACGCGGCTGCGCTGGACTTGTAAGGAATGTGCGTGAAGCGTGCCCCGGTTCGTGTTTGAAGCAATGCCAGACAGAGGTGGCCCGAAGTGCCATTTCCGCCGGAACCGAAATTGAGCTTGCCGGGCTGTTGCTTGCCGAATTCGACCACGTCGGCGACGGTACTGAACTTTCGACTCGGATTAGAGATCAGTACGTTGGCGTTCCCGGTCAGTCCGTGGATAGCAACGAAATCTTTGACCGGGTCATAGCGGATGGTCTTGTAGAGGGCGCTATTGGTTCCTTGGGTACCCTGTGTGCCAATCAAGAGTGTGTAGCCATCGGCCGCAGCACGCGCCACGAACTCGGCGCCTATGGAGCCGCTCACGCCCACCCTGTTGTCAATGATGATGGGTTGGCCAAGGTTCTCACTCAACACCCGCGCGATCACGCGGGATTGTGCGTCCACAAAGCTTCCGGCAGAGAATGGCACGACGAGGGTAATAGCTCGCTGCGGGTAGCCAGCCTGAGAAAAGACCGAAGGCGAAAGCGCCATGGCACCGATGGACGCTGAAAACGTGCGGCGATTGATCATGAGCATGTCTCCTTGATAGATGGCTGCGCAGTGAGTTGACACTGCGTGCGCGGAGCGCCGCGTCGATTCACCGGCGCCCCCCCCCGCGACTCATCAGATCATCGTGAAGCCGCCCGAGGCGCCGATGGTCTGCCCTGTGATGAACAGTGCCTTGTCGGACGCCAGGAAGGCCACAAGCCCCGACACATCGGTCGGGCGGGAGAGGCGGCCCACGCCCTTGGAAATGGGGTAAGCGTTGAGCATCTTTCCAAGAAGCTCGTTGTTCTCTACAGTGGCATTGACGTTCAACGGCCCGTCCTTAATGCCCTCATGGGACACCGCCCCGAGGGCCACCGAGTTCACGGTAATCGCGTGGCGCCCATGCTCACGAGCAAGCGCCTTGGCGAATCCGGCGATTGCGGCCTTTGCGCCCGAGTAAACCGCCATGTTCGCCTCGCCGATACGACCGGCCTCCGAGATAATGTTCACAATGCGTCCCGTCTTGCGCTGGACCATCCCGGGCAAGACCGCGTGGCAGCAGTGCATGGTGCCGTAGACATTCAGATTCACGATCTTTGCCCAGTCGGCCACCGGCATATCTACGAATGCAGGCGTGCGGCCACCCTTCTCCCGTCGCTCGGGGATGATCCCGGCGTTGTTCACCAGCACGGTGACCGGCGCTCCGAAGTAGCTGGTCGCGCTCGCGACCATGGCTTCAACCTCCTCTTGCTTGGTGATATCTGCGGGTGCTGCGTACGCCTTGCCTCCGGTAGCGTTGATTTCGGAGACGACCGCATTGGCACGGTCTGCGAAAAGGTCATTTACGACGACGTGAGCGCCTTCTGCAGCCAGTTCAAGGCAAATTTGGCGGCCCACCCCCTGACCACCGCCAGTGACGAGTGCTATCTGTCCATTCAATCCGAGTTGCATGTGTGATTCCTTTCAGTGCTTGTTGTTATAGGCCTAGCGCCCGTTGAACTGGGGTTCGCGCTTTTCTAAAAACGCCCGCATGCCTTCGACGCGGTCCTCGCTATCCACGATCATTGCTGAGGCATAGCGCTCGTACTCGAGTCCGGAGTCAAGGTCTGTCTGCATGCCGCGGTTGATGGCCCGCTTTGCAAATCGAACGGCAAGCGGGGGGTGTCGCGCGATGCGCTGACTCAATTCCATCGCCGTCGGCATCAGATCGGCAAGATCCACCACGCGGCTGACAAGTCCATAGCGCTGAGCGGTCTCAGCATCCACAAGGTCGGCGGTGAGGATCAGCTCCTTGGCGCGGGCTTCGCCAATAAGCCGTGGAAGCCGCTGAGTACCTCCTGCCGCAGGGATGACACCCAGCTTGACTTCTGGAAGACCGAAGCGAGCGTTGGTTGATGCGATCCGGATGTCGCAGCACAAGGCGATCTCCAGTCCACCTCCGAGTGCAACGCCGTTGATTGCCGCGACGACGGGTTTTTCAAACTCTTCAATGCTACGAAACAACTCGTGGGTGGATTTCTGGCGAACGAAGTGTTCAGTGCCGCGAACCGCATCGGTGGCACGCTCCTTGATGTCCGCGCCAGCACAGAAGGCACGATCACCGCTTCCGGTGATGAGCACCGCTCGGACATGGTCATCATTCCTCGCAAGTTCAAAGAATGCACGGGCAAGGTCAGGCTTCATCGTGCCGCCTAGCGTGTTCATCCTGTCAGGCCGGTTGATAGTAATGACGGCAACTTGGTCACGTACTTCGTAGAGCAACGTGCCCAACTCATGGGTGTCTTTGGAAGTCATTGGGAAGTCCTTGCGGGATTTTCGGTTGCTCAAATAGATGCCGAGAGCACGTGAGCGACTGAAACAGAGCCCAGGCCGATCATGTGGGCCATGCCCCAGCGCGCATTGGGTTGCTGCCGGCCATCAGCTTCACCGCGCAGTTGGCGAGTAATCTCGGCCAACTGGCCAATACCGGTAGGTCCGAGCGGATGACCCATCCCGATAAGCCCCCCCGACGCGTTGATGGCACATCGCCCACCAATCTGCGAGTCGCCACGAGCGAGGAAGCGGGCTCCTTCGCCAGGCTCGCAGACTCCAACGGCTTCGCTGTAGAGAAGTTCCTCGACGGAGAATGCGTCGTGCAGTTCAAGGAGATCCAGCTCCTTTGGCGCGATGCCGGCTTGCCCGAGTGCAGACTGAGCACTGATGCGGACAAGCTCCACTGCGGCGTCGCCATATTGCCTTTCATCGCGCTCGCTGCCGGCCACCGAAGCGCGAACCTGCACACAGCGTCGCGGGTCAAGGCCCAACTTCTTGATCGCATTGCCAGATACGACGACAAGTGCGGCCGCCCCCTCTCCACGGGGGCAACACTGCTGCACCGTAAGGTCCCCCACGACGCGCGGCGATGTCAGCACTTGTTCCAGCGTCCGTGGCTTACGGAACTGTGCGAAGGGGTTTCGGGAAGCGTTCGCGTGGTTCTTCACGGCCACGTTGGCCATATCTTCGATGGTTGCTCCACGCTCGCGCAGGTATGTCCGCGCCATCATCGCGAACTTGACTGCCGGGATGGTGGCGGTATCGCTCAATCTCTCCAGGCCATCTTTGTTCGCTGCGCGACGCCCATCGCCATGTTTGTCCACACCCACCGCGAGGACTACGTCGCTCATGCCAGTCGCAACCTCCATGCAGGCTTGGCGGAAAGCGAACGAGCCGGACGCGGAAGCATTCTCCACCTGCGTGACACTCAATCCGGTTGAGCCCAAGTGACGCAGCATCACGCGGCCTGCGGCCATCCCAATCGAGGTGGTGCCTATATATGCGCTTTGAACCCGACTCCATTGCACACCGCCGTCCGCGAGCGCGGCGCGCACCGCGATGAGACCCAGGGCCGTGTAAGGCGTCTCCGTGGGAAACTGATAGGGGTGCAAGCCGATGCCAGCGATAAACACGCCGCCATTGCCCTCGAGCCAGTTGTTTGCGGAATATGCGCTCTGGGTCATTGCGCCACCTCTGCGTCAGCGGGAACGAAACGGCAGCCATAGATGCCCCCAACCTCTCGGATCTCGGCAACCGCTTTGAGTGCCATACCCGGTTTGAGCACCTTTTCGTCCGGGACAGCGATCACGCCTTCCTCGATGATCCCTCTGGCAATGCGCACATCGCCTGCGATGCTCGGCACTGCCATGCCAGGCACAAGTGCAACGTGCAACGTGACGAATTCCAGGAGCTCTCCACCACCTGGCAGGGTGAGCTTGCGCGCATCACTCAAAGGTTCACCGCAATGCACGCACCCTGGTGCATTGGCAGGGAAACTGAGTTCATTGCATGCGCTGCACTGAGCAAAGAAGAAATTTAGCGAGCGGCCATCCTCTGCAAGTTCGTAGAGCGTCGGATGCAGCGGCTTCAAGGGTGTCTGTGATTCGGTCATGGGTAGGAAAGTTTGGAGAGGAGAGGAGCTAGAGGCGATTCGGCTCAATCGAGCTTGGCACCGGACTGCTGGACGACGGCGCGCCACCGGGTCATCTCGGACTTGACGAAGGCCGCCAGCTTGGCGTCGCGCAGCCCCGTAAGTGGGACGCTGCCAAATTTCTCGGTGCTCTGGAGCATTTCAGGATTGACGATCGCTTTGGCGATCTCATCGCCCAGTCGCTTCACGATGTCCGGTGGCGTCTTGGCGGGCACGAAAACCGCGCCCCAAGCCGTCGACTCGGCTTTCGGAAGGCCAAGCTCACCAACCGTAGGTACATCAGGCGCGCTGGCCAGACGAGCCTTTGAGGTAACTGCAAGCGCCTTGAGTTTATGTGCCTGGATGAAGGGCAAGGCCACTGCCGGGTAGTCGAACATGAGGTCCAGGCTCCCAGACATCAGGTCGGTCAGCGCAGGTGTGCTGCCGCGGTATGGCACGTGCGTCATCTTGATCCCCGCGGCGGATTGAAACAGTTCCGCTGTCAGGTGGGTCGCTGTGCCCGGGCCGGCCGACCCGAAATTGAGCTTGCCAGGATTAGCTTTGGCATAGGCGATCAACTCGGGAACCGTCTTGAAGGGTCTGCCTGGATAGATCACCAGCATCAGAGGAGTCTCAGACATGGCGTGCACTGGGACGAAATCAGCCACGGGGTCATATCGCACGTTCTTGTAGAGCGCGAGGTTGGCACCGTGCGTGCCCTGGGTGCCGTAAATGATCGTGTAGCCATCTGCGGGTTGACGCGAAGCTGACTCGACGCCAATGGATCCCCCCGCTCCTGGTCGGTTGTCCACAACAACGGACTGCCCAAGTTGCGCGCCAAGCAGCTTGGCCAGTTGGCGTGATGTGCTGTCTGTGATTCCGCCCGGGGGAAAGGGCACGACAAAAGTGATCGGACGGATGGGCCAGGCGTCGTCCGCAGCTTGGACAACGCCAAGCGCCAGCCCCGCCATTGAGAAAACGACCAGTTTCTTGAGGGTTCTGCGCAACTTTGTCTCCTTTATTTCTTGCTACGCGATCGCGGCTGGTCGTAGAATACTTCAACCCTTCGTAGAAATGCAATCGTTAGATGAGATGGTCATCACACTGCAGAGCACCTTTCTTCGGAGATTTACCTCGGTTGTGTGGTGGAACTCATGACTATAATTCGTGGTTCCCTACGAAATACCGGAGAAAACATGCCAACTATCGTTCCTGCCGCCTCCCGAACCATGGCTCTGCTTGAGGTCTTTGCGCGTGAACGCCGTGAGCTGTCCAACTCGGATCTGGCGCGCTTGATGGATCTCCCTGAAAGCAGTTGCTCAGATCTGCTGCACACGCTGCATGAGCTGGGCTATTTGATGCGGACAGCGCGCACCAGGCGCTTCTATCCAACCGCACGGCTGTTGACCATTGCCAAGGGCATTGCCACTGGAGACTCTCTGTATGCCGTTGCAGCAGAGGCGTGTGAGCTCCTGCGCGACAAGACTGGCGAGACGGGTATGTGCGGCCGGGTGGAAGGCGGCGCAGTGAGTGTCTTGGCCTTTGCGGAAGGAACACATCCGCTTCGCTATGTCGGGAACGTTGGCAACAAGATTGCCCTGCACGTGTCCGCGCTTGGCAAGGCCCAGTTGTCCCTGTGTACCCCCGAGGAGGCCGCGCGACAACTACGCCTCAAACCACTCAAGCAGATCGCTGCCGGCTCGATCACCGATTTGGTGGCTCTCGAAGCCCAGGTCGCGCAGGCGAGGCAACAAGGCTGGATATGGGTCGAGAACGAAGGTTTCGACGGCTTGGCCGCAATAGCTGTGGCGGGCTGCATTGGAGACGAGCCGCTCGCCCTTTCCATTGCGGGCCCCACGGATCGCTTGCGTCAAAACCGTGATGCATGCCTGCAGGCGCTCCAGGAAGTGCAAGCCTTGGTGTTTAGCCCCCGCAATGCCTCACCCGCACCTCGCGCGACGCCCACTCGGCGTGGCGCCGGACCCAAAGACATCACCACCGCATAGGCGCGGCTTCCCGCACCACTCTCAAGGAGACAAAACCAATGTATGCCGATATGAATTCCGAACAAGGAATGTTGCGTGACAGCGTTCGCCGCTTCATGAAAAGCGAGGTTGCGCCCTTAGTCGCGCAGCACGACAAAGACAAGACGTTCCCCTTCGCACTTCTCGAATCGCTATCTCAATTCGGATACATCGGCGGACGGCTGCCCGAGTCATTGGGCGGTATGGATATGGACCAGATGACCTGGGCCATGTTAATGGAAGAGGCTGGCTACACGTGGCTGTCGTTGCGCACGATGGTGAACATTACCAATGCCGCCATCAACAAGTTGGCAGCCGAAGCCAATGAGGAACAGCGCAACCGCTTCTTGAAACCCCTGATGGCGTCACAGCGGCGGGTTTTCAATGCAATCAGCGAGCCGGGGACGGGTTCGAACATCGCGCAGGTTCAAACTCGCGCGGACTTGCAGGGAGACCACTACGTGCTCAACGGCCGGAAGCTCTGGATCACCAATGGAGCATTTGCCGACTTCGGTATCGTGGTCGCCCGAACTTTCAGCCCCAACTGTGAAGGACAGCTCTCCACGTTCCTGGTTGAACGCGATGTGTCTCCCTATGAAGTGCGCAATGTCGACACGATGGTTTTGCGAAGCACGGGTACAGCGGAACTGAATTTCGACAATGTAAAGATTCCTCGCGGCAACCTGCTCGGCGAGGAAGGTAACGCAATGAAGAAGATGCTCATGGGACTGGACAGCGCCCGTGTGAACATCGCTATGGGTGCGGTTGGCGCGGCCCAGTCGGCGCTTGATCTCTCGATCGACTACGCCCGCACCCGCACGCAGTTTGGAAAACCTATCGGCAGCTTCCAACTGGTTCAAAAGCTGATCGTGGATATGACCATACGCGTTGAGGCAGCACGGGCCTTGGGGTTGCGGGCTGCTGCCGCGCTCGACTCCAACAAAGACGCACGTACCGCCTGCTCTATCGCGAAGCTCTATGCCACCGAGGCTGCGCACGAGGTGGCCAGCATGGCGCTGCAGGTGCACGGCGGTTTAGGCTATGCAACCGACTACCCCATCGAACGCATCTTCCGTGACACGCGTGGCGGCACGATCCCCGAGGGCACGACGGAAGTTCAAACCTTGATCGTGGGCCGCGAGATCCTTGGAATATCGGCCATCGCTTGAGCGACGCGGGACCCGGCAACTACACCTAATCAGAATTCATTGGAGACACGCTTGACTGATCTCTCGAGACTTATCCGCCCCCGATCGATCGCGCTGGTCGGTGCTTCGGATCGCATGCACAGCATCGGTGAACGCACCATGACCAACCTCCTGGAGCACTCCGAGTTCGATGGTGACATCTACCTCGTGAACCCTACCAAGACCGAGATCCGAGGTCACCGCTGCTGGCCCAGCGTGGCTTCGCTGCCTGCAACGCCTGACCTGGCGGTGATCGTAGTGCCGGCCTCTGGAGTGCTGGCCGTGGCGGAAGAATGCGCATCCCGTGGCGTACTGTTTGCCATTGTGCTCACTTCCGGCTTCGGCGAAGCGGGCGACGAAGGCGAGCGCGCGCAGGTGCGCCTCAAGGAAATCGCTGAAGCAGGCGGGATGCGGATCTATGGGCCGAACTGTCCGGGCCTGACGAACGTGAACCATCGTTTGGGCCTGACGTTTTCACCGTCGTTTCCTCACGACCTGGTCAAAGGCCCGATCGGATTGGCCACTCAGGGCGGAGGGCTGGGCCGCAATGTGATGCAGGCCATGGATCGCGGCATCGGAATCGGCCTGTGGGCTTCCACCGGCAATGAGGTTGATCTGCAAGTGGCGGACTTCATCCACTACATGGCCGACGCACCTGACATCAAGGTGATCGTCACGCTGCTCGAAGGTATCAAAGACGGGGCAAAGTTCGTAGCTGCAGTCAACCGCGCCGCCGCCAACGGGAAGCCAGTGATAGCGTTGAAGGTGGGGAAATCGGAGTACGGCCAGAAGGCTGCGCAGTCCCACACGGCCTCCTTGACAGGTTCGGCCGAGGTCAACAGTGCAGTGTTCCGCCAATGCGGCGTCATTGAAGTCGACGACATCGACGAACTGGTTGACACGGCTTGGCTGTTTGCCCGCGCCCAGCCAGTTGCCAGCGAAGGAGTGGCCATCTACACATCGTCCGGGGGGACCGCCGCGCTGACCGCCGATGCCGTGGGCTCGTCAGGACTGACACTTGCTCAGTTCGCGCCGCACACGCGTGAACTGCTGGGAGAGCTACTTCCAGACTATGCCGCCATCGACAACCCCGTCGACACCACCGCCGCGGTATTGAGCGACGCTGATCTCATCGAGAAGACCCTGGGCGCCGTGGCGTGCGATCCCAATCTCGGGTGTGTGATTGTTCCCATCGCGCTGGACTATGGCGAGACAACCATCCAGATGGCGCGCACGATCATCGCCGCCCAAAAGGGATGCGCGACTCCCATCGTTCCGATCTGGATGAGCGACCGGCTGGGAGAAGGCTACCGGATGTTGGTCGAGCAAGGGTTTGCGCCGCCGCGGTCTGTCGGCAAGGGCATAAAGGCCATTCGGCGTTGGGTTGAATACGGCCGCTGGAAGCGCGCACTTGGGGCCCAAATGCCCAAAGTGGGTGTAGCCATGCTTCCCAGGGCGAACGCCACTCGCACCCTCTCTGAGGCCGATGCAAAGCAACAGTTGCTCGCGGCAGGCATCCCCGTTTTACCGAACGCTCTGGCTCGCTCTGCGGACGAAGCCGTTTCAATGGCTAATACCATGGGCTACCCCGTGGTGGCGAAGATTGCCAGCGAACAGATCGTTCACAAATCGGACATCGGCGGAGTGAAGGTTGGCCTTCAGGATGCGATCCAAGTGCGGCAGGCGTGGCTGGACATCATGGGATCAGCTACAGAACATCGGCCCGATGCGGTCATTGACGGGTTGCTGATCGAGAAGATGGCACCACGGGGAGGACTGGAGTTGATGGTTGGCGTCACGCGCGACCAGGTGTTTGGCCATGTCATGACGTTCGGTCTAGGCGGTATCTATGTCGAGATCCTTCGCGATGTCACCCGCCGCATGCTGCCGCTGAGCGCAAGCGAAGCAACCGCCATGGTCCGCGAAATGCGGTGCTTCCCCTTGCTTGAAGGGGCACGTGGCCGCCCTCCTGCAGACCTGCAGGCGCTTGAGGCGCTTCTCGTGCAGATCTCTGACTTCGTACTGCAGAACGCCGACAGGATAGAAGAGATGGACCTCAATCCTGTCTGGATCGGAGCATCGGGCGAAGGTGCCCTGCCATTGGATGCCGTAATCATTGAGCGCGCGGAACTCGAGGTGGCCGCATGAGGACGATGTCGGCACGCCCCCCACTGGATGGCATTACGGTCATCGACTTCAGTGAGTTGCTGCCGGGTCCATTCCTGACGCAAAACTTGGCTGAACTTGGCGCGCGCGTGATCAAGATCGAACGACCACCCCACGGGGACAATGCCCGCACTTTGGGTGTTGGGGCCTTCGAAGCTGTAAACCGTGGCAAACAGAGTGTTCTTGTCGATCTGAAGGACGGGGACCAGCGGGCAAAGGTGCGCGACCTCATCGCATCTGCCGATGTTCTGGTCGAGGCGTACCGACCTGGCGTGATGGCACGTTTAGGTCTGGATGCAGCGTCGCTGCACGAGGAGTTTCCCCGGCTCATTTATGTATCCCTTAGCGGATATGGGCAAACCGGCCCTTGGGCTGACCTACCTGGACACGACATCAACTACCTAGCGGCGGCGGGCGTATTGGCGGTTTCTGGGACGCCTGGAGGCGCTCCAGCCCAGAGCTTTGGACTGCCGGTAGCGGACCTTTGCGGCGCCATGTACGCGATGTCATCGACCCTTGCCGCGCTTTTCCAGCGTCAGATTACTGGTCAGGGCCAGCATCTGGATGTGTCATTGGCCGATTGCGCACTTCATTGGATGAACCCGCGCCTGGGGGCCTATCGCGCAAGCGGCGCTGCAACTCTGCAAGAGCAACGCGATTCGACTCTGATTAAAGCCGCTTACGGTGCGTTTCAGTGTCGGGACGACAATTACTTGTCGATCGCCGCGCTAGAAGACCACTTCTGGAAGCGGTTGTGCGCCGCGATCGACCTCGCCCCCTTTGGCGGCGAGGGCCACAGCTCGCACAAGGCGAGAAAAGCGGTTGCCGTCGAGATCAATCACCGCATCGCGCAAGTAATCAGAACCATGGATTCGCAAGAGGCATTTGAACTGCTGCGCCAGCACGACGTGCCCGTAGCGCCGGTGGTGACGCCTACGCAACTATCAACGCAGCCGCACTTTGTTTCGCGTGACAAGTTCGCACAAAGTGACGCCATGCCTCTGGTGAACTACCCTGTTCCAATGAGTGGTGTCGCGTCTGCAGACCTCGGTGCCGCCCCAGCGCTGGGTAGCACCGGCTTGTGAGCGATGGCGCGGCTGTTGAAAACCCCAATCACGCTGCTGTTCGGGATCGATCATCCCATTCTGGGCGGCGGGCTCATGTGGCTGTCCGATGCAAGGTATGTGGCTGCATTGGTCAATGCCGGCTGCATGGGTTTCATCACGCCGAGGTCATACCGGAGCGACGAAGCTTTCAGCCAGGCATTGAGGGACTGCAATGAATTGACCGAAGGAAGGCCCTTCGGCGTGAATTTGACGCTGTCTCATCGGCCCGAGGCCAATGCTTCAGTGCCACGCTGGATCGACGCAGCACTGGAGCGAGGAGTTCGTATCTTTGAGACGGCTGGGCATGCACCCGCAGCGCTCATCGGCACACTCCACAAGTCGGACGCAATCGTCATCCACAAGGCATCGAGTATCCGGCATGCGCTATCAGCGGAGCGAGCAGGAGCGGATGCTATTGCGCTGGTCGGAATGGAAGAAGGCGGACATCCCGGTGTCAACGAGCTGCCCACCATGCTTCTAGGAGCCCTTGCCGTCGACCAGTTCCGGGTTCCGGTGGTGCTTGGCGGCGGTATCGGCCGGGGGCGACAGATCGCAGCCGTCCTTGCGCAAGGGCTCGATGGCGTACTTATCGGCAGCCGCTTTTTGGTGTGCGAGGAGATCAGCACGCATAGACGCTACAAGGAACACTTGGTGAGCTGTGATGAACATTCGACGGTCCGCCTGTTGCACTCCCTGGGCAACACCTGGCGTGTGCTGCGCAATGAGACGGCACGTCAGATAGAAAAAGTGGAGCGTGCCGGCGTGACCGACCACTCCGCTTTCGGCGATCTGATAAGTGGCGCGGTGACCCGCGATCACTGCTATACAAACGGTGACTGGGAGCGAGGAATGGCGTCGCTTGGTCCGTCCATCGCCTTTGCCCGCCGGATCGAGCCGCTACAAGCCATCGTGGCTGAAATGATCAATGAGGCCCGAGAGTCGATATCCGGCCTCTCTTCCATGGAGCAAGAATGAATCGATTGCCTTTTATGGACCGGCTGGCGGTACCGGTCATTGCGGCGCCAATGCTGCGAGTCTCCGGCATAGAACTGGTTTCGGCGGCCTGCGCGGCTGGCGTCATTGGGGCGTTTCCCACGGCGAACTGCGCATCCTTGGACGAACTCGATGCCTGGCTCTGGCGCCTAAATGCCGCTGCGGCGCAAGACCCTCGACGTGCACCCTACTGCCCGAATCTCATCATGCGACGTGACCCGGCGCGGCTCAAATCGGAGGTCGAACTGATCGTTCAGCACAAGACGGAACTTGTGATTACCAGCGTCGGCTCACCTGCCTCGGTGATTCCAATGCTGCATGCAGGGGGCTGCTTGGTTTTTGCAGACGTAGCATCCTTGCACCATGCCGAGCGCGCGGTGGAAGCCGGAGTAGATGGCATTGTGCTTCTCACTGCTGGAGCGGGTGGCCATACTGGCTGGGCTAACCCCTTTGCATTTGTGCGCGCCGTGCGAGATATGTTTGATGGCCCCATCGTGCTATCGGGAGGACTATCGGACGGGGTCGCGCTCCGAGCTGCATCGGTGCTTGGCTGTGATCTTGGCTGCATAGGAACACGCTTCATCGCCACGGAAGAAAGCCTTGCATCGGAACCCTACAAGCAGATGTTGCAAAGCAGCTCGATGGATGATGTGCTCGCGACGCGGGCCTTCACAGGGTTGCCCGCCAACTTCCTTAAGCCTTCCATCGTCGGAGTTGGACTTGATCCCGAAGCACTTGATGAAACAGTGTCAGTGCAGGAGGCACGCAAGAAGTTTGGTGGAGGCTCGGACGGCGCTGTCATCCAGCGGTGGGCCGACTTGTGGAGCGCTGGCCATTCCGTGTCGGCCGTCACATCCTTGCCGTCCGTCGCTGATTTAGTGCAAACGCTCAAGACTGAATTTGAGGACGCCAGCAACCGAGCGCACTGACAGAGACCTCTCGTGGACATCGACTGGTTGATTTGCACACTGCGATCGTTGCGTAATCGTGCAAGCAGGAAGAAGTCTCTCGGTCAAAGAAATTCAGAAGTTGTCGATCTTCGAGTCCGAGAGCGCTTCGGGCAACCCCGTTAGCCGCCTCCCGGAGACGATCTCGACTGCCGCGACTATCTCATCGATGAAGCGCCGGCAGACGTTGATCGCGCTCATCAACAAAGACATCGATAACGCGCACGGGATTGTCTTCACCGATATAGTGTCAAGACACCAGGTTTAGCCTTTCCCCACTTGCGTCGCTGTCTTTCGATGGGACACGGTGGCAAGAATGAGGAACGCGAGAGGTGCAACGACGAGGCTGTAGCTCAGCCAGATGCCATAGTATAAAGTCAGTGCACCGCAAAGACTCGTCAGGCGATATTGTTGACTTTCTTCCATTTGCGCAGCCGCCCCCATGCATTGGCATAGGGCGACGATGTATTGAACTGAATCATCCGGCCTTGGGTGTGCTTCTCATACCAAGGGGCGCCATACAGCGCGGCATCAGTTTCCTGCTCGACAAGGGCCACGATGCGGGCATACAAATCCGCGAACTGCGGTAGCAGATCGGCATAGGCAACGCCAGCACGATCGGCATAGAACTTCTGTGCCAGGTGGCCCAACTCGTTCCACTTGTAGCCGGTTTCGGGGAAATCCACCGGCACACCCTTGGCTTTGCCATCGCACCATTTCAGCACCAGCAGATTCCAGCCGATCAGGTAGGCCACCAGATCGGACACGCTCATCTGCGTGCCTTGCGCATGGCCTTCCAGCGTCGCTTCACGCGCACGCTCAGGTGACACACTGGCAAGATCCACCGCAAGTTTCTGGTAGGTGGTGCGAATGGCATCCAGCAATTCCTGTTTGTTCTGAGGCACAGCCATGCCTACCCTCCCGCTGCTGCGGCCATATTGCCGCCTGAAGCCTGTATTTTTTCCCGGGGTAACCATGACGCAGCCCTGCATTATTTCCGTGGCCGTTACGGGCTCATTGCCGCGAAAGACCGATAGTCCCGCAGTCCCTGTCACCGTCAACGAGCAAATCGAATCGACCCAGGAGGCATTCGAAGCAGGCGCAACGCTTGTCCACCTCCATGTGAGAAACGACGATGGCACCCCGTCCTCGGACCCGGATCGATTCGCGCGCGTACTGGACGGCATTCGCAAACATGCTCCGGGCATGATTACTCAGGTGTCTACGGGAGGTCGGTCCGGCGCTGGCCGCGAGCGTGGAGGCATGATTTCTCTACGCCCTGACATGGCGTCCCTTGCCACAGGTTCCGTCAATTTTCCCACTCGGGTCTACGACAATTCGCCTGAACTCGTGGAGTGGCTGGCGTCCGAAATACTGGCGCATGGCGTCAAGCCCGAGATTGAAGCGTTCGACCTCTCGATGATCTTCCAGGCCGCCCGTATGCAGCGCGTCGGCAAGATCGCCGGGGAGCTACATGTGCAATTCGTCATGGGCATCAAGAACGCGATGCCTGTCGACCGGGAGGTGCTTGCCTTCTACGTGGCGACCCTTCGTAGGCTTTCGCCCAATGCAACCTGGACGGGGGCGGGTATCGGCCGCGACCAACTCACTATGGCACGCTGGTCGCATGAGATGGGCGGGCACTGCCGCACGGGTCTCGAAGACAATATTCGCCTTGACCGAGATACTCTCGCGCCCTCGAATGCGGCCCTGGTCAGTCAAATTGCAACGCTCTGCGAAGAGTATGACCGACCGGTGGCCTCCGTTGCGCAGGCAAGGGCTCTCCTTCGACTGAAAGCACTCGGTCAATAGCGACCGGGACCCTCCTCAAACACTGCCGACCAGTCGGGAGATGGATTCAGACGCACCTTTCACGAGGTCCTCAACGATCTCCCTCGCGGGCCTAGGCTTCGTCAGCAGCCCTCCTCCAACGCCGCTGGGATTGCTATGCAAGTCCCAGCGTCCGGCAGCCGCCGCAGCCGCATTGAAGTCATCCATCAACACCTTCTGATACGGGTTCGCGAGCGGCTCCAAGCCCGAGTCCTCCCAGGCTTTGATCGTCGCATTTCGAAAGCCGCGCATGGGACTCCCAGAGTAGATTCGGTCGGCACGAAAGTCCTCCAACCGCCCCTCCAGAATCTGCGCTTTGTGTTCGGCGGGAATATTGCATTCCTCAGCAACCAGGAAAGCCGTTCCCATCCAGACACCCACGGCACCAAATGCCAGTGATGCGGCAATGCCCCGGCCATCGCTTATGCCACCGGCGGCGATGACTGGCACAGCAACAGAGTCGATGACATCCGGTAGCAGAGCGAAATTTGGGACTCGCCCTACGTGCCCGCCGGCCTCCAAACCTTGCGCGATAATGAGGTCGGCGCCCGCCGCCGCATAGCTCTTTGCTTGTTTCGTGCTCGTAGCCAAGCCCATCACAAGCATTCTCTTCTTGTGCGCTGGCTCCGCAATCAGCTTCAGGTCACCCACGGCCCCGGCGAATACTTGCACATCCTCATCGAGAACCACATCGATCAAGCTGCGAGTAAGCTCCGAGCGTGAGCCCCTGAGTCCGGCATCTGTGCCGTCTGCCGTGGCAGCGCCTGACACGGCAATGCGACTGTCCAGCTCAACCGGCTCAAGACCGAATCCTTTGGCAAGATCCCGTACAAAGGCCGCGTGCTCTGGGAACTGCTCCAGGATCTCTCTGCGAATTCTGTCTCTGTCTAGCTCCGCCTTGGCGACGGCTTGTGGCAGTACGAGATTGACGCCAATGGGTCTAGCTGTCAAGGCACGAACCTCCCGGATGACAGCGCGTAGCCGAGCAGCTGATAGGCCAGCGCCACCGATAACGCCTAGGCCACCAGCTTCGGACACCGCCGCTACCAGAGCTGGCGGCGTCGCTCGCCCCTGAGACCCCATGCCTGCGAGACAGACAGGATAGCGAATATCGAGAATCTCGCACAGCTCTGTCCTGAGTTGAATGCTTGTCATTTAAGTCTCCTAACAACCATGAGGTTACGAGCGTGCCAGCATCTCGTCCGCGTCGCTCAATTCCCCCGGAGCAACGACAACACCGTGGTCGATCACCAGGATTTCATCGATGTAAAGGCTGTGCTCGGTACATACGGCATCCGGGTGGTTCTCGCCACCACCCTCCTCCCACCACGGAGTGCCAAAGCCAATCGCATCATTGCCTCGCACGCGAATGTCTTCATTGAACGATTTCCCTGTGAAACGCGCACGAGGATGAAATCCATGCGAAAAGTGGATGATTGAACCTAGCGCTCCGCCGCTTGCCCTGCGCAAAGCGGCTTCAAATACCTTACGGTGGCTACCTCCACCTGCAATCATACGAATGTCGCCGTCCACGTCAATGGTCAGCGGCTCGTCCAGGCGCGCGTACCACTCATGGAAGACGGCGTTCACCACCACTTTGCCCTTGACAGACGCCGGGTCTGGCATGATGACCGTGGATCCCGGCGGCGAAGTCGTGCCAGGAATGGATTGGTGTCGTAGCTTACCGGCCTTGGGCTTGCCAAGGACAAATGTGACATCAGTCCCCTGGTCGTTCAATACCCGGCAGCGCTTTCCCTCCGCCGCGGCAATGAGGTTGTCCAGGCGGGTCTGAACCGAGAACAGCCGGTCAAAATCCAGGCCCCCGAATAGTCGAATCAGCCCGTCCGGCCCGAGGTCAAGGATGTTCACGGATCGCATGCGCCCCTTGGCCAGTGCCTGGGCGTGGGCAGCAGACCCACTGATGTAAGGAAAGTTGAAGTCGACCCAGACATCGCAGCTGCTTAGGCCAGCGGATACGGCTTCGGTGAGATACGGATCCGCCAGCTTCCCTTGATAGGGCAACTGGGGAATCGTCAGAATGCACACCTTCGCGCCAAGAACACGTGCCGCCTTCGCAACAGCGAGAACGGCGGTCATATCGGTGCACAGGTCAGCGGTGAGGAGCACCTCCTCGCCTGGAGCCAGCCGCAGATAGTCACGGAGCAGGAAGTCCGCCGCCTGAGCTAGCGACGTGGAATCAAATTCTGTCTTCATCATTTTGACTCGGGTGGTTCTGCACACCAGATGGATATCGGATCGTCAGATATGAACCGCATTCGCGTCGTACTCGTAGATCCAGTCATACCAGTCGCCAACTTTGCTTGGTGCCCAATTCTGCGAGATATAAGACGCTGCGGTATCAGGGTTCGCGAGCGCCTCGTTATGCCGGCGCTTGGATTGCGCCCAGGATTGGTCGACAACCTTCTTCGTGCGAGGCTGGCGGAGGTTTTCATACCATCCCAGTGCAAGCTCCCAGTCGGGGGCATACTTTTCCACACACCGAGCAAAGACGACGGCATCTTCAATGGCCATGTTCGCGCCCTGGCCCAGCGACGGGGGCATCGCATGACAGGAATCGCCCAGGAGCGTGATTCGCCCCTTCGACCACGATTTCTCTGTCTCGTAGAGATACGAGCCCCATTTATATGGGGTTTCGATGTGGGAGATGATGCTGCGAATGTTGGGGTGCCACCCCCCGAAGTCCGCCAAGCACTCCTCGAGTGTGCCTTTCTCGGTCCATGAGTTGGTGTGCCAATTGGGCTTCTTGACCGTCCCCACAAAGTTGAAGAGTTCTCCCCGACGAACAGGGTACATGGTCACATTGCCTTGAGGCGAAATCCAGCTGCTCGCAACACCACGCTCCCGCTCCGGCACCCGTTCAATCGGAATCATTCCGCGCCAGAAGATGTTGCCGACGTACTGAGGCTTTGGCGTTCCGTGGAGCTGCTCTCGAACGGCCGAATGGATACCGTCAGCACCTACCAGGACCTGGCCGGCCGCCGTCGTTCCATTCTCAAACCTGGCGACTACCCCGTTTGCGGAACTCGACACATCGACGCATCGATACCCGGTGCGGACAGCATCAGCCTTCACCTTCTTTACGGCGTCGAGAAGCATCGAGTGCAAATCACCGCGATGCATCGTGAGGTAGGGTGCACCGTAACGCGCTTCAGAAGTGCTGCCTTGATTCTGGAGCGGCCACGCCTGGCCGGTATTCCACAATCGAAGTTCGCGGTCGCGCGACAGGACGCCCAGTTCACGAATCTTGGATTCCAGTCCGAAAGAAAAGAGAAGCCGCGTTCCGTTCGGACTGAGCGTGAGACCGGCGCCAATCTCCTGGAGGTCGGGTACCCGCTCATACACCTCCACATCGTGGCCACGGCGGAGAAGAGCCAATGCGGTGGCGAGCCCGCCAATGCCGCCTCCAATCACCAGGGTCTTACTATCCATACTCTCATCCTCTTCTACTCGGCGCTCGGATAGCGTCCGACGACTGGAATGAGTCTAGCGAGACAGCAAGTGGACGAGAACGTACGCAATCTCGCTACCAGCTATGCAAGAATTGAGCGGCCACGGGTTGGAAATCCCATCCACGTGAGCTATAGCAGGTATTGAATGGGGTCTGTTGTCACCAGAGTCGGAATCCATAGAATCCATAGAATCCGTAAAGCCACCCGGATCAAAGCTGGTCCCCACAGGACTCACATCTGCGGCCGCAGTCCCAACATTACCTTCTGCCCCATCTACAGGACATCACATGGCGTCGTCAAACTCCCTCTTTCTCGACTATGACATCCGGAAGCTGACCATCGGAGAGATTCTTGAGAAACGCGCAGCAGATATCGGTGACAAGGTCTATTTGAACTACCTCGAGACCGGACGCCAGTACACCTACGCGGAAATCAACAGCACCACGAACCGCTGGGCCAATAGTCTGATTTCCATGGGTATTGGCCGAGGCGCCCATGTAGCTGTCATGATGGACAACTGCGCAGAGCAGCTCCTTCTGTATTTCGCCCTTGGGAAGATTGGTGCGGTGACGGTCCCCATCAACACCGCATCCCGAGGGGATCTGCTGAAGTACTATCTGGAGCTCGCCGACGTCGAGGCTGTATTCGTCGACCTGACACTCCTCGACCGCATCGCCGAAGTTAGCGCCGAACTCCCCAAGCTCACCAAAGTGATTGGTACCCCAACCACGGCGGCCGATGCCGACGCCGAGAAGCCGGACGGCTCGTATATTCGTTTTAGCGCTCTCGACGATGGGCCTGACATGCCGCCGTCCGAGCGGGCTGTCTACTCCGACCCGGCCTTCATTGCCTTCACATCGGGAACAACTGGCCCATCCAAGGCTGTGATTTTCGGCCAGGCGGCTATGCTTCTGACGGGCCTCAATTATGCTCGAAGCTACGGCTACTCCAGCTCTGACGTTTACTACATCTGCCTCCCCTTGTTCCACGCGAGTGCCCTGCGCGGAGCGGCATATCTCTCCCTGATGTCTGAAGGATCCATCGCGTTGACACGGCGTTTTTCGGTGTCTCGCTTCTGGAGCGATGTCAGGCAGGCCGGGGCAACAACCTTCAATCTGCTTGGCTCCATGGCGAACTTCATCTGGAGCACGCCCCCTTCGGCGCACGACCGCAACCATAACGTTCGGTTTTGCCGCGTCGCCCCGGTTCCGAAGTTCGCTCGCGAGTTCGAGGAGCGCTTCAACGTCCGCTTTGTGTCAACCTACGGGTTGACGGACGTCGGCGCACCAGTTTCCTACACGCTCAATGACCCTCGAGAGAAGCTTGGCTCGTGCGGACGTGCGCGGGAAGGCTGGGAAGTCATGATTGTCGACAGCGAGGACTTCGAGCTTCCGCGAGGCGAAGTCGGGGAAATTGTGATTCGTTGCAACGTACCCTGGCACACGTCGTCGGGGTATTACAAGATGCCTTTGCAGACGTTGGCGATGATCCGGAACGGCTGGTATCACACCGGCGACCTGGGCTACATGGACAAGGACGGTTATCTGTACTTCAAGGACCGCGCCAAGGATTCCATCCGCCGCCGAGGAGAGAACATCTCCGCCTGGGAAGTCGAGCAAACCATCCAGAATCATCCTGCAGTGCAGGAAGTGGCCGCCTACGCAGTGAAATCGGAACTGAGCGAGGACGAAGTTGCCGTAAGCATCGTTTTGCGCGCCGACCAACAGCTCACGGAGGCCGCTCTCATCGAGTATTGCGCATCGAAGATGGCCTACTTCATGGTTCCCCGCTTTGTGCAGTACGTCAAAGAACTCCCAGTCAATGCCAGCCAGAAGGTTCTCAAGGTAAAGCTGCGCGAAGCAGCACAGGAAAATCCCGAGTGCCTTTGGGACCGGGAAAAGGCAGGCATCGCAGTACACCGGTAACGTCTCTGCCCCGTCGATACAAGGTAGTTCTTCGGCCCAAAATGGGCCGCTTTTTTTTACGCGCAGTCCGCGTCTCCAATCTGCCGCGGCAAGTCCTTGGGGCAAGTCAGGGCCTGGCGTGCCAGAGCACCGGCGCATATCTGCAATCCAGTTTCATACCTATCTCAGCTTCGATGCATCTGGCAATCTAGTTTCATCAGGATCAGCAACCTGCGCAAGCTATTACGCAGGAAACCGTGCAAACCGAAATGACCATTTCTTACTTGAGAGAACCAGAGCCGCGGCGCACCCAAGCAGAGCTCTTGCTGCCGGGCATTTACCGAGTCGTCGCCAACAATCCTGGTCCGCTCACTTACCACGGCACGAATACGTACTTACTGGACCATGCAGAAGGCACGGTGGTGATTGACCCCGGGCCGGGAGAGGACCCGGCGCACATCGATACCATTCTCGCTGGCGCCCGGACTCCCATCACGAAGATTCTGCTTACCCATGCGCATCGCGACCACGTCGGCGCCGTGGAAGCCCTTGTGGCGAAGACAAGTGCAACGACGTTTGCCTTCCGATACCCCGTCGAGCAGGGATTTCACCCTGATGTGCCACTTGGCGATGGAGACGTGGTCGCCGACCTGGACGTGCTCTACACCCCAGGGCATTGCTCGGATCATCTCTGCTTCGCCCGTCGCGATGGCATCGTCTTCACGGGAGACCATGTCATGGGTTGGTCCAGCTCATTCGTGGCTGCGCCTGACGGAAGCATGAGGCAGTACCTGGACAGCCTGGCACGCCTCTTGGCCAGAGGCGACAGCTGCTATCTGGCGGCACACGGCCCCGCCCTCCATGACCCGATAACCTACGTCCGCCAGTTGATTGAACTAAGGCTGCGAAAAGAGGCAGACATTCTGAGCGCGGTTCACAACTCCGGGTCCATTTCCATCGAGGACTTATTGCGGATCTCGTATCCGAAGGCAGTTGAGCCTCGCATCCGGCGAGCTGCGCAACGCACCCTCCTTGCCCACCTCATAAAGTTGAGAGACGACGGTACGGTTCAGCTGCTTAGTGACCTTTGGTCGGTAAGCAGGTAGAAGCCAACACACCCGGCCCCGCTCTGACGGCGCATTCGCAAGATATCGATTTCAACGTCCATTCGTAGCACCACAACCACAACATGTATGAGGGAGCGTACTGCCATGAGATCACATCGAAAATCCCGAGCACTCCTGATATTGATGAGCTCAATATCTTGCGCGGGGCCAGCAATGGCCCAAAGTACGGTCACTCTCTACGGGGTTGCGGGCACCAACATCGCCTACACCAGTAACAATGGGGGAAAGAACGGTACAGGTGGGCTCGTTTCGCTGAACAGTGGCGGCCTTTCTTCGCCCCGTTGGGGGATTCGGGGTTCCGAAGCTCTGTCAAGCGATCTCAAGGCAATTTTCGTCCTTGAAAGCGGATACTCCAATGACACGGGCGCACTAGGAGACTCCACGCGGCTGTTCAACCGCCACGCCTATGTCGGTGTCTCTAGCAGCTCCTATGGAACCATCATCGCTGGCCGCACATCCTCCACGATGTATGACTTCATTCTGGACTTCGCCCCCCAAGCCTATTCCACTACCTTTGAACCATACAACAGCCTCGCGTCCCAACGCGTCGACAACGCCGTAAAATACACCGGCGACTTCGGCCCAGTTCGCGTAGGTGCTTACCGGGCACTTGGCGAGCAGCCTGGCGGTATGAGGGCGAACAGTGCTTGGGGCGCGGCGATCGCCGCATCAGCGTCGAATTTATCTGGCACTGTTGCTTTCGATACTCTCTACGGTGCGCCATCCGCCCAGGGATATACCGCGTCAAAGAGGCTTGGTGCCGCCGTTTCGTACGATTTCTCGAAGACATCGGTCATGGCCGGGTACCGTTGGGGGGAGGACACCAGCACCGCAAGCGCAGTGACATTCCGCGATAACCTATGGTGGTTCGGTGTCAGACAGCAAGTCTATAGCGCACTCACCGTGATTGCGGCTTACTACTACGACGACGTCCGCACCCAGAGTGGCACGAATCCACCCAATCCGTGGCAGGTGGCAGTGTCGGCCATCTACTCGCTTTCCAAACGGACTGACCTCTACGGTTCCGTGGCATACGCGAAGCATGCCGGCCTCAACTTCGCGAGTGTTTCGAGCCTGGACAACAAGGATGTCGGGCAGACTGGCGTCGCCGTTGGCATCCGGCATAAGTTCTAGGACACGCAAGGCTACCGGCCTGGTTTAGCAACCTTGGGCCGGTACGCCATGCGTTACTCTGTTTCGACGCCGCTCAAGTCATCTCGAACGCGGTTGAGGTTACAGTCAACTGTACCGCGGAGTACGCCCGTTTCCACAAACCTGAGAGCTTCCGCATGGATAACTCGAAGTAGCGAGCGCGCGGCGGGAGAAATCGGCAGGTTGAGCGGAGTTGCAGCGACCAGCAAGGCCCGCATATCGGGCGATGCAATCTTCCGCGCGACCAGTCTGCCCATGCGAATCTCGCGATGCACTGCTCCAAATGGCAAGATCGTGGCTCCCATGCCGGCACCCGCCAACTGCCGAAGCGCAGGAATAGAATCGACTTCCATGACGATGTTGAGCTTGATGCCGGCCTGCTCTGTCGCCCGCTCGATTACACGCCGTAGTCCGTTCTCCGGGCCGGTAAGAACCAGCGGCATTCCCTCCAGCTCGTCCAACTCCACTTCCCGATCCGCCGGCATCTCGCGATTCTGAATCAGAAATAGGTCCTCCAGGAGGAGCGGTGCCGCGTTCAGATTGCGATTCCGCGCGGCATCGTAGAGTACCGCGACGTCGAGGAGGCCCTCCTCTATCCACTCGCCCAAAGAACTACTGAATCCCTCCTTCACGCGAAGGCCTGCATCGGGACAAACCTGGCGAAAGTGCATGGCAACAGGCAATACCAAGGTCGCCCCGATCGAAGGCGGAACGCCCAGCGTTACCCGCCCTTGTGGTGTTCCTCCGCTTTCCACTAGTTCCCGTTTTACATCCTCCAACAAGCACAATATCGTGTTCGCCGTGTTCTGCAGTTGCACACCGGCATCCGTCAGCACGACTCCGCGGCCGTGGCGGTAGAACAGTTCATGCTTGAGCTCTTCCTCGAGCTTTCGAATATGGCGACTTAAGGACGGCTGTGCCATCCCGATCGTCACTGAGGCCCGAGAGAAGCTTCCTGCCTTGGCTACCTCGACAAAGTAGCGCAGCCCTGTGATGTCCACCTTGTCTCTCCTCCATTCCGGGATACCTGCATCTTAACCGCGAATGCGAGAAGGCAAACAAGCCACCGCACACACGAGGTTTCCTCGTGTGTGCGGTGGCCTTCGCCTGGGTCTTCTCGCCTCGAAGCAACTCCTACTTGCCCGCTCGAATCGCCTTCGCCCGTGCAATTACGTCAGGGCCGAACTGGTCTGTACGTGTCAGCTTCTGCAATTCCGCCCCGCTCATCGGGTCGAACCACGTGTGTGATGCCTTGACCTCCGCGAGCAGTGCTGGATCCTTCAGCATCGCATCAAACGCGTCGCGGAGAATCTTGATGCGCTCTGGAGGAACGCCCGGAGGCGCCGTGATGTGCTGGCCGAGCGTAACGGCCGTCAGAAAGACGTTAAGCACCTCACGGTCGGCGGACGAGCTGACGAATTCGGTTACAGCAGGCACGTCAGGAAGTTGACTGCTTCGAGTCGGCGTGTACTGGACAAGAAACCTCACCGCACCGTCCTTGACCCAGCCCGGACGAAGCGAGTACAGAGAGTTGATGCCGATAGTCGCCCCGTCCGCCTCCCCCCGTTCAACGGCAAGGATGGTAGACGCCGAGTCACGATATCCCGAAACAAACTTGAACTTCGTACCCGCCAAATTGTTCATGACGTTCGGGAAGACTTGAACCAACGAAGCAGGAGCCGTCGTTCCGAGTACCGTCTCCCTATTTTTTGCGTCAGAAATCGACTTTACCTTGTTGTCATCAGCACGGACAAACGTCAGGTTAATCCCGCTGGCGACGCGCCCGATCATGTTGAATTCAGCGGCCTTGAAAGAGACCCCTGGGCTGCCCAGCAAGTCCTCCACAATGATGTTTGCCGGCAACTGCCCAAGCATCGTGCCGTCCTTCCTGCCCTTTCGGTAGAGGTAGTTCGCAGCGGCCAGACCACCCGCGCCAGGCATGTTCTGCGCCACCACATTGGGGTTCCCAGGGATGTGCTTCCCTAGATGACGAGCGACGAGCCGGCCGATGTAGTCGAAGCCGCCAGGACCGGAGGCGATGACGATTTCGATGGTCTTACCTTGGTAGAAATTGGAATCGGCAGCAAAGGCCGGCATAGCTGCTGCGCATCCCGCAATCAAGCAAGCCCGCCCAAGGAGGGTGGTGAATGAAGTCTTCATGGCAGATCCTTTCGCAGGTGTAGGCCTGTCTGTATGTGAGTTACATCGATGGAATGACATCTTTCAATGCAGGGAGCCAATCTCCGACGAGGGATCCCGGCCACGGTATAAGAAGAAGCCTGTCGAAGACCAGATAGATGAACAGCGTCATGCCAATCGCTAGCATTGCGGTCGTCTTCCAGCATTCCCGCCCCTCCAACCGCATGTAGGCCACAATGAAAAGTGGCACCGTCGGTATCAATCCAATGAGCGCCATCGATGCCATGAACAGTAGAATCCAACCGAAGAAGATGGCGGAGCGGAGAAGTACCGTACGCTGACTGAGATCCTCAAAATTGCCGCCGACGTCCATATGGATCTTGTCTGGATTGCCCGTCGCCACCGTGGACCTGAACACCTCATTGAGCAAGGCGAGCGCGCAGAATGCAATAGCGGCCACGCCTACAACCAGAGGAATGACCTTTGCGGCAAAGTTCCATTTCGTTGCTTGACTGACCAAGACGATGAACACGCAGAGCATCACCGCGTGGAGCCAGTTGGTTACCCGCCAGTGGGGCTTGGAGAAACCAGACAGCATTCCACGAATGCCACCGTGGGCCCGCACGTCCTGGTACAGCGGCCCGAGGATTGCAAAGGCTGCGAGCAAGAACAGTGCCACCACAATGGGGCGTGTCATCCAACCCATCCCATAGCGCTCGATCGAGATGAACATATACCGCTCAACGATCGACCCCAGAATGAAACCCAGTACAAGCGGAGGACGCGGCCACTTGGAATGCTTCAGAATAGAGCCAAGCACACCAAAGAAGAACAGCGATACAAGATCACCCCAGCTGCGCTGCCCTTCGAATGCACCAACGAAGACAAAGCACAGCACCACAGGAAGAATCAGGGTGTAACGTAGCGTTGCAAGCTTAGCAAAGTGGCCGGAAAACAGAAAGCAGAGGCCAGACCCGAGAATGTTGGCCAGCGCAACGCTCCAGATCATCGCGTAAGTGAGATCCAGATGTTTTGTGAGCATCTCCGGCCCAGGCACCAACCCGTGCATGAGGAAGGCGCCCAACAGCAAAGCCATGCCCGCCGAGCCTGGCACGCCGAACACGATCGCCGGTACCAGTGCACCACCTTCGCGCGAGTTCGCTGCGCTCTCGGCGGCAATAACACCCCGTACGTCACCCTTCCCGAACGTCTTGGACGCATCCTTTTCGGTTTTCAGTGCATGGCCATAGGAGATCCACTCAATGACCGAGACGCTGATTCCCGGGACAGCGCCGATCACGGCACCAATCCAGGAGCATCGCAAGATTAGGAACCAATGGCGGAAGCAGTCGCGCAGACCCTCAAGAAGCCCCGGTTGAAACACACGCGCCCATCCTTTCCGCGTGGCTGAGTCTGAGCCTTTCTGTACCGCGATGTCACCAACAAGACACGTGCGGCTGACCGCCAGGTCGCAGAGTTCCGGAAGAGCAAATAGACCCAGGGTCAGCGGGACCAGCGGTAACCCGTCCAGAAGGTAGTCGATGTCCCAGGTCCAACGGTCCGTGGCAGTCTGAGTATCTGGCCCAATCATAGCCAGCATTACGCCGAAGCAGGCGACGGTCAGCCCACGCAGAGGCGTCCGTCCGGACAGAACGGCAACGAGAGAGAGCCCCAACACCGCCATTCCGAGCAACTCAGGCGAACCAACATAAAGGATGGCTGGCTTGATTACTGGAATGGCAACGCCCATCAGTAGGGCGCCAAATAGCCCTCCAAGCATTGCGGAGAAGTAGGCCGCCCCCAGTGCTCTACCCGCCTCCCCTCGCTTGGTCATGGGAAAGCCATCTAGGGTAGTTGCCGCCGATGCCGCCGAACCAGGCGCCCCCAGCACGATGGCGGAGATTGGGTCCCCAATAGTCACCGCAGAAAGCAACCCCAACAGCAGCGCAATTGCAGTGGCTGGGTCCATGGCGAACGTAAACGGTAGCAAAATCGCCACCCCCGCAACGCCTCCAATCCCTGGAATAATCCCGAGCGCTAAGCCGAGCGTCACACCGCCAAACAAGAACATCAGACGATGCGGCTCGAGTAGCATAACTAATGCCGCCCCTACCGATCCAAGCACATTCGCATCCACGCCATCTCTCCTAAATAATTGACGAGCTAGCCTCGCCGTTACCGTGGCGCCGCCATCTGCCATCCTGCGCGTGCCACGCGCCGACGACTCAACGAAGATTCAACGCCGACGAACGAGCGAATCATCCCGTTGAACTCTGCTGCGCGCTCCCGGAATACCAGGTTGCCCGCGCGGTTGATGATTCGGAGATGCGCGGATGGCTGCTTCTCCAGAAGAAGTCCATACAAAGCGAACGCGTGTTCGATGGGAACAATCCGGTCCTGCAGCCCCCAGATAAGCTGTATCGGCACGGGAAATCCGTCTTCCCGGAACCTTGCGAAACAGGCGGACTTCGCCCGGGAGATCGAAGCCCGCATCGCCGCCTCGGTGTCAGCATCTACGTGGCCGCCGACTGCGCAGCTAACAGCGTCCCCGAGGAACAGTCCATCGCCAATATGCGCATCGGAGAAGGACATCCTCTCCATTAGCCACTCTTGTCCGTAACGATTTGATATCGGACACGGATACCCAGCCAGTTCGAGACTTGCGATGCCGTCTCCAGTCGGCGCAGCACTGGAGCCAACCAAAGTTACGGAGGAAATGCGCGTTGGCAACGCATACGCTAGACTCAGGGCAATGATCCCGCCTTCGTCATGGCCAACCAAGTGAACAGATCCAGGGCACACGGCTTCGACAAACTTGCGAGCGTGCTCGGTCATCTGCTCGATCCCTCTGATGCCATCTCCAGCCCCTTGCGTACTCCCCATGCCGAGGAGATCCGGGGCCAGCACACGAAAGTCCTGGCTCAGAGCAGCCAGATTTCGCTCCCAGATGTAGGCGCTCTGCCTTAAAAGGCCTGCAGGCGTTCCGCCGTGAAGGAGGACGACTGTCTCCCCGCGCGTACCCGCTCTCAGGTACCGGGTCAAGGTTCCATCCAAATCAACCTCACAAGGTTCCAAGACGCTCACCATTTTATGTATGGAAAAGACAGTTCGATTTCCGCGGAGCACTGGAGAAGCCCCGCTCCTCCTCCGGCACTCCGTTCAGACTCATGTGAGACGTGGTCTGCTAGTGCACATAGCCCATTGCGAACCGCATCAAGAGGTCATTGAAGTGTTCAGGGTGCTCACGAAATGGGTGATGCCCCGCCTCGTTGATAACGGACAGGTAGCTCCGACGTTCGTGGGCTGCGATCATTCTGAAAAGCTCCAGACCACGACTCACTGCTGCCGTCCGGTCATTCGCGCCCCAAATCACTTGAGTCGGCCGCGTTAGTCCACCAGCGCTCAACCATTGCAGGAGTTCCCGCTTCATTTGTGCCAACCTCGGAAGGAAGAGGCTATCCTTGACGCCGCCCTGCATAATGCGAACGCCCGCTTTGTACTTTGCGAGATTCAAGACCTCAAAGCCTGCCTCTACATACTCCTGCGTTACCGATGCCGACGAGAAAGCGGATCGTTCCATGACCCACCGTTGACTTTCTCGTGTGTACGGCGGAAACGGACACCCTGCCAGATTGACATCCGTCATTCCGACACCTGGCGAGAGAGTGCTGCTGTTAATGAGAGTGCAGGTACTTACCAGGTCTGGTCGGGCCTTGGCGATGGCCACAACCGGGAGTGCACCTGCTGACTGGCCCACCAGATGGACGTTCTTCAGGCCAAGCTTGTCGAGAAATGCAATCAAGTGACCAACCACAGCTTGCATAGTGAAGTCGTCGTGCAGTGGATTTTCGGTGTGGCCCTGCCCCAGCTTCTCCACGGCGATCACATGGAATGCAGTTGAGAGCACATCGAAATTTCGGTCCCAGGTCTGCACGACCGAGGTGGCTGTCGGATTCCCAAAGTGACCACCGGTAATCAGTAGCATGGGCTGCCCATTGCCCTTTGCAAAGTACCGAGTCTGAATCCGGTCTACGTCGATCCAGGTCGGCTCTACACCCATTGACATGTCGCGCTCCAAGAGGACTTTTTGCTCCGCGAAAGCAACTTCCCGCACCATGACTGAGCACCTTGGGACAAGTGCGGTGTCGAAGTGGCATTCGCGCTCTGTTGGTCACTCTACTGGAGGCGAGGCCTTCGAATAAGGCGGATGGAAACCATAGCCGCTATACATCAATTGCATAGGAGCTCACTGGACGTCGCGAAGGCACAACGTGTCACCGGCCAGCTTGCGGTGACGATTCGCACCATGCTCGCCCTGCGCCGCCTAGGGTTTACGCGGCATATCTCATCCCGCGCGGCATGTGGAGCCTTTTTATTGGTGGGAACCCTTATCATATGAAGCTTGACAGTGCTCCCCAGGTCGCCTCAGGCGCTCATTCTGACCGCGCCGCAGTAAATAACTGGACGCTATGGGTCATGTCCGCTGAAGGCAGGGATCATTGCAGGTGAGCGCACTACGGCCCGCCCCTGTCATAGTCAGCGGGGAAGAAAGAGGAGACCCTCTGACATTCCTCCTACAAGTCAATCGATGCGACTGACCTCGGCGTGAATCGCCGCAGCAAGCTCGAGTAGCGGCTTGGCAAGAGCGGCTTCGACTTCTGCAATCTCCTGCTGAGTCGATGCGCTGGCGTTGAGGACATACGTTCCGTAGCCCTCAATTCGCATTGGTGTGGCAACCGCCACCACCTGAGGCTGCCAGGACGCCACGCAATAGCCTTTCTCCCGCACCGTCCGGATCGCCAGCTCAATTTCCGTGCGGATGGGCAGCCATGCTCGACCAGGATGTCGGCTCGCCATCTCGCTCATTGTGCGGTCAAAGGATTCCGCTGAGAGTGTCGAGAGATAGGCTCGCCCCAACGAAGTTAGCGCCGTCGGGATACGGAGGCCGCGGACGATGGTGCGCAATGATTGTCGGCGACTATAGCGAAACGACTCCAGATACACCATGTCGTCCTCATCAGCCACAGCTAGCCCAACGTTGATTTTGTGGCGCATCGCAACTTCCGTCATTAGCGGAGTCGCAACCTTAAGAACAGTCGAACCGTCACTCATGGCATGCGCCATGCTCAAGACAGGAGCACCCAGGCGGTAGGCTCGAAACTGAGGTACGTACTCAAGCATCCCGGATTCGACTAAAGTCTGCGTCAGTCGGCTCACGGTCGACCGCGAAAGTCCCGTTCGATCCGCAATATCGCCATTACCGAGCATTGACGACCCAGCACGGAAGGCGCGCAAGACTGCAATCCCTCTCTCCAATGAACGATTGGGTGTGGCCTTCCCTTTCCCTGGTTTGACACGATCCGGATTTGGGATGGTATTGCTCATGGCGGGCCAAAGTTCGCAGTGGCTAGTCAAACTGGATATTTCTGTCCTTCGCGACGCCTTTCCATCGCGCGACTTCCTGGCCGACGGTCCCGGTTAGCTCTTGCGGGGAACCTACCTTGCCTGTGACGCCTTCCCTTTCCAAACGGTCGCGATACGGACCGCTCGTCGAAGCGCCAGCTATAGCTTGATAAAGAACCTGCGCGATCGCCGGCGAGGTTCCCTTCGGCGCAAAGACACCGTACCAGACGTCAGCGCTATATCCCTTCACACCCGTCTCGCCAACAGTTGGGACCACCGGAAAAGTGGCAGACCGGTCCGCGGACGTCACAGCGAGAGCACGCACCCGACCATCTCGAATGAGACTGGCCGAGCTTGCCATGGTGGCAAATGCGACATCGATATGGCCGGCCAGAAGGTCGGCGAACTGAGGCGCTGAACCCCTGTACGGCACGTGAGTCAGCTTGATTCCGGACATCGCCTGCAGGTACTCGGCGGCCAGGTGCACCGAACTCCCGTTACCGGCGGAGCCATATGTCAACTTTCCGGGCGAAGTTCGGGCGACTTGCAGGAAGTCCTCCATGGACTTCAAGCGACTGTCGCTACGTACAAGCACCACGTTGGGTGCACGGCCCAGCAGTGCAACCGGCTCAAACGCGCGCGCTCCGTCATAGGGGAGCTTGGGTCCAACGCTCGCCACAATCGCGAACGCACTCGTCGTGAGAAGCAACGTGTACCCATCGGCCGGACTCTTGCTGACCTGGTCCGATCCCATGATGGATGCCGCACCTGGTTTGTTTTCAACGATGAATGGCTTCCCGAGACGCCGCGACAGTTCATCGCCCAGCGACCTCGCGATGGCATCTGTGCCTCCACCTGCGGGGAACGGTACGATAATCCGAACCGGGCGCTCGGGGTACGGTGCTGCATGCACAGGCAACGCCAAGAGTGCTACGCAGATACAGGCGAGCTTCAAAAGGTCTCTACGCAACTTGTCTCCTCCTTGTTATCGTCTTGCTGAGGCCTAGCGCGAGAAATCTACCGTTGGCGACTGGTCGATACGCCAGAGCGTTGCAGCAAGCTTCTCTGCCGCAGGCCGCCCCAACACAGGAGATGCGAGCTCGAGCAACTTCGCATCCAGGTCTGCGTCAGTGAGGGGATCTTCCGGGTCACCCTTTCGATTCGGCTGGAAGTGTTCGGCAAGCTGTCCGTCGACGGTCTCAATACGAACGTTTGCAGCACGCTTGCCTGGAAAGGCTGCGTCAATCTCTGGATCGACCTCAATGGTCATGCAGTCCATCAGCCTGCGCGTTTCGTCGTCGGCGAGCCTGTCTGGCGCGTATGCCGCGAGCCGTACGCTGCCAAACGCCAACGCTGTAGCAACGATGTACTTCAGGCTGAACTTCGCCTCATTCTCGGTCTTCGGATCGAGATTGCAAGCGATATCGAGGGCCGGTCGGTAGGTCGCGACGCGGATGCGCTTGATCTTGGCCGACTCAATTCCAAGCACGGCTTTCAACGCCAACGCACCATCAATTGCGGCAAACGTGTGCCCGCAGCCAATATGGTTCTTGAAGGTCAACCGGCAAATGTGGAAATCGCTCCCGAGTGTTGCAGCCACTGCGCTCCAGTCCGCCCCGTCGGACATGGCCTTGCCCAGACCTGCCGCACCGTCCAGCACGTCCAGCGAGCCTGTTGCTCCAGCGACTGCTGCCTTGGCGGCCAGAAGCCCGCCCTCGGCGGCGCGCCCCACATGCAGCGGCTTTGACATCGAATCCATCCGGAAGGCTTGCTGGAGTCCGGCAGAGAAAGTTGCTGCAGTTGCAAGTGCATGAGCCAGCTGGGCCGGCGTCGCGCCATAGATGAAAGCGGCGGCGGCAGCAGCGCCAAAGACGCCAACGGTAGCGGTGCTGTGCCAATACTTGTAGTGCACGCGCCCGAGTGCAATACCGATGCGCGTGGAGATCTCGTAGCCGACGACAATGCCTTTCAGCAACGTCTCCCCAGTGGCGCCAACGTCCTGGGCTGCCGCGATTGCCGCGGCAATCGTGGGCGCGCCAGGGTGATACATAGCGTCCTTGAAACTATCGTCAATTTCCGCTGCATGTGCAGCCGCTCCATTGATTAGCGCGGCAGCCCTCGCCGTCGCGGGCTTTCCGGATGCCAGCTTCGCGCGTCCAGTGGACAACTCCTCGTCGAGAATGCGTTCGAGGATTGCAACTGCTTCATGGCCGATACCTGGATACACGGAAGCGTGCCAATCCACCAGGGCTCGCTTTGCGTGATGCATGGCTTCGGGGGGAAGCGGCGCAGATTGGACCATCGAATAAAACTGGCCAAAGGCCTCTGTTGCGTACACGTTCAGGCTCCTTGCCCGGCGCCCGCTGGGCGACGTTCTGTGTCCTGCCACAACTGCAGCAGGAGTTCGTTCACGCATTGACTGGCCTCATACTGGACCCAATGCCCTGCTTCGGCGACTACGCTGCGGCGCGCGCGGCTATCGATGAGGTAGTCAGGACTTCAGGCACTGAGGACCGCGACCGCATCGCCGGCCACTACGCCACGTCCTTCCGCCAGTACGAAGACTGGGTTAATTTCCGCCTCAACCAGCTTTTCGCCGAGCGAAGCGACCATGCCCGAGAACGCAACGATGGCATCTGCCAGCGCATCAATATCGGCCTTCGCCCGACCACGATACCCCTCCAGCAATGGAGCGGTCCTCAGGGAGCGGATCATCTCCAGCGCGACCGCCTTCGACAAGCCGCGACCAGGCGAGAGCAGGCGCAATGTCGTGTCCTCGAAGAGTTCTGCTGTGACCCCACCCATGCCGAGGAGAACGCCCGTGCCAAGCGGATCGCGGTGCATGCCCAGAATGACTTCGACTCCGCCCTTCACCATTTCCTGAACCAGGAAGCGCGTGGGTCGCGTGCCGACTGCCTTTTCAACCTGGTCGCCCATCTGAACCAGGCGTTCGCCAATCTGAGCAGGGTCCACATTGACTGCCACGCCGCCTACATCGCTCTTGTGCGTGATTTCGCCCGACAGAATCTTCAGAACGACCCCACCATCGAACTGTTTGGCAGCCGCGACGGCTTCCTCTGGACTCTTCACCACAGTTTCACGCGTCACTGGCAACCCAAACGCACCAAACAGCGCTTTGCCAGCGGCCTCGTCCAGGGAGCCAGAACCAAAGTCCTCCAACTTTAGCGCGGGCTTCGGTGCTGTGCCTGCATCGTCTGCGCCTTCCAAGGAACCGGAGCGCAGCATCGCCTGGAAAGCCACCGTGCATGCCTCAGGGTCGGAGAACGCCGGCACCGCGCAACGATTCAGGAGTGATGCCACTTCCGGAGCATGCGGGCTGACATACGCGATGACCGGCTTGTCGCTGGTCGGGAGGCAATCACGAATGGCGTTGGCCATCAGGTCGGGCATGGCCAGGCTCGACGAGCCCACGATGACAGTTACGGCGTCATAGCTCGGGCTCTCCAACAGAATGCGAATCGCAGCGCGGAGAAGGTCCGGCTGCAGACCGGCCAGCGTAACGTCAATCGGGTTACGGTCCAACGCTGCATGATCGCCCTTCTGAAGCGCACGCAGCTTTGCCGCGGTCTCTTCATCCGGAGCCGGCGTTTCGAAGCCAGCTACACCCAGACTATCCGAAACCAGCGTGCCTGCCCCGCCCGTAGACGTAAGGATTGCGATCCGTTTGCCCGCCAGCGCCCGGCCGGTGGAAAGCGCGGCCGGGATATCCAACAGGTCAGCAAAAGACTGAGCGCGGATGACGCCGACCTGGTCAAACAGCGCGTCGTACATCCGGTCTGCGCCGGCGAGGGCTCCGGTGTGAGAGACGGCAGCACGCGCCCCGCTCTCTGAGCGCCCGACTTTGAATGCCACCACGGGCTTGCCAGCGCGGGCGGCCTTCAGCGCAGCGAGCCTGAAAGTTTCCGGATTACGGATACTCTCGACGTACAGTGCGATGACCTTGGTAGCTTCGTCGTCCACGAGGTAATCGATGAAATCTGCCAGGTCGAGGTCCACCTCATTGCTCGTAGAAACCAGCTTGGACATCCCGATACCGCGGGCAGCTGCACGCGACAAAAGAGCCCCCAGAATGCCACCGCTCTGGGACACGACACCAATGTTGCCGGCAGGAAACTTGTCCATTTCCAGGGCGCCGCTCGCCGAAAGCGGGATTCCGTCAGTCAGGTTGACCAGGCCGATTGTGTTCGGACCCAGCAGACGCATGTCACCAGCTGCTTCGATCAACTCTGCCTGGCGCCGCGCACCTTCTGCGCCCGTTTCGGTATACCCGCTCGCCAGCACAATGGCTGCGCCAGCTCCCTTGGCAGCGAGGTCGCGAACAGCCAGGTGTGCCCGCTCGGCTCCGAGCAACACGATTCCGACGTCCGGAACCTCCGGCAGGGACGCCACATCGGGATAGCAGCGCAGACCATCGATCTCTGCGACCTTCGGGTTGATGGGATAGATAGCGCCGGCGAAGCCATGCTTGCGCAAATAGTGGACCGGACGACCAGCAGTCTTCGCAGGGTCGGCAGAAGCGCCGATTACAGCAACGCTGCGCGGCGTCACAAGGCGTTGGATTGCATTCATGGTTCAGCCCTTTTCTGCGAGTTTGTTCAGGAAAGCGAGCACGGACTCGCGATGTTCGGCGCTGGTGTAGCAGATCCCTTGCGCCTGGCTGCCCTGAGCAAAAATCTGGTCTGCCGGCAATTCGTATGACTGATTCATGATCGTCTTGCCCAAAGCAATTGCGGTCGGCGAGCCCTGGCTCAGTTCCTTGGCCCAGGCCACTGCGTTTTCCACGAGGCTGTCGGAGTGGCTCAGGCGATCCACGATGCCAATGTCCTTCGCCTCTTCAATCGCGACCTTGCGGCCGGTGAAGACCAGCTCCTTGGCTTTCGCCAAGCCAACCCGCCGCGGGAGGAAGTACATGCCACCGCCGTCCGGAATCAGTCCACGATTGATGTACGACCAAGAGAACGACGCATGTTCCGATGCAATGACGAAGTCGCAGCAAATGGCGGTGTCCGCGCCGAGACCGGCAGCGGCACCATTGACCGCGGCGATGGTTGGCTTGGGCATGGTGTGCAATAGCTTCTGAGTGTAATGCACACGCTGCTGACGGCTCCAGCCGTTAAAGCCGACCTCTCCTTGCGGCGCTTCCATACGGCGCTTCATGCCGGACACGTCACCACCAGCGCAAAATCCCTTACCGTTACCAGTGATAACCAATCCCCGGATAGCCTTGTCTGCTGTAATGCGCTCAAGGGCGTCGATGAACTCGGTGCGCATGTCATCGCTCATGGCATTGCGCTTCTCAGGACGGTTAAGGGCAATGACAGCGATGCCAGACTCACACTTCAGTTCGATAAGGGAATAGTTTTCCATGATTCAATCCAGTTCTTGTTAGGGTGCCGCACTCAGTCAGCGGTGATGTTTGCGTCCTTGATAATCTTGCTCCAGCGCTGACTTTCGCCGGCCACATACCGGCCAAACTCTTCGGGGGTGCCGGCGCCGACCGTCAGGCCCTCCTGCTCTGCACGCTTGCGAAAGGCCTCCGTCTGTACGGCATTCCTGGCGGCAGCGTTCAGACGTGCGATAACGTCCTTCGGCGTACCAGCCGGCACGAAGAGGCCATACCAGCTGTCAGCCGAATAACCAGGGACTCCGCTTTCAGCGATGGTTGGAATCTTGCTCAAACCACCGGCTTGCGAGCGCTGCGCCGCCGTCACAGCAATCGCCCGGAGCTTTCCGCTCTCGAGGTGCGGTGCCACGGCCGCGGCGGTGGCAAACATCACGTCGACTTGGCCACCAAGGAGATCAGTTATTGCCGGACCTGCGCCGCGGTATGGGATATGGTTCATGTCAACCTTGGCCAGCTTCTTGAAGAGCTCGCCGGCCAAGTGAGCGGATGTGCCTGCGCCTTGCGACGCGTAGTTGATCTTGCCGGGCTTCGCCTTCGCCGCCGCGATGAGATCTTGCACGGACTTAATTGGACTATCCGGACGAACCACCAGTACATTTGGCGAGCGGCCTACAAGCATCACAGGAGCAAAGGCCTTTTCCGTGTCAAACGGCAGCTTCTTGTGAAGGCTCGGGTTCACTGCATGGGCCAAGGTGGCCATAACCATGGTGTAACCGTCCGGCGCACTCTTCGCGACCGCGTCGGTACCAATGATGGTGCTGCCGCCCGGCTTGTTATCCACGATAACCGGTTGGCCAAGGTCCGCGCCCATGGTAATGCCCATCGCTCGGGCCACCAGGTCGGTACCGCCGCCCGGGGCAAAGGGAACAACCAGACGAATAGGCTTATCCGGGTATGCGGCCGATGCAGCCGATGGCGCAGCTGCAACTGCGAGCGGAATCAATGCGAGAGTGATGCGTCGTACGAAGGCCGCGCGGATCATGTTCATTCTTGTCTCCTGTTAGCGAATGCTTGAGCGCGTCGGACTCGGTACGTCTCTTGTCCCAGCGCGCTTCTTTGTTAGACACAGGTTAGCGACAAGCTTGGGATCAAGCACCTCCCGAATTCCATTCAGTGGAATTGCGCAAGGCACCATTGGGTGGTCCTCCGGACAACGCGGGCGCCAAAGAAAAAAACCCGGCGGTAGGCACTCCGCCGGGTCAACCCTGCCTCGATTCCTGGAGACTTGACGACAATGGACAGGGGGCAAGAAACTACTGTTTGCGCGTCACTCAGGCTTCACACCTCGCTCAGCGATAAGGCGCGACCACTTTCCCGCATCCGAGCGAATTCGCGCAGCGAACTCCGCCGGAGAAGAAGGCGCGGGAGTCATACCCATGGTCATAAGGCTACCTTTGACTTCCTTGTCTTCGAGTGTCTTGCGAATAGCGGAGTTGAGTTCCTGGACGACCTTTGGCGAAGTGCCGGCCGGTGCCATTACGCCATACCAGTTCTCGGCGATAACACCCTTGATGCCGCCCTCCTCCAGCGTCGGCACATTGGGAAGATAGGGAAGCCTTGCGCTAGTTGTCACTGCGATGGGCTTCAGCTTCTTCCCCGCGATGAATGGCAACAGGCCCGAAGCATCGCCGAAGAAGGCATCAACCTGGCCACCAATTGTGTCCGTGATGGCTGGCGCTGCCCCTTTGTATGCGACATGCAGGAACTCGGCGCCCGTCGAGGCCTTGAAGAGCTCAATAGCCATATGCGGCATGCTGCCAATCCCCGACGAAGCCAACGAAACCGGCTTCCCCGACCGACTCATGGCAACGAAGTCCTTCGCGGACGCGACTTTTGACTGCATAGGGGCGACAAGCACCTGAGGCGTAGTCGTGACCAGAGATACAGGAACCAAATCCTTCTCCGGCCTATACGACAGGTTCTTGTAGAGCGACGGGTTAATGACAATTGCACCGGCACTGGTTAGGAAGAACACCGAACCATCTGCAGGTCCTTTCGTTACCGCGCTGACGGCGATGGCACCATTTGCACCGGGCCGGTTGTCGATAATGACCCTGCGCTTGAGCTCGGTTTCGAGCTGCTTCGCAATAGCCCGCGCCAGTGCGTCCGCTGGCCCACCGGCCGGAAATGCGACTACCATTCTGACAATATCAGCTGCAATCGCAGATTGCGAGCAAAGCGCTGCCATAGCGGAAGCCAGGGCTACCCGCAGAAATGTCCTTCTCATATTACCTGCCTCTCTTACGATACTCTCGTACTGACTTGGCGGATGGCTACCCGCCAATTGCACCTTGCGTGTTGACATAAAGGGCGTAAATGGATGTGCACGACGCCATGAACAGCCGGTTGCGATGGCGACCGCCAAAGCAAAGATTGGCGCAGCGCTCAGGCAAGCTGATGTGACCGATAGCCTCGCCGTCTGGCGCGAATATCCGCACCCCATCAAGTTCCGGAGTACCCATTCCCCAACCGCACCAGAGATTTCCGTCGATATCCACACGGAACCCATCTGGGGTACCTGGTCCGGCATCCACCAATATCTTGCTGTCAGTCAAGGTCCTGCCGTCAGCCGCTACATGGAAGGCGCGAATGCGGCGAGGACGGGTGCGAGACTCGATCACGTAAAGCAGCTTCTCATTGGGGGAGAAAGCAAGGCCATTCGGGCCACTGACATCGTCCGCAACCACGTCGAGATTGCCGGTGTGCGGATCAATGCGATAGATACGCTCCGGCAATTCCGCCGCGGCCTTCTCGCCTTGGTAGAAGCCTGCGATGCCGAATGGAGGGTCCGTGAACCAAATTGAGCCATCGGACTTCACGACGACATCATTGGGAGAATTTAGCGGCTTGCCGTCGTACTGATCCGCCAGGACGGTAGTGGAACCGTCATACTCAGTGCGAGTGACTCGCCGACCGCCGTGCTCACAGGTAATCAATCGCCCTTGCCTGTCCCGGGTATTCCCGTTGGCATTGTTGGACGGCTTGCGAAAGACAGTGGTGTTACCCGTCTCTTCGTCCCAGCGGAGGATCCGGTTGTTCGGGATGTCACTCCACAGCAGGTAGCGTCCATCACCGAACCAAACAGGCCCCTCGTTCCAGCGGCCGCCCGCCGCGATTCGTTCGATTGCCGCCAACGGCAAGTGATACTTCTCAAACCGTGGGCTGAGCGCCTGGATGCGTGCATCCGGATAGCGGATGGGCGCATCCGGCAATGAGGGTGCCTGCATGATGGTCTCCTTTGGGCTTGTTATTGGTAGAGGCTAGTCGGGTTTTCGGACAACACGGCCTTCAGCAGCGCTTCGTCACCTACCGCCGCGCCGAGCCAAGCAAGCAGATCGTCGTCCTTCGGCACTGGATATGTAAGATTCGGATGGGGCCAGTCCGTACCCCAGACTGCCCGCTTTGGCGCCGCAGCAAGCAAACGTTGCAACACAGTCTTGGCCTGCGCAGATCCCAGGCTGCCCTTGGTGATTCGGTCAACGCCCGACACCTTGACCCAAATGTTCTCGTCGCGCAGCAAGGCGCAAACGTCGTCCAGGCGGGCAGCCAGATCGGGGCCATCCACCGCAAGGCGCGCCATGTGGTCGATTACAAGCTTGACGCCATAGTGACCGGTAGCGTCCACCGCCGCGATGACATTCTCAGGCTCGCCATGGACCAGCGCGTGCCAGCCGTACGGACGAATACGCTCTACGAGCGCCTTCACCTTACCCGCATCGAAGGAGTTCCCGAGATGGCTCATCAGGCCAATGCGGATTCCCTTAACACCACAAGCCGCCATCGTCGCGAGCTCCGCGTCGGAAATGTCGGGCGAAATGACGGCAATACCCCGATACGCGCCTTCACCCGCATCCAGGGCCGCCCTGAGTACGGAGTGATCGGGCCCATAGCATGCGGCCTGAACGATGACGCCGTGCGTGATGCCCACAGACTTGTGTATTGCACGAAGCGCGTCAAAGGGCGCCGCTTCCGGAGCGTATACCGCGCCCTCCGGCAGCGGATGTCTGTCGTAAGGACCGTAGATATGGGTGTGGCAATCCCATACGGGATAGGAAACCGACATAGTATTGTCTTGCCTTGAATCGATTAATTCGCAGTCGCGCCAGTCTCTTTGACGACCTTCGTCCAACGGAGATATTCCTTGTGAATGAGGTCGTGATACTGAGCAGGCGTGCCTCCCATGGGCTCCGCGCCTTGCGCTTGCAACGCCTTGACTACTTCCGGCGACTTGAGCGTCTGGTTCAGTTCGCGGTTCAGTCGTTCGACGATCGGCGTTACGGTCCCTGTCGGCGCTACGATACCTTGCCACGTGCCCGAGTCAAATCCCGGGAGCACCGTCTCTGAGAGGGTGGGAACATCGGGCAGAACCGAGACCCGCTTCGAAGTCGTAGCGGCGATCGCGCGCAGCCTCCCTTCCTTGATGAAGGGAAGGACAGCGTTCAAGCTTCCGGACATCATGAAGTCAATGCGGCCAGCCAGAAGATCCGGCAACGCCGCCGCATTGCCTTTGTATGGCACGTGGTTAAACTTCGTCTTCGTTTTGTCCGCGAACACAGCGCTGGTGAGGTGGTCAATGGTCCCGTTGCCGGACGAACCAAAGTTCAGCTGCCCAGGCTTGTCCTTGAGCAGCTTGACGAAGTCCGCTGGCGTTTTTACTGCAGACGCGGAGTTGACAATCAGAACGAGTGGAACGTTTGCAGCGTACCCAACCGGCGAGAAGATCTGGTCCGGGTTGAGCTTCGGAAGATTGAAAAGCGCTGGAGAAATCGCAATCGAGGAACTGTTACTAACTTTTCAGAAAGTATTGTCAGGCCGCAGCGTATTGGCACTCCGGCTGGCGAAAGAACGACTTGACTAACTCAGGCAGTCGTTGAATGCGACGTAACGCACTTCTCGCCAATTTCTTCATTTCGTTCTTTCCCTGGACTAAACGCTTGGAGACTTGCCGCTTCACGTGCGCCCACACCTGCTCGTCGGGGTTCAGGTGAGGAGAATACGGCGGCAGGTAGAACAGCTTCAGCCGGCCTTGCTCACTTTCGACGTATGTTTTGACTAGCTTGCTTCTGTGTACCGGATGCCCGTCCACCACCACAAAAACCGGCTTGGTCGCGCCGATCATCAATCGCTTGAGAAACTCGATAAACACCGTCGTATTGACGGAGCCGTCATGCACCATGAAACGGAACTCCCCACGTGGACTGACTGCCGAGATCATGTTCAGCGAGAAGCGCCGGCCGGTCACGCCAACCACAGGTGTCTGGCCACGCGGCGCCCAAGTCGTACCGGTGTGATAATCCGAGCGAATGCCCGCCTCATCCACGAAGTAGATCGTTGCGGCCGCCGCTCGCGCCTGAGCCCGGATCTCCGGATAGGTCTCAATTTCCCACTGCCGCACCAGCTTGGCGTCCTGCTGCCAAGCCTGATAGAGCGGCTTCTGCGCACTAAATCCCAGCAGCTTCATGATCCGGCTGACCGAGGCCAGCGACAACTTCTTGCCGAATTGGCGATGGATCAGCTCACCGATCAGCGACAGCGTCCACAGCCCGAACTCGAACTTGTACTGCAGCGGCGTGTTGTCCCTGATTGCCTTGGCCAGCCAGCGCATTTCCTCGGCGCTGATCTTTGGTGGGCGGCCGGGTATCGGCTTAGCCAGCAGCGCCGTCTGCCCGCCGTTGGCAAAGTCGGCCAGCCAGCGATAGACGCTGCGCACATTGACACCAAAGGCCGCAGCCACGCTTTCTACCGTCTGGCCTTCGCGAATAGCCTTCACTGCCTGCTGCCGCATTACCTGCAAGGCTTGATGCTCGATCGACCGAGCATCCGAGTTTCGTTTGCATTTCATGAAAGCATTGTCTCACATGACAATACTTTCTAAAAGGTTAGTAACTTCGGTGCATCGGTCTTGATGCAGTATA